>DAHVFH010000124.1 GCA_027317105.1 Cytophagales bacterium
GTATAGAAATCCAAAAAGCCAAAGGGGGATTTTATTTGCTACCCCTCTTTCCAAATCATCAGCCACCACGAAGGATTCTTTCACCCCTTTAATTTGCTTTGATGATTTTTCTTTACTGCCCACTTCAAAGGTGTATTTTCCTTGAACAAGGAAGTCTCCGGTCTTCGGATAACTTACAGTCAATCCGGCATCTTGCACGTTCGCATAAAACAAGGTCTCCCGAATGTTGCCTTTCTCGGGCTTACCCTCGGCTAAGGCATGGATAAGGTTGGTATTGTTCAAATAGATTTTATCAGGTTTGTTCATCAGGCTCATGCCGTGTACTGAAGAGCGTAGGTTTCGGATAAGTTGGGATTTTTCTAAAATATCGAACATCTCAACTATCCTCCCTCGGCCAATTCCCAAATCCGCTGACAATTTGTTGGCATTGGGAGTGAACGGCACTGACCGCGAGATGATATAAAGTAGCTTCTTCAGTTGGCGCAGCGAGGAGCCCTCCAAGGCCTTGGCTTCAATGAGGTCATAGTCAATAATAACATTGATCAACTGATTGATCTTTACAAAATAATCAGTCTCTCCTTCGATAAAAAATGGATACACACCAAACTGAGTATAATGTCGATACTTCGCAAGTGGAGATGCTATTTTCTTTACCAGCGGCACCACTATTTCTTCATGGTTCGATAACAAGTCCCCCAACTCTATAACAGGCAAGGAAATGGCATGGTGCAGCCCAAGATATTCCCTAAAGGACAAGCCTGGCAACAAGTAAGTTACCACTCTTCGCGAAAGGTCGACCTGTGCTCTTTGTAAGGCGAGGATGGATGAACCTGACATCACCAACTGAAGATCCTTTTTGAAATCAAATAGATTTTTGACTTCTGTTTGCCAGTTGGAATACTTATGCACTTCATCCAAGAACAGATATCTACCACCCTGTTGATAAAATTCTTCCGCCACTTCAGTCAGGGTGTGCGTCCTGAAATACAAATCATCTAAAGTGATGTAAAGGGTCTTTTGAATGGGAAGATTAGCTTTGATATGTTGTAGCATGAGTGTGGATTTACCAACGCCTCTGGCACCTTCAATCCGAATTCCCCTGGCTTCCCAGTTAATTTGATTATACAGATGACGATTGTAGTTTGAATGTACGGACTCAAGCAATCCACGAAACTTTATGATCAGTGATTCCAAAGTGTACTATTTAAAGTACAAATTTAGTATAAATATGTATTATTTAAAATACATTTTATTTTCACTATTATCGCTGCTTAAACTAGCCGCACAGCAAGCCTCCGATAAACTACACCACCATTGGCGCAAGCGTCCCTTGTGCCCCTCTCCTTTTCCGAACAATAAATTCAGTTCACCATCCCTTGTAAAAATCCTTCGGTAAGGCCACAATCCCTTGGTGGATTAATTTATTGTAATCGTTGAACGAGTCGTTTTGTTCTTTACGATGCTTCATAATGGGGTGCTTTTATTTTTTCCACTAGAAAAGCTCCCATTTCAAGGCCGCTCTTACTAATCGTATCATTAAGGAAAACATTTTGAGGGTAGGCAATTTTCATAAAAAAACCAAACTCTTTCTCTCTGCGAGGAACGCATCT
The DNA here is from genome assembly GCA_027317105.1 of Cytophagales bacterium. Taxonomy (GTDB): domain Bacteria; phylum Bacteroidota; class Bacteroidia; order Cytophagales; family Cyclobacteriaceae; genus ELB16-189. Next base: position 1,611 of record DAHVFH010000124.1, read on the forward strand.
ACTCAACGCAATCGTTGACGAACCGCTCAATGCTGTTCGTGCTTTTCAGCTTCTGTTGTTTAAACCAACGCTCCTTTTAAACATTCTTCTTCTATCTTGCATGCCAAAATTGAAGAACTGACTTAATGCTGTTTGACGAAGAAAAAAATACCGCTAAGAAAGAACCTCGTCCATCTTTGCCAAAAGGTATAGTGATCGATTACGAAATTGGTTTCCTGTTCAATTTCGCTTCCTCCCGGTCAACCAACTTCGACCTTGAGCCGATACTTGTTCGTCATGGGCCTAAAGGAAAAGCCGAAGAATACAAGAGGATTTCCCTGCAATCAAACGTGGCTCTTGCTTACCTGAAGCCGTTGGACGATGCCTTCTACAATGACTTCCTTGATTTTTCTGACACCAGAATACTTGCCTGGATGACGGGCTCCGGAAACAAATTTATCCGAAACAGCAACACCGGCTCATGGACGCATGCCTCCGCCCGGGAGTTGAAAAATCTGCGCAAACATTATTTAAATTCATTGCACAAACTTTGGCCCCGACTCGTTGACTGGCCACATCTTTTTATTCTCAAGTCAGGTCGTTTCAATAACGCCACACAGCACCAGATAAAATTAAGTAAGGAGTCTCCAGAAGTTCGCCTTTCTTTTGAACGCGAAAAAGATAACATCATATTTAAACTTACTCTTCTATTAGAAGGTGAGATCTCAAAACTAATACTGTACAGAAATCTACTACTGGAAAAGGATAACGTATTCTACCTCCCCCCCGATGTAGCGTCACTTGAACTCTTTGAACTCTTTGCCCAGGGGGATTTGAAATTTCCGTCCTCCATGAAAACGGAAGTAGTGAAGAAGTACGTGCTTCCTTGGTCGCGCAAATTTAAAGTTGACATCAGCGAAAAACTGAACATCGAATTGTTGAACCGATCCATGCAATCGCGGGTGAGGCTAAATGAATTGAACGAATCTAACCTGATGATTCGTGCTGAATTTATGTATGACGATGAAGTGGTTGAATATGATCAGGAAGAAAGTCTTGTCATCGAAAAAGACAAACGGATCACCGTTATCCAACGCGACAAAGAAGGTGAGGTAAAACTGCACGAGTACCTCCGCACACTTCATCCCTCTTTTGCCAGGCAATTCAACAACCCTTACTTCTATCTCCATTTTGACGATGTGATGAAGAAAGGCTGGTTCATCAATATGATGCGAAGCCTACAGCAGGAAGGCTACGCGATACATGGATTGCCTGAACTAAAAAAATTCCGATACAGTACGCATGTTCCAGAATTCGCGATAGTGGTAACTTCAAATATTGATTGGTTTGATTTGAAAGTAACCGTGCAATGGGGCGAACATGTTGTGCCCCTGAAAGAAATCCGTCTCGCCATTCTCAATTGGCAAGATACCATCATGTTGGCAGATGGCACGCTTGGCCACATACCGGAAGACTGGGTAAAGAAATACAGTTTGTTGCTGCGCGCTGGAAAAGAAGAAAACGGTGTGCTGAAGGTTAGCAAAATGCACTTCACTTTGCTGGAGGATATTTTTGATAAACTCGACACTATTTCGCAGCGCGAAGTAGAATTACGTAAGCGAAAGCTGTTGGAGTATGATTCGATCGAGAAGGTATCCTTATCGAAAGAAATCAAGGCGTCACTGCGGCCTTATCAGTTATCCGGATTTCATTGGCTGCAAGCATTGGATGAATTAAATTGGGGCGGCTGCCTCGCGGATGACATGGGATTGGGCAAAACCCTTCAAGCCATTTCATTCCTTCAATTCCTAAAAGAGAAATATCCGGGAAGCACACAACTGGTGATTTGCCCCACCTCGTTAATTTTTAACTGGGAAAATGAATTGCAAAAATTTGCGCCCACGTTGAAATTTTATACGCACTATGGCACCCAGCGCGAGTTCAAAGAAACCCACGTAGAAGAACACGACATCATCCTCACTTCGTATGGCGTAGTGCGCAACGATTTAAAAGAGCTTTCTTCGGTGCTATGGCAATATGTAATCCTTGACGAAAGCCAGGCCATAAAAAATCCCGATGCGCGAGTTACCAAAGCAATACAACAACTGCGCTCGGTGAACCGCGTGATCTTGAGCGGCACGCCAGTTCAAAACAATACCTTCGATTTGTATTCCCAATTTAGTTTTTTAAATCCGGGATTGTTGGGCAACCGCGAATTTTTCAATCGTGAGTTTGCTACACCGATCGATAAATTTGGCAGCAGGGAAAAAGCGCAACACCTCCGAAAATTAGTTCACCCGTTTACGCTCAGGCGAACAAAGGAGCAAGTCGCCAAAGATCTTCCCGGCAAAACGGTAACCGTGCTATGGTGTACGATGGAAGCCGCGCAACGTAAACTCTACAACGAATACCGCAATAGCTACCGCAGCAAGTTGCTCAAGAAAATTGATGAAGATGGAATTGCCAAATCCGGGCTGGACGTGTTGGAAGGCTTACTCCGCCTGCGGCAAATCTGCGATCATCCCGCCTTGATCAACAGCACCGAAGAAATGAAAGACAGCTCTGTTAAAATTAATGAATTGATTCGCGAGGTAAAGGAGAATGCCGGCAACCACAAATTATTGATTTTCTCGCAATTCACGCAGATGCTTCAACTCATCAAAACAGAATTTGAAGAGTCGGGAATAAATTATTGTTACCTCGATGGCAGCACAGCACTGAATAAGCGAAAGGAAGAAGTAGAAAAATTTCAGGCCGATGAAAATATTAAGGCATTTCTTATCTCGCTAAAAGCAGGAGGCGTAGGGCTCAACTTAACCACAGCCGATTACGTCTATATTGTAGATCCGTGGTGGAACCCTGCAGCCGAACAGCAGGCCATCGATCGCGCCCATCGCATCGGCCAAAAGCGCAATGTGTTTGCCTATAAAATGATTTGCAAAGACAGTGTGGAAGAAAAAATCCTTCAACTGCAAGAGCGAAAGAAAATGCTGGCCGATGACCTGATCCGCGAAGATGCCGGATTCATTAAAACACTATCGCGGCAGGACGTGGAGTTTTTGTTTGGGTGATGAGATTGCCACCCGAGCATGGAATCATCGCAGTGGTCATCCACCTGCCAAACCGTTTAAGAAGTGATCTCCAAAAAAGGCGAAACTTAAGTTTCGCCTTTCGCCTTTATGATCCATTAAGTCAAATATTTCTATTTTTTGATAATAATTTGTCTTTGCAATACTGCATCCTTATAAAGCACCCTCAGATAATAAATATCCGAAGGAAGACCATCTGTTGAAATATTTAAGATTTTATCAGCTGACTGAACAGAGAATACTTTGTTAGAAGACCTGTCCATCATTAATAACTGGTAAGGCTGATCTAATGTATTACTCAAAGTGTTGGTTGAAATACTGTCAGTGACTTGGACAGTTATTGTTGATGTAGCAGGATTGGGGTAAGCACTGAGCCTTACTGGCGCAGCGATTCCACCGCCACCGCCACTTGACACAAGAGTTATACCTAAACTATGGGTCCAACTTGAACCGCAGGCATTATTGGCTGCACAGAATAGTGTGTAGCTTCCGGTTGTCGCTGAAGTGTTGATGAATTCAGATATTGAACCATTTGCACTCAAAAAAGAAAACCCTTTTGGCAATACCCAATTGAACGAGGTGGCTCCGGAAACTTGGTCACAAATGAAACGATAGGTAGAGGAAGCATTTAAACTTACAGGATTTGCTCCTCTGTACCCACTTGCATAAATCAATGTATTATTATTTGCAGCTGGCAACCCAACATAAACGGTATTATTTATAGACGTCTGGTTGGCACCGCAAGTAAGAGATGCAGTAATGACAACTGAACCCTGAAATCCTGAAATCGCTGTAAAAGTTCCATTGGCTTGTGAAGATACCGTAAGTCCGCTGGTATTGCCCGAAGACCATATAACAGAAGCGCCTGCAGCATTTGAAACGGAAAAAGAAGCACCTGAAGAACAAACTGAAGGTGGCCCAAGAATAGTTGGCGCAGTATACGGTGGCGTATAGGCACCACTTGTTATGGAAGTACCGCAAGAAAATTGCACTGTAACTGAGATCGGACCAGAGGTATTGTCGGCCGATGTGCCGCTTGGTCTGATTGATGCAGTGTTTCCTGTTTGGCTGACTAATGACCAACTGGGTGGAACATTCCATACATAGCCGCTCACACAACCCGATGAAGGACTAAGGCTTGCCGTAAACGTAACGGGTGTAGTGTTACAAAATTTACTCCCTGTATAGCCTTGCGGAACGCCCAACGTTACCACTGGATTTGTTCCATTTAATGTAATGGAAGCCGCAGCCGATTCCCCAGCCGATCCACATTGATAGTTAATTGAGCCCTTTACCGAAACGATACCCCGCACGGCACAACCATTAGGGTAAAGTGTAATGGCGTTGATAGTGGTTTGCGAACCGACATTGCTGTGCCAACCTGTTGGTATTGTCCAGTCATAGATTACTTCCGTTAGTGCCGGCTGTGCGATGCCGCCAGTGCCCTGCACGTACATGTGCGGTACGGTAACGGTAACCGACTTCGTGGTGCAATAATCAATGTTGATCGTATTGTTGTAGGAATCAAAGTTTTGATTGCCTACAGAGAGGATGAGTGCAGACCATGATCCTGTTTTGCTATTGTCAGAAGAACTTGTGCAACCAGAGAACGTAACAGAAAGGGATGCGGTAGCGTTTGGTGTGTCAGCCCAATCCACAGAAAGAGTCGGTTGGTTGCTTGACCCACTAATAGACCCATTTGTTGCTGACCAAAAAGGTGTACATCCGGTTGGCACAGTTACAGAATAGGTTGATCTTCCAGGGCAAATTGTTCCTGAAACTGAAGGTGCTGTCGATGTAAGACTAATTGTTTGGCCAAACAAAGTCTAGCCTAAAAGTTGCAAAACTAAAATCGATAGAAGCTTGCTAGAGTTTTTCATAAGTTTTAAGGTTTAATAGTTATTTTTTTTACAGGCCTGTTGAAAACGTAGCAGATTATTAAGTTAATGGAATGATTTTTTTCGGGAGGCGTCACTATAGGGAAAAATTGTTTGCTTATATCTTGTATTCCAAAATGGTCGATTACTTGAATTGCAATTCCATGGGGGGAGGTCAACGGGATGAAGTATCCTATCCCAATAACACCGCCATAATCATTATTTTTTAAACTTCTCAAGCCAAGTGCTTGACCAAAGCTAGAAATCCCCCCATTAGGATCAATTCCAAAAACATCCCGGCCTTTAAAAGACTCCTCGGTGAAATCTTTAACGTTATCACTAATTGAAGTCCAGGAAACATGCGCATCAACGCCCTTAAGCCAGTTGTAATATCCTCCTAAGGAAATTGACCATTTTTTGTTTTTTCCAAAATAAATGGAAGGCATGATGGAAAGCGTGATGTATCGATAGCTATAGTCTGATTCAACTGTCTGAACCAAATTGTGAGTTGCACTCGTATCGAGAGGTGCTGTTGTGAATTTAGCTTTAGTGCCTTTTTGCTCGAACAGTATTCTGGCATTTATACTTATTACACCTATCCTACTTTTAATTGGATGATAAAGCCCAAGTCCAAAACAATAACCAACTTTTAATTCTTTTTCATTTGTAAAAATATTGCTGCAATAATTATCAATAAACTTATTTCCATAATTGAAGCAAAGGCTCGGGCCGACCACAAACTCCACTTTATCAACAAATCTTTTGGGCATAAGTTTTCGGGCATCGGGGGTTTCTTGAGCACGAAGTATGGCTGCCCCCAAGAGGAGAAGAAATAGAAGTCCTGTTTTTATTTGTTGCATTGTAATTATTACGATGCTTTGCTTCTGATATTTTCCAATTTTAGGTTTTTTTTTTAACGAATGGTATTAGTGGTATAGGAGTTTTTCCTATATTAGTTTAAGCGAGCGCCTTCTTCGTTGCGCAATAGCGATAATGTCAATTCCAAATCCCAAACAACTCAGGCTAGCAAGGGTGTTTGCAAAAGAAATAGTCATTTTTCGAATCGCTAGTAAAATAAAAAACCCTTGTACATCATTAAATAAATATACAAGGGTTCATCCAACGACTAAGTGGCCCCGGTAGGAATCGAACCTACATCTTCAGAATCGGAATCTGAAATTCTATCCATTGAAATACGGAGCCTTAATCAAAGTTCTATTGGCCAAAAATCTGAAATTCTATCCCCGTCCGACTTGCTTCTTGTCGGGTCGGTATTGAAATACGGAGCCAATTCACTTATTTCAATGCAAAAATAGAGGAAAGCCATCAGCGAAAAAATTTATTTCTTGCCGTGAACACTAAAAAGCACCATGCCGACCTCCTTTCTCAGATTATTAAAAAGTCGGGAACACCCACGCAACATACTTTTCTGGATGCTTACCTGGGCAACAGTCATCCCCGATACCCTATCAATGTCCCTCAGCTGCGATTGATTGCAAAAAACTGGATCAAACACCATGAGGATTTAACGCTTACCGAATTTCAAACCCTTCTTACCTCCTTGATAAAAGCACCCTCTTCCACCGAAAAAACCATGGCTGGCCTTTTGCTGGATTATGCTAACGAGGAACTTCTAAAACTCAATCCAAAAGTATTCGATCAATGGCTCAACCATCTCACAGGCTGGGCAGAAGTAGATTCACTTTGTTATGGGCATTTTCATGCTGATTTAATGTTGGAAAACTGGGCAACCTGGAAAACTGCTATTGCTCAACTAAACCAAAACAAAAATATCAACAAGCGAAGAGCTTCTCTTGTGCTGTTATGTAAGCCATTGACCCAAAGCCCCGATGAGCGATTAGAGCTTTTAGCCTTCAAAATGGTGGATCACCTTACGCATGAAAAAGAAATCCTCATCACCAAAGCGATTTCGTGGCTATTGCGCAGCATGGTGAAACTACATAGCGAGGAATTAATGACCTTTATGAAAAAAAACAAAACTACTCTTCCAGCCATTGCCCTGAGGGAAACCTGCGCGAAATTGAAAACAGGCTAAAAGAGTTAAGACTGAGAGTTTCTGCACAGAAAGTTGGGGTGAAGTGCTCCCCAAGGAGATTGTCTTACCGGAAGGAACAGTCGGACGTGCTTGGTTTCCACCTTACAAATCATCGCAAGTGCCCGCAAAGACGTTTGTTTATTTTATTTACGTCAGTTAATAATAAGGCTAAAATTTTATTCATCAAGTTCTCTGGCTTACCTTTATTTACGATGGACGAACCACTGGAAAAAATAGTTGTATTTCGCGCTTACGATACCGCAATGGACGCTAATCTGGCCAAGACAAAATTAGACGCCTACGGCATCCCTTGCTTTTTAACCGATGAACATTTAACCAACCTCTATCCTATCCGGAATTCAATTTTCCCGGGTGTGCGATTGTATATATTTGAAAATGATTTAGGACAGGCTAGTGAGATCATGCGCGAAGAAAATCCTTGATACCCTAACTTTTCCTAAATTGCTCGTATCCAGAATCAAGTAACCGGCATCAAGTATCCCGTTCAAATTTTCAAAATCGTAAACTCCACCCTTCGGTTATTGGATCGGCCTACTTCGGTATCGTTCGTATCAATCGGTTTGGTCTCCCCGTAGCCGTGCGCTTGAAGTCTTGCTGTATCAATTCCTTGGCCAATCAGATAATCAACCACGGCCTGCGAGCGGCCTTGCGATAAATTCAAATTATATTCATCCGAACCTTTACTATCCGTATGCCCTGAAATTTCTACCGCAACATTTCCGTTTTGTTTAAGAAAGTCAACTACTTTATTCAATTCGATAAATGATTCTTGTTTTAAGGTGGTTTTATCAAAATCGAAATAGATATTTTTTAGACGCACGGTCATTCCTACTTCGATTGGCGTCATATAAATATTTTTGGTTACCGGAATAACCTTTTCATCAACTACCTGAACACTATCGGACGCATTGAGGTATCCCTCTGCCGAGGCAGTGAAAGTATACCAACCAAAATCTCGAATATCTTGATGGTAACTTCCTGTATTGGTGGCAGGCGAGAAATTTGCGTTCGTACTTTTTTGAACGATTGATAATTTGCCATTCGTTATTTTACTATTTGTTTTTTTATCAATCAGGTCACCGGCCAAGGCCAACTGCTTGGCTATGGGTGAAAGATAAATTTCCACATGCAGCGTAGTGTCATTATTGAGCAGAGGGATTTTGTAATTATTGGAATAGGGAAGAAAGCCGGGCGCATTGGCGGCAATTGAATAGCCATCCACCTCAGGTATAGGCGTTCCAAATTCTCCTGTGACCCCCGATTTTAAATTGATGGGTTGCTTTAATTCTTTCCATTTTACCTCTACTGAGGCGGCTATAGGTTTCTTTGTTTTCTCATTGTAGGTAATACCGGCAAGGAGTATCTTAATGTTGCGCGGCTTAAGAATCAGCAAGTCATAATTGCCGCCATCTACCTTAGCGCCAGAACGGGCGGTAAAAATATTTCCATTGGAGTCGATGGAGAAATAGGCGTCATCGGCCGAGGTATTTATGGATCGGCCTAGGTTTACGGGCACGCCCCAATTTTGCCAAGAATCATCAAGCCTTGTTGCTTTATACACATCAACACCGCCTACCCGCTCTTTCGTAAAACGGTTACTGGCGAAATAAAGTGTCTTTTGTTCGGGGCCAATGAAGGGCGCAAAATCATCGGCTACGGAAGTGATCTTTAGTTTTGCTGGCCGCGAAAAATCGCCATTGGATTGCAGGCTGCTTTCATATAAGCTGCTGAACTTATCGTTGGCGCGTTCAGAAAAATAAAGAATCATGTGCTTGCCATCGTTGGAGAGGGTCGCTCCGTAAAAAATGCCTTTGTACATATTTCCAAAATCGGTGACTTTGAGTTCCGTCCAGTTTCCAGAAGGGCTGACCACCGAAAACCCAACATCATTCTTGCCTCGCCCTCCCCGCACAAATAACGAACCGTCTGCAAGAAAATTAAATACCTGATTGTATCGGTTTTGATTAAATGGTGAGCCCAAATGTTTGGCTTTTAACCATTCGCCTTTGTCATCCAAGGTAGACACCCAAATATCTTGACTGCCGTTTTTACCATACGTATTTTCCGGATGGTTGCTTACAAAATAGTAAAGGCTTTTACCATCCGGGGAAATCACCGGAGAAACTTCATTGTAAAGGGTATTGATATTATCATTGATTTTCACCAATTCATAACGCGGACTTATTTCCTGGGCAAAAGAGATCATGCAACAAAGACAAAAGATAAGCAGATAGAGTGGCCTCATGGAGTTTATATTTGGATTAAAGATAAAAAATTTTCCCTTTTGTAAACCCGAACTTAGGTAAATCAGAATTACTCAGCTCATTGATCTTGATAACTGAATTTATTTCTGGTTAAAATCTTAGCCGAGTTGATCCGTTCAATGATCACTACTCTTCGTTTTAACCAAAACATAATCGGGTTCAATTCGATAATCAAGCGTAACCACTTCTGTTTTTTCCGAAGAAATAATTCCTCTTAAACTTCCTTCCTCTTGTAACTGAAACGGTTCTACATTCAATTGACTAGAAAAATGAAGGCCGCCTTTGCCATGGATTTTGAACATGACTTCTTTGGCACACCAAAAGACGGTTTGCTTGATGATGTCGCTTCCCGCATCCGCCAATTCAATCGAAGAAAATATTCGAGGGGCAATTCTTAAAATTTTCTCCTTGGGTTGCTCAAGATCAATGCCCACAGGGTGATCATAATCAATTTGAGCGGCCACGTAAGGATACGAATGGGAAAGTGAAAGCTGATGGGGATATTTTTCAAGAAAGGGTTTGCCAAAAATATCTTTGCGAATACCAAAATAACGCAAGCCCAAGTGGTTGGCCAGGGAAAGAACCAAATGCCTTGCCGCAAGCCACTCCAATTTCTTATTTTCATGCGTGATGTCAGTGGGCGGATAACCAATAAGTTTATTCTCAAGCTGCGTTTCACTTTCATTGATGTGCCAGATCGCCCAACCGCTTTGTTTCCCTGTTTGATGAATTTGTAATAAAGGCATTGGTATTCCGTTTTTAATGGTACAATTTTGGTAAAAATAGGATGCTTCACAAAATAATTACTATTGTCAACGCGAATACTTGCAATAGAAATACGAAAGTTGGGCCACCAATGCAAAGACCTCCAGTTCAACAGGCAGTCTTTCAGAAAACCACAAGGCTGGCCGACATCCCAATTTCAAAAAAAGGCTAAGAGAAAACTAGGAATGCAATTCCAAAAATTTGAATAATCTACAAGTCACCAAACTCCACACCTTCATCGGTCACCAAGACTGTGTATATGCCTTGCAACCCGGTGCTGCTCCCAATTTGTTTTTCTCCGGTGGGGGCGATGGCCTGCTCGTACAATGGGATTTGCAGCATTTAAGCGATGGCGAGTTAATCGCTAAGTTCCCCAACTCCATCTATGCGCTTCTCCATCTCAAGGAAAAAAAATTAATTCTTGCTGGCCAGAATTTTTCGGGCATCCACCTAATCGACTATCAAAACAAAAAAGAACTAACCTCTCTTCAATTGACTTCTTCCTACATCTTTGATATCCAATCTTTTGGAAACCATATCATTATCGCCACGGGTGATGGAATTTTAACCATTGTGGACTTAGAGAAATGGGAAATCAAAAAGCGAATTAAGGCTTCTGAAAAAAGTGCCCGTGCGGTTGCCATCAATCCAATGAAAGGTGAAATGGCCGTAGGCTATAGCGACTATAGCTTACGCATTTTTAGTTTAGAGGATTTCAAACTGAAGCATGAAATAATAGCTCACCAAAATTCTGTATTTGCAGTCAGCTACTCCCCCGATCGAAAATATTTACTGAGTGGATCGCGGGATGCTAAACTGAAAGCATGGGACGTGGATGCCAATTATCGCCTGGCGGAAGAAGTATCGGCTCATTTGTATGCGATCAACCACATTGCCTTCTCACCGAACGGAAAATACGTAGCCACCGCGAGCATGGATAAGTCAATAAAAGTCTGGGATGACAAGGATTTGAAACTCCTTAAGGTAATCGATAAAGGTCGCCATGCTGGCCATGGTACTTCAGTAAACAAACTGCTCTGGACTTCGTATAATAACCAATTGGTAAGTGCCAGCGATGACCGTACCATTTCTGCCTGGGATTTACTATTTTTGTAAATCGTTCTTTTTAGTATTGACCGCTTAGTGCTGTAAAGCCTGTTGAAAACATTTTTTAAACTTTTAAGTCAAACTATTTTTTTAAACGTTAAAGACAAATTATCATGAAAATCACGCCACTGGAAATCCGCCAGAAGACTTTTGAGAAAAGTATGCGCGGCTACGACAAAGATGAAGTGTACGCTTTCTTGCAGACCCTTTCGCAAGAATGGGAACGCACCGTTGATGAAACGAAGGAGATGCGAATTAAAATGGAAGCCACCGAACGCGAGGTGAACAAACTTCGGGAAGTGGAAAGCTCACTCTTCAAAACACTAAAAACCGCTGAAGACACAGGTGCCAACACCATAGAGCAGGCAAAGAAAACAGCCGAACTTATACTTCGCGAAAACCAGATGAATGCCGATGCGCTCATCAACGAAGCCAAGCGAAGAGCAAAAAATACAATTGAAGAGGCCGAGTCCATTTCAAAACAAATGCTGGCCGAAATGGAAGACCGGCTAAAATCGCTGGGGCAACATTACAAAAACCTTGAATTGCAAAAAGAGAATTTACTCTCCGATCTAAAACGGTTGGCTAACGAAACCATTGACCGGATTGATCGGGCTAAAGCTGCCAGCCGTGAGTTTGATCCCGATCAGCACCTTGCGTTGGCAAAACGGGAGACAAAAAAATCGCTATTTCCCAATGCGGATGTTGAAGCAGAGATGAAAAATCCTGAGCCCGTTGCTGAACCAAAACCCGAACCCGCGCAAGTAGTACCAACCGAACAAGCAAAACCTTCGATGGCAGAAGCGATGAAAATCCAGCGCTCCTTTTTTGACGAAATTCAATGAAGGGTAAAGTAGCGCTGGAAGGCCTGGAGTTTCATGCTTACCATGGCGTTTATCCGCAAGAGCGCTCTTCGGGAAATAAATTTGAAGTGGACGTGATGGTAGAAACTGAATTTCAGGAAACTGCCTTTCAGGACGACCTCAGTGGCACCATCAACTACGAAGACTTGTACACGCTCGTAAAAAAGGAAATGGAAAAGCCCTCCAAACTTTTAGAGTCTGTAGGCCACGCCATCGCAGAAAAAGTTCTTCAACGATTTGTCAGTGCCATCAACGTGGAAGTAAAGATCTCCAAATTCAATCCCCCTATTGGTGGGGTTTGTAGAAAGGCCAGTGTGGTGGTGAGCAGAGTAAAATAGGAAAACCTTTTGCGGTCTTTAATCATGGATATTTTACACCATCAATAGTTTGCAGTTCAATTTTTTTTCTTTTTCACTCAAATTCTATACCGTTTTTCTACCTTGGCACGCTTGGCCTAATTAATCTATGGACTATCGGGAAACTATTACCGGACTTTACTACCTTTTGATCTGTGCCGATGGCACGGTGAACGAAAAAGAGCTGACGCTGGGCAAGAAAATGATTGCAGCCGAAGGTTTCGATGCCCAGAAATTCGAAACGGCAATGGATGGCTTTAAAACCAAAGACAAAGCAACACTCTATAATGAGTGCCTTTTCGGATTAAAAAAGCTCGATAAACAAAAGCAAATCCGCACGATCTCGTGGCTATGCGTGATTGCAAACTCCGATGGGTTTATGGACAAGGACGAATGGGGGCTTATCTACAAGATTTACAACACTGAACTCAGCCTTCAACTCGATGAAATCATGAAGACTCAAAAGGAATTGAATAAAATTCTTCATGGGAAAGAGTTTCAGTCGTATGGAATTAAAATGGACGACCGAAAAGAAGATTGAATCCAAAAGGGCATTATTTCTTTCCCCGTGCAATCGCCTCTTGTTCTACAAACATAAAACCTCTCGCATCACCACCTTCATAAAAATCTACGGCTTTGCCAATCAGAAACATGGTTTGTTTTTTTTCTAACAGGATGGTAATTCCCTCGATTTGATATACCAGATCAGTGGGCTTTTGCTTATCAAATCCAATAATGAAAGAGACCCCTCCACAGCCATGCCCGCCTCGTGCGCCTACGCGTAATCCATAGTCTGCCGGAATATTTTTAGTCTGCATAATTTTTCGGGCTTCGGCAGCGGCCATAGGGGTTAGAATAACGGGTTGCAGTGAATTGAACATATTAAACTCCCTTTAGCTTTTCAGGACTTTGTGAGGCATAAAAATTCGCGAGATGACAACTCGATCTTTTTCAACTCGATAAATAATCTTGTAAGAAAACACGACCAAAAAACGATATTCTGATTTCTTATGCTTTAACAATGGCTCAACCACGCCCAATTGAGGGCGGGTAGAGAGCAAAGAAGATGTTTTTACTATCTTATCTAACACAATTGAAGCATACGAAACACCCTTTCTTCTTTAATATAGCGAACTGATCTTTCCAGTTGACTGAAGGCTTTATTCGTCCAGATTATTTTAACCATTGGTTAGTCCGAGCTATAACTTCCTGATGTGACAAAATTTCCCCACGCTTTTCCTCTTCTTCCGATTCATCAATATCGTTTAATAATGCTAATTGCTCATAAATATCATCAAGCTTGGTTTCGTGATTAACATTTTCAGCAATTTGAATTAGGTATTCTTTTATTTTTTCACTGGTCATAATTGTCTCTTCTGTCTATAAAATTACTTAAATTTCCAACATAATCGATACTTAATCAATTCCTATGGAAGCCCTTATTGAATTTGGAAAAATCCTTATCCCTGCCTCGTTGGTACTCTATGCCGTCTATCTGACGGTGCGCAGTTTTATTACCAGAGAAATAGAATTGAAAAAACTCGAAGTACGTACCCGAAGTATTGAAACCCTTTTACCGGCTAGGCTTCAAGCCTACGAGCGGATTACCTTGTTCCTTGAGCGCATCTCTCCTCAAAACTTACTCATTCGCCTGAACAATCCAGAGTTCACCGCACGTGATTTTCAGAAAGTGTTACTCGATGACATCCGAAATGAATACAATCATAATGTGTCGCAGCAAGTATACATGTCAGAAGAAGTCTGGAACCAGGTGCGCAATGCCAAAGAGGACTTAATCATGATGATCAACGAGTCGGCCATCCAGTTAGCACCGGATACCACCAGCATCGAATTGTCAAAGAAAATTTTCGAAGCGGTGATGAACAAAAAACAAGATCCCATCGGCCATGCGTTAAGCGAATTAAAAAAAGAAATCCATCAAATTTTTTAGTTCATGGCAAAAACTGCATTGTTGGCCGGAAGTACGGGGTTAATCGGTGGACAGTTGTTGGAATTGTTGTTAAAGGATGAACGCTATTCTTCGGTGATCGCTATCAGCAGAAAACCAATAACTACTGCTAATGCTAAGCTCATCAATTTAGTTTGCGAGTTAAACGACCTTTCGAAGCATCATACCCAATTAAAAGCGGATGATGTTTTTTGTTGTCTTGGAACCACGATCAAAAAAGCTAAGTCAAAAGAAAATTTTCGAGCTGTAGATTTTGATGCTCCATTGGCATTAGCCAGGCTTTCAAAGGAGCAAGGCGCTAAAACCTATTTACTGATATCTTCATTGGGTGCCAATAAAGATTCCGGTATTTTCTATAACAAAGTAAAAGGTGAAGTAGAGGAAGCGATCAAGCAGGTGGGTTTTAATTCCCTTCACGTCCTTCGTCCTTCACTTTTGCTGGGGCCTCGTCAAGAAGAACGAACGGGCGAGGATGCCGCCAAGTTTTTCTATAAAGTTTTGGGATTTTTAATACCCAAAAAATACCAGGCAATTGAATCCGCGAAAGTGGCGACAGCGATGCTGCATTTCGCATGTATTGAAGTACCTGGCTTCAAGGTTCATGAATCCTATCAGCTTCAACAATTTGAATGAGAGTATTACGGCCATTTTTAACAGTATTTTTTATTCCAGCCCTCGGCTTCTCACAAAATTCATTTTCCATAAGCGGCCAACTTATTGATGCTGACACAAAACAGCCAGTACCTTTTGCCACCGTATTCCTTTCTAACTCGGCATTTGGTTCAACCGCAAAAGAAGACGGAACCTACTTTTTTGACCAAATCCCTCCCGGAAAATATGAGCTTATGGTTTCAGAAGTGGGTTATCAACGGTTTAGCCACCTCGTTTTATTTTCCGATTCGTCCATAAAACTAAACATCGCACTAAAGCAACAAATCACGAAACTGAAGGAGGTCATTGTCACCGCAGACCGATCGGATTTTAATAAATGGTATCCAGCTTTTAAAAAATATTTTCTAGGTGATATGCCAAATTCAAATAAGTGTACAATACTTAACCCAGATGTAATTGACCTTCAATATGACTCTGAAAAGAAAATCTTGAAAGGATATGCCGACCTACCTATTGAAATCGAAAATAAAGCGATTGGATATCAGATTCATTATATGCTAGATGAATTCGAAGTGGTTTATACTGCAAATTCAAGTTCTTTCAAATATTATGGGATCGCTCGATTTGAAGAGCTCGTTCCGGTAAACCATGCGCAAATGGTAATATGGAGAAAAAGAAGAGATAAAGCGTACTATGGATCTTTAAGTCATTTTATGAAATCGCTTTTACAACGTGAACTTTTGAAGAATGAATTTGGCATTTTCAAACCCTCGAAAGATGGGGATTGGCATAAAATTACCGAGGACTCTTTGTTTACAAAATCAAAAAGAAACCAAATAAACTACAAAGGCAGAATGGGTATTGAATTCTATGGTCAACCTGAACAGAGTCGGGTTTCTGGTGTTTACCATTCGTACCAAATCTCAACAGTGCGCCTTGAAGAAGATTCAATAACCATCTATGACAATGGATATTTTTAAAATTTCAAAAGCTTTAAATTAGATGGCTACTTGGTTCATCGCACGTGTATCGGTAATTTGGTTCCATCGGGCTATCAACCGACTTCCAAACTAAAATAAATGATCGCTGTCATCCAACGCGTCTCCGAAGCTTCCGTCACCATTGACGGGATCATCAAATCAAAAATAGATAATGGCTTATTGGTATTGTTAGGTATTGAAGATGCCGATAATGAAGAAGATATTCAGTGGCTAGCGAACAAAATTGTTAACCTGCGAATTTTTAATGACAGCGAAGGCGTGATGAATGTAAGTGTAAAAGAAGATGGAGGCAATATTATTGTAGTGAGCCAATTCACCTTACACGCCAGCACAAAAAAAGGAAACCGCCCAAGTTACCTCAAAGCATCAAAACCAGAGATTGCCATTCCGCTTTACGAAAGGTTTGTTGAAGTAATTGAGGATGCCTTAGGGAAACCGATTCAAACGGGAGAGTTTGGTGCCGATATGAAAGTGAGTTTGATCAACGATGGTCCGGTTACAATTGTAATAGATACAAAAAATAGAGTTTGAAGTTAGTTCGCTGCAGCCAATGCCACTAACACCACATTGACCAAAACATAAACCAGGGATACCAAACGAAAGCCAATTCGATTGACACGTATACATTGATCCTTTTTGTCGTTATCATACAGTTTAAGACAGATGGCAGAAACCACCAGGATGGCAAAAATAGAGAAGAAGGTAAATGAATGAAGCGTATCCACTAAGGTGAACGCGGTAGACTCCGGCAAGCTGGAGTCAATGATGTATTTGTTACCCACTGCAGCAAATAAACCGCCTACCGGCAAGCCAAACCGTGGCTCCACTTCCCACGGATTGGGCGCAAACCCAACCATGGCAATAAAAAAGGCAATGTACATCCCGACAAATATCTTTAGAAATAATCCCCAGGCATTTCGCTCAATATCCATGCTGATTTCAAATGCAGAGAAATGTTGATTGTCGCGGCCAACCCGGTTATCGCCAAATCCCGTTTCATAGGTTTTTTCCGTAACACTGACCTTAAAATTATTTATCGTCCATCCCGCCAAGGTTTCATCAGGATCAAACTTACTTCCTCTGATATCCGGTTTGAAAACGAGTGAATTTTTATCAAACAAAGAGTTCTCAATATGAATCTTCAAATGCTGTTGGTCAAAGGGAAAGTCCAGAACGTTCCAGCTCTCCTTCATTGCACATTTCATTTTAAGCATCGTCCACTTGCTTTGCCCCAGGCTGTCGTCCAATGACTGCGGTGTGTCAATGGATTTCGCATTGGTAATATCCAATTGTTTAACAAAATCGAAATTGCGATTGTTGTAAACAAACCATAACCAAAAACGGGCAGTGTACTCCTTATCATGAAAATTGATGTCGTGAACGCTCATTACATAGGCCCCCACCCTGACCGTGTCGGGTGCTGCATGCACCGTTTGTGCGCAGATCAGGCCCAAAAAGAAGAGGTATTTTTTCATAGATAACAAGGCTGAAAGTAAGCAACCGCCAATTACTTAGCAAATTTTTATTGTTCGATCCCTACGGAATAGTTTTGTTCCAACTGAATATCGTATTTTTCCAAAAAATTTAAGTTATGCATCAAATCTTAGTAGTCCTGCACTCGCTCAACCGCTTTGTGTTGTTAATTCTATTGGTCGTGGTGATTATTAAATCACTCATGGGTTGGCTTAAACAATCACCCTTTGAAAAAAGTGATGACAAGTTCAGTCTTTTTCTTTTTATCTCCACACACACCCAATTGTTGCTTGGTCTTATTCTGTATTTTTTAAGCCCTGCCGTTATTTTCAGTGGAGCATCAATGAAAGATCCCGTTGCACGCTACTGGCTAGTCGAGCACATCACCGGCATGTTGATCGCGATCGTTCTAATTTCCCTCGGAAGGATTCTATCCAAGAAACTAAGTGACAGCACGGCAAAACACAAGCGAACTTTCATCTACAACATCGCTGCATTCGTTATCATACTTCTTATTATCGGACAAAACCATCGTGGATTTTTTAGCGTGAGTTGGTAAATTAATATCCTTCATTGTTGCCTGGGGGTACGCACCTATATCCTTTTCAATGATTTTGCTTTTGTGGCTTAGTGCCTTTGTGGCGAACCTTGGCTTTTGCCACAAAGACACTAAGTCCTTTGCGTAACATCTCTTATTGAAATGGAGGGCACTTTTTTTCTAGGATAACCATGAAGCGATTCCCTTTGCACCCATATACGCCATCACAATTACCACTATCCATCCAATCACCGAAAGCCAAATTGGATGGTGGTAGTCCTTCAACAGGTTCTTTTTAAAAACAGAAGCCAATATTATTGCCAACGCCAGAGGCAATACTAATCCGTTCACCGCTCCGGCTGCCAACAAGAGTTTCACCGGCTCGCCCACAATCAGAAAGATAATCGTTGAAAAAATAATGAAGGTGATGGTCAGGTAACGAAAATTTCGTTCAATAAAGGGATGAAGGGTCTTGGCAAATGAGACGGATGTAAACGCTGAGCCCACCACAGAGGTGAGTGCGGCACTCCACAACACCAATCCAAAAAATTTATAGCCTACTTTCCCTGCAGCACTTTCAAAAACCACAGCCGCTGGATTTTGACTCCCTAGTGAAATGCATTTCCAAACAACGCCAAGAACAGCTATGAACAAAATCGTACGCATGAGTGAGGCAACAAGAATGGCCGAGACCGAACCCCTTGAAACTTGATTCAAATTTTGTTTTCCAGAAATTCCGGCATCCAACAAACGGTGTGCTCCCGCAAAACTAATATACCCGCCCACGGTGCCACCGACAATAGTAAGGATGATCAGTTCATTGATCTGATCCGGAAAAAATGTTTTAATCGCAGCCTCGACTACCGGTGGATCAGCCTGATAGGCAACATACAACGTCAAGGCGATCATTACAAAGCCAAGCACCTTGGCAAACACATCCATTCCTTTGCCGACTTCCTTCACCAGAAATATGATGGCGGCAATGAAACAACTGACTACCGCTCCTGCTTTAACACTCCATCCGAAAAGCACCTGCATCCCTAGACCTGCCCCGGCAATGTTTCCAATGTTGAAGGCTAATCCACCAAATAAAATCAGCACGGTTAAATAATATCCAGCACCTGGCAATACCTTGTTTGCCAGGTCTTGCGCATACATTTTACTCATTGTAACCAAGCGCCAAATATTTAGTTGCACTCCAATATCGAGCAAAATGGAAATCAAAATAACAAACCCAAAGCTTCCTTTTAGCTGCTCAGTAAATTTCGTGGTTTGTGTAATGAATCCGGGGCCTATTGCCGAAGTGGCCATTAGAAATGCAGCACCCATTAACGGCCCAGAAAATAAGGATTTTATTTTCATCAAATCAGTAAACAGTCTGAATACAAATTTTCTCGCTTGTTAACCGCTCATGAATAAGTTTAGCGAACGCCACCGCCCGTTTACCATCCCCATGCAAACAAATGGTGTCTGCCTTTACTTCAATATTCTTTCCCCCAAAAGCCTTCACCCTACCCTCGCTAACAAATCGGATTACTTGGGTGAGAGCGTCATCTTCATTTTCAATGAGTGCATGGGGCTGCGAGCGTGGGGTAAGTGAGCCGTCTTGCAGGTAGGTGCGATCGGCAAAAACTTCATTCGCTATTTTAAGCTTAAGCTTTTCGGCCTCATGGATCATCACGCTTTGTGAGAGTCCATAAAAGATCAAGGAGCTATCAAAATATTTTACAGCCTGGGCGATGCTGCTTGCCAAGATCGCATCTTTTGCTGCCATATTGTACAAGGCTCCGTGTGGTTTTATATGATGCAATTTTGCCCCACGTTGATCTGCAATTTTTTTTAATAGCTGCAACTGATCCGTGACCAAAGTGATTATTTGCCCGCTTTTCAAAATCATGTTGGTGCGTCCAAAATTTTCACGGTCATAGAATGAAGGGTGAGCACCAATGGCAACATCATGTTCCAGGCACAGATCAATAGTTTCTTTCATCAAATCTTCATTGCCAGCATGATAGCCGCACGCTATGTTTGCAGAACTGATCCAGGGCATTAACTCCGCCTCATTGCCCATCCCCTCGGCCATATCGCAATTGATATCGATTTGCTGCCTCATCATCTGGCAATGTATTTACTTAATTGATGAAAGCAACTGTGTTTTATCTGATTAATAAGTCCTTCCATCGAAAGCAAGAGGTCTTCTGCCTCCGCTAAAGAAATCATTTTGAAGTTAAGGCTATCGGATGAACCAAGTTGCGACAGCTTCGGAAGATCCGACTTTATCACTGACCCAATTCGCGGATAACCTCCAGTAGTTTGGTGGTCGGCCATTAAAACAATAAGGTTGCCATTAGGTAATAATTGAATGGTGCCAAAATCAACCGGTGAAGAAACCAATTCGATCGGTTGTCCCAAATGGAGTGTCTCCCCCTCCAACCGATAGCCCATCCGATTGCTTTGGGGAGTAACTGCTAACGCTTGAGTAGTAAACCTTTTTTTGAATTCGGGTGCAAGTAAATCTGTTTCCGCATTGGGTACACATCGAATTTCGCTCGCGGGAGAATAAATTTTATTCAGTTCATTTTTAGAAACACTCCATGGGAAACCCTTCTCATTCAAAACTCCCAACCCATTTTCATTAGTTTCTATTACATCCGTTTTTTGTAATGCTCTGCCTCTATGCCCGCCAGCTTCCACTTCTAAATGGGTGGTGGTGCTACCTAACCATTCCTGAGCCTTCCAACCACTTTGCACTGAAAGATAGCCGCGCCCTCCCGAAGATTTATTTTTAAATTTGACGACACTATTTTTTTCAACCCCAACAGGACGCCACAACGGAACGATAACATCATTGACTAACACCTCGAAATTTTTTCCCGTAACACCTATAAGCAGGCTTTGCTTAAATTGAATTTCTGGTGCTGGAAAATTGAATTCTATCACAGCATGATCTTCTTGGTTGCCGACTAAATAGTTAGAAACCTTCATGGCAAATTGATCCATCGCCCCGCCTGGGCCAACGCCAATATTTCGATAGCCGTTTCGCTCGCCAGCTACCAATGTTGTTAACAAGCCGGGTTTACTAAATGCAATACTCATTGAGATGAATAAATTCTTCCTTATCGATGGAATAAAACCTCACGTTGTCACCCGGTGCGAACAAACACGGATTTACTTTTGCTTTATCGAATACCTTTAAAGGCGTACGGCCGATTAGTTGCCATCCTCCCGGAGAAGCCTGCGGATAAATTCCAGTTTGGAAACCTGCGATACCTACACTCCCTACTGGTACGTAAGCGCGTGGTGAGCTTCTTCTTGGGGTTGCAATTCGCTCATCAAGTTTGCCCATGTAAGCAAAGCCAGGCATGAATCCAATCATAAACACCTGATATGCCCTAGAACCATGAATGGTAATCGTTTCTTCTTTTGTTTGCTTATGCAGATTGGATACAAAGCCCAAGTCTTCCCCGTCATACAAAACCGGGATTTCTATGTTGTTAGCTTTTAAATTGGAGTGCTGGCTTTCAGATTCCTCAAAATTCATCTCAATAAATTCTTTAACGAAATCAAAGGCAGTTTTGTATTCTGGATTCTTCAATCGCACCCGTTTTACGTCAAAAATGACAGCCAATGAGGAATAGGCCGGAACAGACTCAATGAAGCCATAGAAAGGATTCTGGTTTACTAACTGTTTAAGAGCTATTATCTTTCTATTCGTAGCCTCATCTATCACATTGCCAAACGAAACCAATAAAGCTCTTTCGCTAAGTGATGTTATGGAATAAGATTTAGTCATGCGAATACAGGAGATTTCCTTCAATTCTTCAGACCTTCAGTATAAAATCTATAAACCGTTTTTTGTCGATACGTCTCCCCCGGTTTTAAAACAGTTGAAGGAAAATTGGGGTGGTTCGGAGAATCCGGAAAATGCTGAGCCTCCAAACAAAAGGCAGAACGAAACAAATAAGGCTTGTTGCCTTTGCCAATATCTTTTCCATCCAAAAAATTACCAGAATAAAATTGCAATCCTGGCTCGGTTGTCCAGACCTCCATTATCCGTCCACTCAATGGTTCGGTCACTTTTGCCGCAAGTGATAATTCGTTCCCCTTTTTATTTAATACCCAATTGTGATCATAGCCTTTGCCGAATTTCAATTGATCGTCTTGCTGATCGATTCGTTCACCAATCGTATGAGCCGACAAAAAATCAAAAGCCGTTCCCTTTACTTTTTTCAATTCTCCGGTAGGTATTAAGCCAGCGTTAACCGGAGTATATTCGTCTGCATACAAAATCAATTCGTGGTTAAGTATATCTCCATTGCCTGCGCCAGCCAAATTGAAAAAAGAATGGTGCGTCAAGTTGAGGATGGTTTCCTTATCCGTGGTGGCTTCATAGTCCAAAACAACTTCGTTTTTGTCGGTGAGTGAATACGTCACGGTTACATCAAGATTACCCGGATAAGCTTCTTCTCCATTAACACAACGGTAGATCATTTTCAAAGAATTATTTTTCTGAACCGGTTCGATTTTCCAATAAACTTTATGAAACCCATTCGGCCCACCGTGCAAGGCATTCGCGCCATTATTTTTGGCGAGTTGGTATTCTTTGCCGTTTAAAGAAAATTTCCCTTTGCCAATCCGGTTGCCGTAACGGCCAATCATTGCCCCAAAATAAAAATTACCATCCAGGTATTGATTCAGCGAGTCATAACCTAATACCACATCCTCCAGCTTTCCATTTTTATCGGGCACGAGCAAGGAGACAACACGTCCACCAAAGTTGGTCACTTCCATTTTTACTCCGTTGGAATTAGTGAGCATAAACGACTTCAATGAGTCAACCGGAGAAACAACAACATGATCCATTTCGCTTTGATTTTTTTTGGAAGAACAGGAAAAAAGAAGGGTTATAAAAATAAATGAATAAGGACATTTCATAATGCTAAAGTTAGAAAAATCTTAAAGCGGAATGAAACGAATTTATTTATTCAGTTCTTAGACCTAACCTCATTCTTCATACAATTCTATTGGCAAATCATCAGGGTCAGCAATAAAAGTAAAAAGCTTATTGGTCATTTCATCTCTTCTGATTTCTTCGGCAATTACATTTTTTCTCTTTAAGGTCTCCACAGCTTTTTTGATGTCATCTACTTCAAAGGCAAGATGGCGCAAGCCTGTAGCTTCCGGTCGTGATGGTCGGTTTGGTGGGTTCGGAAATGAGAACAGCTCGATAAGATATTCCCCGTTCAGGGAAAGATCCAACTTATAAGAATCGCGCTCATCTCTAAAGGTTTCTCGAATGATCTCAAAGCCTAATACCTCCGTGTAAAATCGCTTCGACTTCTCATAGTTGGAACAAATGATGGCGATGTGATGGACGCGTTTTAACATTAGTTTACGTTAGCAAAGGGTCGTTCAAAAACTCAAGATGATAAAACCGAAAGATAAATAAATTATGGTGCACTCATGAAAGGCAAACGTCAAAAGAGGGATTGGCATTTTTTAAATGCTTTTCGTACCTTACCTAACCTTAGGTCCCTCTTTCACCCACCAAAACCAACCTATCATGAAAAACAAAACGATGCTTTTCAAAACAACAAGTTTCCTTATTGCCAGTTGTTTCTTACTCATTTCAGCCACTTCCATTTCCAAGAAAGACGAAAAACCACCTGCAAACAATATCATTGTAACGCTGAATGTCAATACGGGTCAAATTGCAAAACCGAATGTAAATCCCTACTGCAATTTTGGACAGCCTTCTAACATTACCAATGAAAACTACACCATTTCGGCAAATGTAGGCGATAACATTACTTGGCAAGGTGTTTCTTCGAGTGCACCCTCGACCGATATCGTCAATATCACCTCCATCAATTACCAGGGAGGAACAAATGTCTTTGGGAAAAACGTGTTGAACGGAAACGGTGAAAACCCAGAAAAAGTTGTAGGTTTAGTAACTACCAGCTCAACAGGGAAGCAAGATTGTAAATACACCATTAAATTCACGGTATTAAATAATGGTAAAAAAAGAAATGGCACATTTCAAATTGACCCAAGAATTGCAGCACATTAATTATTCCGAAACATCGTGATTACTTGGCTAGCAAAAATCCTTACGCTCATAAATTATTTTAATAAAAAAGCCCCTCTTACACTGGGCTTTTTTTTTATTTTTTGTCTAACTGCTTATGGCCAAAATAGAAAACTTTCTGATAGTCTTGAGTCGGTTTATTTAACAGGGCATTATGATGAGAAGGATAAATTAAAAATACTTAAAGCGCTTGCTATAGATTTTTCCAATTCCAACAAAGGGTTTGTTTATAGTGAGCAATTAATACAAACGGCTCAGGCTCTAGATTCTTCTGATTATTTATTCCAGGGATATTTAGAAAAAGGAAATGTGCTCCGAATAAAAGGTGACCTTAGTGAGGCTTTGGCCAGTTATTTTCAAGCCGCCTCGATTGCAGCCAAAAATAATTACAAAGGAAAGCTTGGAACAATATCGATCGGTATTGGCGATATCTATGCCATTATGGGTAACACTGCAAATGGATTCAAATATTACGGAAACGCAATCCGCATTTTAACGGAAGAGAGGGATTCCTTAAATGCTGCGGCTGCTCTTTTAAATGCTGGCCAATTGTACTTTGACATCGAAAAGTTGGATTCAGCTTTAATTTTTACCAGAAAAGCCGAAGCTGTATATAAAAATGTGAATTACACACTTGGGCTTGCCTACAGCTTGGGCAACCTGGGAATGATTTATGCGAAGCAAAGAAAAGATTTTCAGGCTGAAGAAAACATGAATCAAGCCATTCTACTGATGGAAGACTTGCGCGAGTATTACCCAATTGCAGTTTACCTCAACGCCATCTCCGACATCTATCTTGAAAAATGGGATGTGACTACTGCCTTGAATTATGCGTTCAGAAGCCTTGTTCTTGCAAAACGATATGGGATGAAAAAGGAAGTGGGTGATGCTTATGAAAAACTTTCAAAAATCTATGGTCGTGCGGGGAAGATAGAGGAATCCTTCAAGTATTATAAAGATTACATCACCTATAAAGACAGCGTAAACAACATCACTGTAGTTCAGCAAATGGCAGATCTTCGCACCAATTTTGAGGTTTCTAAAAAGCAGATCGAAGTGGATTTGCTCAACCAACAGAAAAAGAATCAACAAATCATTGACATCGCTGTCATCATAGCACTCGTCTTAATTACGCTGTTGGCCTTCGGGTTATTCAGAAGATACCGCTTTGTGCGGCAGACCAACCGAATCATTGAAGAGGAAAGAAATCGTTCGGAAACATTACTCCTTAATATTCTTCCAAAAGAAACGGCTCTGGAACTAAAACTTAATGGTAAGGTCTTAGCTAAAAAATTTGATTCGGCTACCGTTTTGTTTGCCGACTTCAAAGGGTTCACTCATTATGCCGAAAACCTCGCTCCGGAAAAACTAGTTGAAACAGTTGATTATTATTTTTCAAGATTTGACAGCATCATTCAAAGGTATGGGCTTGAAAAAATAAAAACAATTGGCGATGCCTATATGTGCGCCAGTGGTTTGACCTTGACCGAACAAGATCACGGGCTAAATATGGTTATGGCCGCGTTTGAAATTATTGATTTTGTAGAAGAAACTAAAACAACGAAGGCGGTTGACTACTCTTTTGATGTGCGCATTGGTATAAGCACTGGGCCAGTTGTGGCCGGAGTAGTTGGCACCAAGAAATTTGCTTATGATATCTGGGGTGATACGGTCAACATTGCTGCTCGAATGGAATCCAACTCTGAGCCAGGAAGAATCAATATCTCTGAAACCACCTACAAATTAATAAAAGACAGATTCGATTGCGAATACAGGGGTGAAATTGAAGCTAAAAACAAAGGAAGAATGAAAATGTATTTCGTCAATTCGAGGAAAGTGGAGGCATTAATTAGTCTTTCCTAGCCGCAACGTATAACGCTACACAAAATCCGTAAACGCTTTCACAAAGCCTTTCATCTCGTCTTCGGTGCCAACGCTCACGCGGCACCATTCTTTTCCCTGATAATCCCAAATCCGCATGAGATAGCCGCGCTCTTCCATTTTACTTAGAATGGTTTTGCCGTCTTTCATCGCTGGGAAGAACACGAAATTAGTGACTGATTTTCCGTAAGCCACTTTATGCTGATCCAGATAATCCGTCAGCACTTTGCGGGCTGTATTATTTTTGTTTCGCACCATTGCCATGAACGTTTCATCACCAAGGCTAGCCTTGGCAGCCGCGATAGCCGTTTGGCTAAATGGAAAATCACCTCCGTATTGAGAAACCTTTTTAATCAAATCTGGCTTCGCTACCATATAGCCTATACGTAAACCTGCTAATCCATACACTTTAGAGAAAGTACGTGAAACCATCACGTTCATATCTTTCTTTACTAACTCCACCATGGAAGTTTGTTGTGCCGGCTCAAGCAGTTCCAGGTAGGCTTCATCCGAATATACGGGTACTTTTTTTGAAACGTCTTCACAGAAAGATCTTACTTTATTCCAATCCACTAGCGTGCCAGTCGGGTTGTTGGGATTGCAAATGAAAATCAGTTTGGTGTCACTTTTAATCGCGGAAGCCACCGCATCATAATCGTATTCCAGCTTAGTGTTCATGTCTACTTTATCCCAGGTAGCATTGAACACCTTCGCATAAGCCATCATCAAATCAAAAGTTGGATAGCCCGATAATATTCGGCCACCTTCAATACCAAAAGCAGTACCCGCCTGGCAAAGTAAATCGCTGGAACCCGCACCCACATGAATGTATTCCGGGGTGACCCCTTCTTTCTTCGCAAGGATCTCTTTTAAATCTTTGAGCGCATTAAACGGATAACGGTTTGCCTCTGAAAGAATATTAATAACTGCCTGTTTTGCTTTCTCTGAAGGACCGTAAGGATTTTCGTTGGCATTCAGCCGCACTTTCCCGCTAAGGGTTTTCACAAAAAAGTTTTCTTCGGCCTGGCTCATCGGGGTGGCCATCAGCCGGTCAACCATGGAAGTGGAAAGCGCAAAACCAGCAGATAGGGCTACCGTTGACTTGAACCAATCTCTGCGCGAAAGTTGAGTTTTCATAAATAGGTTTTTTTGAGAAACCGAATGTACAGAAAAATCTAATTGAAAAGAAAGCTTTATTGGTAGGCTGTTGCACAAGGTTTTAAGCGGCAAAGGCAATTGTGAATCCTGTTAAGAATAACTTTCAACGCTTAATCGAGCTCCCTTGGGTCAACTTATGCCGGAATAATTCCCATTTTTCTCATAAGAAAAGTAGCATTTGCTTTTTGCGCTAGCCCTTTGTTGAGTTTGTAATCAAATGTCAACTGGTCCTTTTCTATTTTTCCTTCGAAACAAGTATTGACAACGTGACTCGGATATTCCTGTTCCATATCGCCCAGCGCGATATCATGTGTGGCTATTAGCACCAATGCCTTATGTTGGATCAATTGTTTGATCAGCTCTCTCGACCCGGCTTGTTTGTCGGTAGAGTTGGTGCCTTTCAAAATTTCGTCAAGCAAAATGAGCATGGGTTTTTCGGCTCTCAGTTCTTCGATGATCGACTGCAAGCGATGCAACTCCGCATAAAAATACGATTGATGCTCTTGCAATGAATCTGAGGTGCGCATGCCCGTACGTAAGGAAATAAGCGGACTGCTCCACCGGGAGGCACACACCGGTGAACCATTCGATGCCAATAGATAATTCACACCGATGGCTCGTAAAAAAGTGCTTTTACCTGCCATGTTCGCTCCTGTAATCAGCATCAATCCGGCTGGGTTGCCCAAGTCAAAATCATTATTGACCCGTACAGATGAACTGATCAATGGATGCCCGGCATCATTTCCACGTATGGAAAGTGCTTCGTAAATTTCTGCGAAAGCATAATGAGAATGGTTGAAATGAAAGGTGGCAAAGGAAAGGAGTGCGTCCCACTCAGCCAATGATTCAATCCACTGCGGTAAAGATAGAGCATGATGTTCACGCCACTCTTCCAAATTGCTAACGCAATGAATGTCGTACATAAACAAACCGTTGCCAAAAATTCTGGCGATCAGGTTCATTCTTGACTCAAGTGCATTGATCAAAGAAGAGAATTTCTTAACATGATCAGTCGCTTCAACCGCAACCTGATGATGTCTTTTCATCATCACGGAACTGAATTCCTGTGATTTCACTTGCTTGAAAAGAAGCGAATAGTTTTCTAAAATAATTCGGAAAACGGATAATTCATTTTGGAGTTTTGTAATCGGCTTACCGTACAAAGAGGTGATCGCCAATTGGGAGAGAAATAAAAAAAGAAAAACGGATTGAAATATTGGATTAAAAGCATTTCCAAAAAGAGAAAGGAGGGTGACTATTGGCAACCCCCAGCGAAGAATTAGAAATGTTTTTCTTTTATGAAAAAGCGAAGATTGTTTCAACCAGGACCGAAGCTGATCAAGATTAAAAGACGCATCGTGGATTTGCTTTCCTATCGCCCAGCAATTTTGCCTAAAGTCAATCATCGGCCCTAAATCACGAATGGCTTCCTGTCGTTGTAAAACGGTTTCCTTTGTGAACTTCAACTCCGTCAAATCCTCGGCAAGCCTATCTTCTCCCAACTTTGTTGCACACCGGTTGAGGTATTGAAAAAGTGATCCTTGTCCAAAAACATCTAAATCATGACTAAACGGGTGATGGGGGTCGACAAAACGCTCGCCATCGGGGAAATTCTTAAAATCCCATTTGCTTGCATCAGCTTCCCACAGATTGAGGTCAACAAGATGCAGAACTATTTTCCGTTCATTTTCTTTTTTCAGTTGCCGTTGCACCAGCATAAAGAAGACAACAATCAATAATGGAATGGGGTAAAACAAAAATGAATACGTGAACCCAAAATAAAAGAGCGCAATAATGGCCAATGCAACCACCAATCGGCCGATAGCAAATTGCCGAACGGTCTTATCCAGTTCCTTGACTTCACGATGAAACTGCTCAGCGCGTTTTAAATACAAGTCGGAAAATTCCATTTTCGATTTTTAGATAAATCGCTCAATGATTTTCATCACCCTGGCAAGGTAAATTTCATCGGTGCCATCAAAGTCGTTGAGGTGATCACTGTCCACATCAAGCACTAAAAAGACTTCGTTGTTTTTTAAGGCTGGTAAAACGATTTCTGATTTGGAATCTGAACTGCAGGCAATATGGCCCTGAAATTCATCTACGTTAGGAACGAGCATAGTTTTCTTCTCTTTCCAACAAGTGCCACAAACGCCTTTACCTAAGCCAATGCGCGTGCAGGCAATAGGCCCTTGAAATGGCCCTAATACTAACTCATTTCCTTTCACCAAATAAAATCCAACCCAGAAAAAATAAAAAGTTTGTTTTAAGGCGGCAGCCACATTGGCTAAGTTGGCCACTAAATCTAATTCTCCCGCTACCAATGATTCAATTTGGGGTAATAACTCCTCGTAACGTTCAGCCTTTGTTGATGCATTAGAAATGATAAGATTCTCGGCCATGTGTTAAGAATTATTTTCCGTTTCCGTATTATTTTCAACGGATTCAGAAAGCGTGATCGAAATGCTCGTTTTTTCAATTTCACTGACCATAATTTCATTTTCAGTTGACGACTCCTCCTTTCCCTCGTGGGGGAAAAATCTCTTCTGGAAAATCAGGATAGAAGCCACGCCAAGAAAAATGGAGGAGTCCGCAATGTTAAAAACAGGACTGAAGAATAGAAAATATTCCCCTCCAACACCGGGCACCCATTGTGGCCAGCTAAACTCGACCAACGGAAAAAATAGCATGTCAATTACCTGACCATGAAACCACCTTGTCGGAGATTCCATCGGGGCATTATTAAGAAATACGCCATAAAAAGTGCTGTCAATCACATTGCCAATGGCACCTCCTAAAATCAGTGACAGACAAACCAGAAAACCGGTATGTGCCTTCTTCTTTACGGATTGAATCAAATAATAAGCTATGCCGAACATCGCCCCAATGCGAAAAAAAGTAAGTGCCAACTTTCCAAATTCATTGTCCCAGCGGATACCGAAGGCCATCCCCGGATTGAGTAGATAATGCAGCCGAAACCATTCACCAAGTACATTTACCTCTTGGTGAATGAACATGTATTGATGAACCAAAAGTTTGCTTGATTGGTCGAGGGCAATGATGGCAAAAGCAAGTAAAAAATATTTGTATGATTTCATTAAGTAAGCAGTTGAACAAGATAGAGGTTAAATTTTTTGTCGTCAGTAATGATGGTGAAATTGTGGATAATGGCTTGGCAGGTGAGTTTCAGTTTACCTGTGGTTAGCTTGATAGCAATCTCCCACAAACTTGCCTTGCTTAGCCAAATGGTGTTTTCTGGATTTTCTATTTCTTTAATTGCTTTGGTAGAGAGCCGGGGATTATCTTCCATGTACCACAGCAAGGCATGGGTATCAACAAGATAAGTCATGGTTTGGTATCTTCATCAAAATGATCGATGGGATCATTAAAATCTTCGGCTATGTATTCAATTAAATATTTTCCATCACCAGCTTTTCGTTTTGAGTTGACAACTGCCACGTTTTTTTCAGATTCTTTCTTTAAAAGAAATACTTTATGAATGAGTTCAGTATCCTTTAACCTTTGAATCCAGCTTAAAATCTCTGATTTTTCGACTTCTATCTTCATATCCACAAAGATAATTCATTTCTTTTTCAACTTCACTTTCATCACAAACTCATCCATGTCCACTTCTGTTCCTCCATCTAGCTTTTCTTTTAACTCCAAACTAAGTGCCTGGGTTTCGGTGCAGATATACGCTTTAAATTCATTTATCGAAGCTGTGGCCAATTCGCCATCTTTCTCCACTTCAATGGCAATCTTATCCAACACTTCCAAACCCATGTCTTTGCGCAGGTTTTGAACCCGGTTTACAAAATCACGGGCAATGCCTTCTCGTTTCAATTCTGGTGTGATGTTGATATCCAAAGCGACCGTAATACTCCCTTCGCTCGCCACTGACCATCCCGGAATATCCTGAGAAGAAATCAACACATCTTCAACCGTCAAATCAAAACCGCCCTTTGAAAGTTTGCCACTTTTTTCGATAGAGGCTATTTCTTCTTTCGTTAACGAATTGATCAAGGCAGAGACTTCCTTCATTTTCGGCCCATATTGCTTTCCAAGCTTGGGCAAGTTTGGTTTAACACTTTTTACCAACAACCCGGATGCATCATCAATGTACTCAATGGATTTTACATTGACCTCTGATTTGATTATGTCTTCCACTGTTTTTATCCGATTAGAAAATCCTTCGTCCAACACGGGAAGCAAAACCCGTTGTAAAGGAGTGCGAACTTTAATCTTGCTGTTTTTACGAATAGAATGAACTAACGAGCAAATCGTTTGCGCATAGCCCATCGACAATTCTAATTCTTTATCCATTCGCTTGGCCTCCGCTTTAACCAATTCGGTGTGATGCACCGACTCGAATTGCAGTGGCGTATTGTTCGTTTTCGCTTTCTCACGGATGCCGTCCGTCAAATTTTTGTAAAGCCAATCGGCAAAAAAAGGTGCAATTGGCGACATCAATTGTGCGGTCACCAACAAGCACTCGTATAAGGTTTCGTAGGCGGCTTTTTTATCTTCTGTCATTTGGCCTACCCAAAACCGCTTCCGATTTAAGCGAACGTACCAATTGGATAAGTGATCGTTTACAAACTCTTGAATGGCGCGTGCCGCTTTTGTCGGTTCATAGTCTTCGTAAGCACTGCTCACTTCCTCCACCAGGGATTGTAACTTTGAAATAATCCAACGGTCCAAGTGGGTAAGCTTGTCCTGGCCGACCACATTCATTTCATCTTTTACAAAATCATCGATGTTGGCGTACAAAGCAAAAAAAGAATAAGTGTTTTGAAGCGTTCCAAAAAATCTGCGTTGGGTTTCTTCGATACCCGATAGATCAAATTTAAGATTATCCCACGGGGGCGCATTTTCAATCATGTACCAGCGCACTACATCCGGTCCGTATTGATCAAGCGTTTTAAACGGATCCACTACATTGCCTTTGCGCTTGCTCATCTTCTCCCCAAACTTATCTAATACAAGACCGTTGGAGATTACATTTTTGAAGGCGACACTGTCGTACAACAATCCGGCAATGGCATGAAGGGTAAAAAACCAACCGCGTGTTTGATCTACCCCTTCTGCAATGTAATCGGCCGGATAAGCACCTTCCCAACCTTTGCCAAATGGCCTTGAGTCACCTGCTTTTAATTTTTCTTTGTCCAATCCCCATTGTGCATAGGGCATCGAACCCGAGTCGAACCAAACGTCAATTAAATCGGGCTCGCGAAAATAGGCGATCTTTTTGGTTAGGCTATTTGTTGGGTTTTCACAGACGAATAAAATGTTGTCAACGTAAGGTCGATGTAAATCTAAGGTATCGATGAGGTCTTTCGCTGGTGTAAGGTAAGACATGTATCCACTTGGGTCAATGCCTGGAGAATTGAGATCCAAAATATTTAAATTATGGATTGTTAATAGCTTTTGTATAACTGACATTGGTTCAACCGCGATAGAGAGTATACCTAGAAGTTTATCACCCAGGCCTTGACCACCACGATTATTCTCAAATGCAGACAAGTCGTTTCTAAATTCCGCTAGTTTCTCCGGTGTAAAATAATACCATCCATCATTTCTGAATTCAGAAATCTCACCTACGATAATTTCAGTTTTTTTGCTCTCTGTTAAGGCCGGGGAAGGGGAAGCTTTTGTTCTCCAGATCGGAAGTGGTGTTCCCCAAAAGCGTGAACGTGATAAATTCCAGTCTACCAGATTCTCTAACCAATTTCCAAAGCGACCGGTTCCCGTGCTTTCCGGCTTCCAGTTAATGGTTTTATTCAGTGCAACTAATTGATCTTTTTTAGCAGTCGTTTTGATGAACCAAGCATCAAGCGGATAATACAATACCGGTTTATCCGTGCGCCAAGAATGTGGATAGGTGTGCTCGTACTTGCGTACATCGAAGGCCTTGTTCTCTTCTTTTAAAATAATGGAAATGATTACATCCGTATTTTTATAATCTGGATTCGTTTCATCTTCATCCGTATAATTTTTTACATAGAAATCATCCTCGCCCAAAGGCTTGTGCGTTTTGATTTTGTATTGCGCAACTCCTTGCATCAACTTGACCCCGATCTCCTTTACGAATTTTCCTTTTTTATCAACAGTAGGAACTTCATTGCCGGCCTCGTCTTTCAACGTAAGCGCGGGAATTCCATTTTGTTTTGCTGCGCGAAAGTCATCGGCACCAAAGGTTGGCGAGATGTGTACGATACCCGTTCCGTCTTCCGTGGTTACAAAGTCGCCAGCAATTACTTTAAAGGCTTCGCCTGAATTTTCAAAAATTTTGATATAATCAATCAATTGATAGTATTCTAACCCAATAAGTCTTTCACCGTAAAAAAATTTGGGTTGATCTTTATCTGGACTGACAATTAAATAAGGAATCTTTTTGTTGACCCCGTTCCTGTAATTCACAAATTCTTTAACTTCAAAGACTTCATAAAATTTAGTTTTGTCAAGTATTTTTTCAAAAAGACTATTTGCCAAAATAATTTTTATACGCCTTCCTGTATATTGATTGTATGTCCATATTTGGACATAGGCGATCTTGCTACCAACGGCAAGTGCAGTATTTGATGGCAATGTCCAAGGTGTTGTTGTCCAAGCTAGTAGATAAACATTTTCATCAGGAATGTTCTCAACAGGATTATGACTATCAAATTGTTGAAACAAGAATGACGACTTATCATTGAATTTTAATTTAAACTGCGCCACCACCGAAGTGTCCTTCACATCCTTGTAACATCCCGGCTGATTCAATTCGTGCGAACTCAATCCTGTTCCGTCCGAAGGTGAGTAAGGCTGTATGGTGTAGCCTTTATAGAGCAAATCTTTTTGATAGAATTGTTTCAGAATCCACCACACCGTTTCGATGTAGTCGTTGTTGTAGGTGATGTACGGGTTTTTCAAATCCACCCAATAACCCATCTTCTCGGTGAGGTCGTCCCACTGATCTTTGTACAGCATCACCGTTTCGCGGCACTTCTGATTGTAGTCTTCGATGGAAATCGTTTTCCCGATATCGTCTTTAGTGATGCCGAGTTGCTTTTCTACCTGTAGTTCTACGGGAAGACCGTGAGTATCCCATCCGCCTTTGCGTTTCACCTGAAAGCCCTGCAACGTTTTATACCGGCAGAAAATATCTTTGACCGTGCGTGCCATCACATGATGAATACCAGGCGTACCATTCGCTGATGGTGGTCCTTCGTAAAAGGTAAATGGTTTTTTGCCCTCTCGGTTGGAGACTGATTTTTCAAAAACCTTCTCTCGCTTCCAGAAATCCAGAATTTCTGAAGCGACTTGTGCAAGTTTAAGCTCTTTAAATTCGTTGTATTTGCCCACGGTAAGAAAAAATGAGGGGGCAATTTAACGAGTTAATCGGTAATAGTTAAATGTTAAGGAGCTTATCAGTGACCGACTAATAATGATCAGCGGATTTACTTCCACCGTAGTCCGTGGTGACACAGGCCGAGGAAGAGGCCAGTTAAGGGTTCAAAATGAACCCGAATAACTAATAACTATAAACTTTTAATCCATTTAGGATTGACCCACTTCATCAGTGGTGAGGTAATTGATCAACACAAAAGTGACGAGTAGTCCGGAAAAAATGCCTTCCAGCGCCACGATGAACGAAGCCATGTAGGCATTGAGGTAACGACCCATCGGCTCATTCTCAATGATGGCCTGCATCATGCCCGGATCCAATTGCATATAAATGAACATGAAAAGAGCGAATACAACCGAACCAATCGCGCCAATGGCTACGCCAGTAACCAGCGCCCGAAAATAATTAATATGCTGATTGTGTAATTCCTTAAATTTCTTCAACCCAAAATAGATGCCGGTAGCTAAAATAACCAAGTTGAGCATCCGCAAGGCTACGTGATGTGCCAAGCCAAGAAAATGCATGGTCAGAAAATAGATAATCAATCCGACAGCGATCCGCAGGCCATAATTTTCAGGAATGCGGTTGGGGTTATTGAAAAAGCTCATGACATGGAGGGTTTAGCTTGCCCTAATTTTCAACTTTTTACAGACACATCCAATTTTTTGAGGTCATTTTATTTTTTTATCTCAGATGAGTGTCTAAACGAAAAAACCAACTGTCTTGAAAATCTTACTGGAAAGCCTTAATCGTTATCCGTTTAGCGGTTATCGGTCAAAATTAATAGCCAAGAATACCCATGAGAGAACAGCCAAAGAAACCATTAACGGCCAGTAAACGCGAAAAAATAGCTCGCGAAAAAATTCCAGAAGACAACGACTGCAATGGAAATTAGTTTAGCGAAATAAAAATTCCACTTTAGGCGATCGTGCAATAGGTAGATAATCGCATTACTGAGTAATACGCCAACGGTGGATAAGCTTAAAAATTTTACGTACTGAAAAGCCACGCTCGGATCATTACTTTCAAAAGTCCAGACGCGATTGAAAATGAAATTACTTGACGCAGCGGTCAAAAAACCACAGGTATTCGAAATATATTTGTTGAGCCTGAATTTCTCTTTGAGCAAAAAGGTGATCCCAAAGTCGATTACCATCCCCGAAAGGCCTACTACTCCGAACTTGAGGAATTTAAAAAGCAACGTTTCGGTCATTGGCCGGGGAGCGGGTTTACAAAAGTTCCCTTGTAGTTTTTCAGACGGTAAAAGAAAGCATACCGCATAATTTTACCCTCGCGTTTTATTTCAACGGTATCGATCGGTTCAATTTTTTCAAAATAGTTTTTCAAAAGTCCATTCGGATCATGGGGAAGATTGCTCACCGCGATATGGTAATAGTCATCTCCTTTTTTGAGTCCTCCTCGTTCCCGATTAATCCAGGCATATTTGTGGATGTCATTTAAGTCGCCTACCAAAAATAAATTACGATGAAGTCGATGCACCGCATAAAAATCCAGGTGAGCCCCAGGAAACCATTTATTGGAAACCACATCTGAACCTATTGGCATTGTACCCTTCTTTTCTTCCCGCTCAGCAATAGTTTTAAAAGCCGTTCCGATTTGATTCCATCCATAAAGGTCTTGTGTAAAATCATATTCGCCAAAATTAGCCACATCCGAATTTTTTCCTAATTGAAAGGGTGAATAATTAATGATGTAGAAAGCAACAACCATCAACCCAAACAAAAAATAAGCTGAAAACTTTATCCAGAAAAATACGCGTTCCCGATTCGCTGACTCTCCTGACCAATACACAGCACCTATTAAAATTAACGCAATAAAAGCCGGGCTCGTCCAGTGGGGTAGTGTGGATCGGAAAATTGAAAAACTGGTGAACACCGCCCACAGCGGAATAGCCATGGTTAGCAGAATTCTCGAATACTCCTTTTTGATAAAATCTTTTTTCTTAAAAAGAGCAATCAATGCAATGACAATCAATACATAGTTAACAGGATTATTATAAGCCACCTGACCAAAGATTTCCGTGAAAAAATAATCAGGGCGAATTTCTAAAGCCGGGGCGACCCGGTTGCCGTGGAAAGTGAAACTGATGAAGTCGTTCTGCAAGTTCCAAATAAGAATGGGTGAAAGAAGAACAAAGGAAATTAAGCCCGCGAGATAAAAGGAGAACTCTTTCAACCATTTTCTGTTGAACAGGATTACAAAAACAAAAACTCCAATCCATAAAAATGCGCCTTGATATTTAGAAAGCATCGCCAAGCCGGCCACTATGCCAAACCAAATAATTTTTTTTCTTTCTTTGGCAGTAATAATCTCTTTCGGCAGAAAATCAATCATGGCATCCAGGGCAAGAAGCCAAAAGAAAACCAGCGGTGCATCGGGAGAGAAGGAAAAGCCGCTGATGATCGAACAATAGATGGAGCCCGTAAAAAGGAAGGCCGCATATAATCCAGCTTGTGCGTCCTTGATTTTTTTACCAATTCTAAAAATATACCAGGTGCTTATTGCCGAGATTACAATGGAACCCAGGCGAAGGAAAAAGTCGTTGGTCAAAAATAAATTCAACGAAAAAAGTTGACCCAGAATACCCACCATGGGTGGATGATCAAAATGACTCCAATCCGGATACAACGCATACGTCCAATAATAGACCTCGTCATTTCCGAGTTCCACTTGTGAGGCAAAGAATAACCGGACTATCGTAGCGATAGCGATCAGCCAAAGGACAGTCTTTTTATTTTCTTCGTGCACGGGCAGGGGAAACAAACAATTATTTCTTTTAAAATCTGAATGGCAATTTAGAAAAGTTATTATTAACTGGACTTACCAAAGTTATGACCGTCTTTGTGAGCGCCTGCGATGGATTTGTGTGTTTGCGCGAAGCAATCTCCTGTTCGGGGGATCGCTTCACCCCGCCCGCTGCCCCCGCTGGAACTCGCGATGACGTCATTATTTTAGTTTTGCAACATCTGTTATTAATAAATCTCCACGTTCGAAATTACAGGACAAGCCTTTGAGGTTAAGATCACTATTCTGATTTTGTAGGTTTCCACTGGCTCAATTTTCAAAATTCGCTTATACCCAATGGTTGTTGCTTTGGCCACTGTTTTCCACTGGCCATTAATCCAGGCATTAACCAAAAACAATTTTACCCGTTGACCTAATGGAATATATTCCTGAAGAACAATGTATTTCACTAAGGAAGGATTCTTTAATTCAATTTCAAAATTTGCTGAAGTCGTCTCATCATTTGTTGACCAGTACGTTTCGGAGTCTCCATCGGTAATCATTTTTGGTGAATACATTTCATCATTTCCTCTAAAAGCATTCGAAGTAACATCGGTATGAAGAGCCAAATTGGTTTTAAATTCCTGATCAAGGAGCTGCCTGAATCCTTTTAAAGATTGTACATCGTGTTCATTAAAAAGCCCGAGTCTGTCGGGAGGCACGTTGAGTAATAACAACGAACCTCGCCCAACCGACTTCAAATAAATTTCGAATAGTTGCTCGGGTGTTTTTACCAGCGAATCTTCTTGGGCATGATAAAACCATCCTGGACGAATGGACACATCGCATTCAGCCGGAATCCAATGTGTGCCGTTTTCGCTTCCTTTATTCAACAATTTTTCAATCCCTCCTTTGCCCGCATACAAGGTATCAGGCGAAATCATATTCCAATTGGTCTCCCCTACTTCCCCTCGTTCATTACCTACCCAGCGCACACCAGGGCCTGCGTCACTAAAAAATATAACATTCGAATCCATGCTTCGAACCAGATTCAAAGTCGTTGGCCAATCGTAATAATTTTTTCGGTCAATTTTTCTGATTTCGCGTTTGCCTCCGTAAAACCCATCGCCTCCGTTGGCACCGTCAAACCACATTTCAAATACATCAGGATATTGAGCAAATAATTCCTTCAACTGGTTTCTGTAATAGTCCACATAATCAGAAGTGCCATAGTCTTTGTGATTGCGATCCCACGGAGAAAGGTAAATTCCGAATTTTAATCCAGCCAGTTTACACGCTTCGGCCACATCGTGTACCACATCGCCTTTGCCATTTTTCCAGCGACTATTTTTTACGGAATGCTCCGTGTATTTGCTAGGCCATAAACAAAATCCATCGTGATGTTTGCAGGTGAGGATGAGTCCCTTGAAACCTGCTTCTTTTAGAACAGTTAACCATTGAACCGGATCAAAAGCACTCGGATTAAAAACTGTTGGGCTTTCATCACCGTAGCCCCACTCCTTATCAGTAAACGTATTGGTGGTAAAATGTACAAACGCATTCATCTCCATACGATGCCATTGCAGCTGAGCTACTGTGGGAATTGGTAGGACAGGAGCCGGGGGCAAAACTTTTTTAGCTCTACACGAAAGGAGTAGTAATATCACTCCCAATAAGAATATTTTTTTCATTTCAACTGATGTTTCTGCGATCGAATTTTATAGGTCATTCTTTGGGCAACTTTGTGCCTTGGTGCCTCTAACGCTTTTTGCAACAAAGACACGAAGCCACTAAAAAATAACTTGGAAACGTCTGTATAGCGTATCGTCCCTGAGACAGGAGACAATACTTGACATAGGATAGTTTTCCTAATCCGAATAAAAAAGTACTTTTCATTTTAACTGATGTTTCCATGATCGTATTTTATTGGTTCTACTTGTGCAACTTTGTGTCTTAGTGCCTTAGTGGCTGGAACGCTTTTCGCCACAAAGACGCGAAGGCACTAAGAAATACTCAGTGGGTAACATCAGGTTTCAAAATCTGTTGAATCGCATCATTTACATTATCAACCGGAAGTTGACAGACTTTATCCCTACAGACAAAAATAATTGTTTTCCCCGGCTTAACCTCGCGCCCTTCAAAGAGTGTCAAATCACTTTTTGTTTTCGTCCCCATCGTTATGGCAAAAGGAAAATAGCGTTCATGCAATTCCTTACGGTCACTTTCCATATTTTCTCCCACAATGACTACTTCATTCATACCCTGCGCTATCTCCGCAAATAACATTCCCCAGTTAGACATATAAACAGGTTCTGTTGTAATGATAGAAGAAAGTCTTGCAGTCATGTCAATTGCCTTTTGTTTCCAGTCATTGCGATCCAATAAAAGACCAAGATGAAAAAGATTGCGTGCCATTACCGAATTGGAAGACGGGATCACATTGTCAAACACTTCTTTCTTTTTAGCGATAAGTTGTTCGGATGTTTGGGAGGAGAAATGGAAGAAATTCTCTTGCGGATCGTTAAAGTGTTCAAGCACATAGTTTGTCCAATCTGCTGCTTTGGTAAGAAAAGTCTCATCAAACGTAACCTGGTAAAGGGAAGTATAGGCCTGAATAAGGAAAGCATAATCTTCCAGAAAACCTTCGGTGGCCGAGTGTTTATTCTTAAACGCCCGGTAAACTTTTCCTTCTTTGATCAAATTATTTTCGATGAACAAAATATTTTTTTTTGCTAACACAAGAAATTTGGGATCTGCAAAAGCTTTGTAGCAATCCACCAAACCCTGCACAGTCATGGCATTCCATCCGGTGATGACTTTATCATCCAACATCGGCCGGGGTTTTTTTTCGCGATAAGCCAGCATCATTTCTTTTGCTTTACTAATTATTTCATTGGGTTGAGGCTGATCAATCTCGCGGATCAGAATATTTCGACCGTGCTCCCAGTTTCCTTTCTTTAAGCAGTGAAAATATTCTGCTACTGGCTGCAACTCCTCACCCAGCGCTTCTTCCATTTCATCTCCCGTCCACGTGTAGAATTTCCCTTCTTCCCCTTCACTATCGGCATCCAGCGCAGAATAAAATCCGCCTTCAGGGTGCATCATCTCCCGTTGTAGCCATCCCACCATTTCATACACAATGGTGTTGAACGCCTCATCTTTGGATACCGAATAGGCTTCGGCATATAAACTTAACAACTGGCCATTGTCGTAAAGCATTTTTTCAAAGTGAGGGGCAAACCATTCGCTATCGACCGAGTAGCGCGAAAATCCTCCACCCAGCTGATCGTACAATCCCGCCCGCGACATTTGTTTTAACGTAAGCAATACCATATCAAGGGCCGTTTGATTCTTAACAATGAAATGATACCGCAATAGCCACAACCAAACTGTGGGCATCACAAACTTTGGCGCCTTTTCAATACCGCCCCATTTCTTATCAAATTTTTGTTCAAGGATTTCAAATTGCTGATTCAAATTAGCCCGATTAAAAACTTCAGTACTGCTATCTTTAGAAAATCGCTTGAGATCGCTGGTTTGCAAATGGTTGACGAGGTCATCGGCCGACTGTGCGATCTCGTTCCGCTTTTCTTCAAAAGTCTTCGCGATTTGTGCCAACAGCCGAACCCAATTTTGAGGAGGAAAATACGTGCCTCCATAAAAGGGTTTTTGATCAGGCGTAAGAAAAACATTCAAAGGCCATCCCCCGTTCATGCCCATCGCCTGCACCGCTTCCATATAGATTTGGTCAATGTCAGGCCGCTCTTCACGATCGACTTTGATGCACACAAAACTTTTGTTCATCACTTTCGCAATCTCCTCGTTCTCAAACGACTCAC
Source organism: Cytophagales bacterium (assembly GCA_027317105.1). Taxonomy (GTDB): domain Bacteria; phylum Bacteroidota; class Bacteroidia; order Cytophagales; family Cyclobacteriaceae; genus ELB16-189. The sequence goes on from DAHVFH010000124.1 coordinate 42,682, forward strand.
GTTCCATCACATGGCACCAATGACAGGAGGAATAGCCAATGCTTACCAAAATTGGCTTGTCGAGCGTTTTGGCTTCGGCCAATGCTTCTGCTCCCCACTCCTGCCAGTGCACTGGATTGTGAGCATGTTGCAATAAATAAGGTGACGTGGAGTGAATTAGTTTGTTCGGCATCTTTAATTTTGAATTTAGATTAGGGGGAACATCTTGGGCGTAATTGGTGATCGCCAGCACCAAAAGAAAAGGCATTACTTTTATCAGCCGAAATTTAAGTGGCTTATTAAGAGTCATCTTTATTTTTTGAAACCACGTTCAGCGTTTGTAACAATTGCCCTTGCCTTTTCAAGACTTCTTCTTTAAATGCCTGATATCGTTCCGACTGCTCATGAAAAGGTTTATGCGCCAAGTCGCGTTGGATTTTCTGCCATTCAATAATAAATTTCTTTGTCGGCTCCTCAAAGTAAGAATGCCCAAATTTCTCCCAAATATATTCCACGGCTTCATCCGTAAGGTGTAGTCGATCGGTTTTATAAAATCGGTAATCACGAAGATCGTCTAATAAAATTTCATAAGCGGGGAAATAAGCAACATCTGAAAATTGATTGACAATCTCATGGCAAGCTAGTCTTAGAATAGATTTGCTTACTGAATTTAGTTCCAGCGTATCCTTCAAGTGCCGGACTGGACTTACCGTAAGAATGATTTTGCAATGCGGATTTATTTTTTTGAGGGAGTCGTGAACCAATTTAAACGATTCCGAGATTTCACTTGGTGCCAGAAATTTTTTAAAAAAATTTAAGGACGGCATCTTATGGCAATTGGCAACCACTTCATTGTTCTTTTTTAGGCGATAGACAAAAGCCGTTCCATAGGTAATAATGATCTGATCCGCTTTTTTTAGAAATTGATTCGCATCGGCTAATGAATTTTTGATTTCAATTTCTATTTCGTTTTTTAAAAAACCTGAAATGGAGGAATGAAAATGATAATTGTAGTGAACCCCTTCACTTTCCAGATAACTTTCAGTTTCAAGAGATTTTGATTGCAATCCCAAATCAAGAAGGCGATGAATAGAGATCGGGTTATATACCGTTCCAAAGGCGTTGTTCCAAACCTCAAACCTATTATCCGCAAGGTGTTTCCCAACCGCATCAGCAAAACAAGACCCGATGGTAAAAATCTTGTCCTTCAAACCGATAGGTGAATCAGAGACCTCAGGAACTATTTCAGTACGAAATTCTTTCATTAAATAATTGAAATCCTTCACCTTAGCCCTCTCCGGTGGCCGAGGAACGAGGACGGGTGAAGGTTGTTTCAGTAAAAGTATCTATTTTTAAGAAATTAACTTTTAACTAAAGTCCTTGTTCCACCCTCTCCTATGGAGAGGGTCGGGGTAAGGTTAAATTTATGCATCTCGTCTCCTGGAATGTCAATGGTATTCGCGCCATCGTAAAAAAAGAATTTGTCAATAATGTTCGTGCTATGGCTCCGGATATGCTTTGTCTTCAAGAGACCAAAGCAAACGTAGAAGATGTGTTGGCTACCTGCGAATTGTTGCCCGAATACAAAGTCTTCGCCAACTCGTCAAAAGCTCGCAAAGGCTATTCCGGAACTGCGATCCTCACCAAAGAAGAGCCGATTCATGTTTCCTACGATCTGGGATTAGAAGATCACGATCAGGAAGGTCGCGTGATTACGGCCGAATATCCCAATTTCTTTTTAGTAACCGTCTATACGCCAAATTCAGGCGAAGGATTAAAACGCCTTGACTTCAGGCAAACTTGGGATATTTCTTTCCGGGAATACTTGCAATGGTTGATGCGCAGAAAACCCGTGATTGCCTGTGGCGATTTTAATGTAGCTCATCAAGCCATTGACCTTGCCCGACCGAAAGAAAACTACAACAAAAGTGCAGGCTATACCCAACAGGAGATTGACGGGTTCAGCAATTTGCTAAATGCTGGTTTCGTAGATACGTTCCGCCATTTTCATCCGGAAGAAATAAAATACTCGTATTGGAATTTTGTGATCAGCGGGCGGGAGAAAAATATTGGCTGGCGAATCGACCATTTTTTAGTGAACCCGAAATTTTTACCGAGGGTGAAAGAAGCCTTAATTTATAATGAGTACCATGGGTCGGATCATTGTCCGGTAGGGATTAAGATTTAGGGATAGCATAAACAAGAAGTCATTATGAAAAAGCTAACGTTCTTCCTATTTTATCTGGCTATCTGCTCAGTCCATGCTTTGGAGATCGGGTAGTTGAGAGCCTAGATAAACTCAAATTACCTGAAGTAATTCACAAAAGAGACATTAAGTTAATGAAATATTGTAAGCTTCGAATAGAAACCTACGAGTATTTCGTAAAATCAATTAAGGAAAATACTACTCAATATCAACCTAAAATTGACAGCCTTAACAAAAAAATAGAAGGATTGATCGATTCTATTAAGAAAAATGAATAGGAGGTAATGAATAATCTAATGAACAAGCTACTTGGCCTTCTAATTTTAACGGGTTGCGTTGCCCATGCGCAGCAAATCAAACCCACTACTGCATTTACCGTAAGCGGTGAAGTGTTTTCCCCATTAACGGTGAGCCTTTTGGATTTAAAAAAATGGAAGGAAGTTGTCATTGGCGATTTGGTGATCACCAATCACTTGGGTGAAATGAAAAGTGAAGCCAAGGGCTTGAAAGGAATTTCATTGAAAGACATATTACAAACGGTAGAAATAAAGTCAGAAAGCCCGAAAGTATTAAGTGAGTATTATTTTGTTTTTAGCGGCTCCGATGACTACAAAGTAGTTTACTCATGGAACGAGTTGTTCAATACTGTTGTCGGAGAATCGGTCTATCTGGTCACCGAGAAAAACGGAAAGTCCATTACCGAAATGGACGATACGATCCTGGTGATTTCCACGAAAGATTATAAAACCGGAAGAAGGCATATTAAAGGGCTTGCATCAATTGCAGTGATGAGAGCGAAATAAAACAACGACCTTGTGAACAAAATATTTGGCATTCTTATCTTCCTATCGGTTCAATCATATTCCAGCAGGTCTCAAGAGGTAGATCTAAAGAAAGGTTTTATGGATTCCTTAGAGTTATTTTATAAAAAAGGGCAATACTGCGGAAACCTGGATAAGATTGAAATAGGACAAGCGATTACGAATTACCCATTTGATTCGGCCAAAACAATCAAGCTAGTTTCCTTTAAGGTTAATCCGTTGGTAGGCAACAAATTTGATGAAACAAAAGTCATTGAAAGTGTCTCGTTAGATGAAAACCTTAAAACTATACTAATTGATATTCTTGTAAATTATAAAACAACCCCTGAAGATGTAGTATTTTGTTACGAACCCAGAGATGCAATTCTTTTTACAAACGCGAAAAATGAACTCATGGGCTACATTAATTTATGTTTTGTTTGCAAAACATCCTTTGAACAATCCCTTAGACAAACCCATTTTTTTCTAGGCGTTAATTGTCCAGAAAAATGGCATTTGCTTAAATTAATTTTTGGTGCCGCTGGAATTACTTACGGGATTTCCTGCAAATCAAACCTTTCCTTATCAAATCCTGAAATTGATTCGGTTTACAATTTTGTTGACGAATCCGCTCAACCTGAACATGGCCTAGAAAAATATTACCAATGGGTTTATGAAAATATTAGATATCCAAAGGCTGCACTAGCTAGTAAAAAAGAAGGAAAGGTTTTCGTAAAATTTATAATACAATCAACTGGAGAACTTACAGATATTGAGGTCGTTAAGGGATTTGATTCCCAATGCGATAAAGAAGCGCTTAGAGTTGTTTCAATCTCACCAAATTGGAAGCCAGGTAAACTTGAAGGATGTACCATTAGGCAGGCCTACACGATTCCAATATCCTTCAAACTACCAAATCAGAAAAAAGATCGGTGATATTATATACCCAACATCCCACACGTCTTCTCTGCGGCATCTTGTTCGGCTTTCTTTTTGGTAAGCCCAAAGCCTTGACCAAACGGCTCTCCACCCAATAGCACCTGTGCCGTAAACTCACGCCCACGTCCGTGCTTGGTCTCGGTGATTTCAAATTTTATTTCCTTTCCGTTGCGTTGCGCATATTCGATTACTTTGCTTTTATGGTTGGTATCAGAATTCACCACCACCTCTAAATCAAAATAGGGTTGGATTAATTTATCGATCACAAATTTCTTGCAACGCAGATAACCTTTATCCAAATACACGGCACCCACCAAGGCCTCAAGGGTATTGCCTAATATTACTTTTTGCAGTTGGGTATTGCGGTGGTCGTACTGCACGATGACAGCGATGCCGATTTTTCGCGCCAGGTTATTGAGTGATTCACGGTTAACGATCCGCGATCGGATTTCCGTGAGGAACCCCTCATCTTTAAAAGGGTATTTTTTAAACAGGTAATCGGCCACGGCCGCACCTAAAATAGCATCGCCTAAGTACTCCAACCGCTCATTGGACTCGCGAAAACCATCAATGCCTTTGGATTTACTGGTGTGCAAGGTGGCCAACCGATAGAGCGCCAAATTAGAAGGCGCAAACCCGGCAATGGTTTTAATTGCCGTTACTAACTTCTTGTCTTCTTTGGTGTTGGGTTTGGATAAGGTCAGTAAGTTCCACACAAAACTTACTCGGCTTTCCGGATGATGATCGAGAAGTTGTGGCCGCCAAAACCAAAGGTATTGCTCAAAGCAATATTGACTTTGCGTTGTTGCGCCTTATTGAAAGTAAGATTGAGCTTTGGGTCAAGTTCCGGATCATCGGTAAAATGATTGATGGTCGGAGGAATAATACCTTCATTGATCGCCAATAAACAGGCAATGGTTTCAATGGCGCCAGCTGCACCAAGCAAATGACCGGTCATGCTTTTAGTGGAACTGATATTCAGCTTGTAAGCATGGTCGCCAAAAACCCGTTGAATGGCTTTGATTTCGCCTATATCGCCCAAAGGTGTTGAAGTGCCGTGTGTATTGATGTAATCTACTTCCTCGGGTTTGATCCCGGCCTCCTCCAGTGCATGCTCCATCACTTTGGTAATGCCGGCACCTTCTGGATGAGGAGCGGTGATATGATAAGCATCGGCAGTCATGCCTCCACCTATTATTTCCCCTAAAATTTTTGCTCCGCGTTTTTTGGCGTGCTCATATTCTTCTAAAATTAATGCGCCAGCACCTTCGCCCAAAACAAAACCATCCCGATCTTTATCGTACGGACGGGAAGCTGTTTCAGGAGAGTCGTTTCGCTCGGAAAGTGCTTTTAGGGCATTAAACCCGCCCACTCCAGCGATACAAACGGCCGCTTCTGACCCACCCGATACTATGATGTCCGACTTCCCTAATTTGATATAGGTGTAGGCATCATAAATGGCGTTGGTGGAAGAGGCACAAGCGGAAACGGTTACAAAATTAGGCCCGCGAAAACCGTACTTTATAGAAATATGACCAGCACTCAAATCAGGGATCATTTTTGGGATGAAGAAGGGGTTAAAGCGAGGAGTTCCATCACCTGCCGCAAACGTCCTCATCTCTTCCTGAAAAGTAAGCAACCCTCCGATGCCTGATCCCCAGATCACACCCACGCGGTCGGGATCTAAGTCAGCCAGCGGAAGGTTGGCATTTTTTATCGCTTCATCTACTACCACCATCGCATACTGCGTAAAGGGATCCATCTTCCGGCCTTCCTTTCTGTCAAAGAAGTCCTCAACGTTAAATCCTTTTACCTCGCAAGCGAATTTTGTTTTGAACTTGGTGGTGTCAAACTTCGTAATTGGGGCAGCGCCACTCTTTCCATTACGCAAACCATCCCAGTATTCCGAGAGATTATTGCCAATGGCTGTCAGCGCGCCTGCGCCCGTAATTACTACGCGTTTGAAAGTCATGCGGTGGGCGAAAGGGGGGTTATTTTTTTACGTTCTCTTCCAAATAAGAGATCGCTTGGCCTACGGTAGCGATGTTTTCGGCCTGGTCATCGGGAATAGAAAGGTTGAATTCCTTTTCAAATTCCATGATGAGTTCTACAGTGTCAAGGCTATCAGCGCCTAAGTCGTTTGTAAAGCTTGCCTCAGGGGTTACTTCTGATTCCTCAACGCCTAATTTGTCGATGATGATCTGCTTTACTTTTTGTGCAATTTCAGACATGATTTTGTGGTTTATATATTCAAAAAACGATGCAAAGAAACGGATTTGGAGTCAGATTGTCAAACTTTTTGCATTTGCCTAAACAATAGTGAAATTTGGTAAAAATTGGAGCAATTTATCAGCTAAAGTCAATAAATGTCAATTCAAAGCTTTACAAATTCCACTTCTTACGAACTCCCTCAAACTCCTGCGATACTCAAGGCGGAGATGGGTTCATTCGCCACTACGCCTCACCCAGCCCGCTTTTCCACCACTGTGAGGTGGAATAACCGACACCATGCCTGGCTGAAATGCAAGCAGTCATGAAGAAAAAACGCCTTGACATTGAATACACTTTTGACTTCGACCTTTACGGAATCATTTCCAATGCAAAAGCCTACAAACTAGCTTGGGAACTGAATAAATTATTAGGGAGTAAGCTGATGAAAATGAAAGATCATGAAATTGAGCATAAAGCCAAATCCTATCAAAATTACGTCCATTATGCCCAACTAAGTGAAGTCAACGCGCTGAAACTACTTAGAAATAAACCAAACGAGGAAAGTGGAGGAAAGTACTTACTTGTACCGGAGTATCCACATTTTGATTTTATTTTATTAGCGCATGGAGAGGCTTATACCGACAGCAATCGATTGCAAGAACTCTTACGTAATATTCCTTCCATTGAACTAACTGCTTTCATACCTTTGGCCTCCCTAAAAGCTAAAGAATACTTCATCTTCTAATCCTTATAAATTTATTTCATGGAAAACATCTCTTACAATAAAACAAAAATTGTAGCCACAGTCGGCCCCGCCTCTAGTGCCAAAGAAATATTACGTGCCCTCATCAAAGAAGGAGTAGATGTTTTTCGGTTGAATTTTTCACACGGCACCCACGATGACCACCTGAAAGTGATCAATAATGTACGTGAGCTGAATAAAGAATTGGGTACCAACATCGCTTTGCTTCAAGACTTGCAAGGTCCTAAAATTAGGGTGAACGATGTGCAGCCCGGAGTTGAGTTGAAACAAGGACAGGAATTGATCATCACCACCCGCCAGCTTTTGGGCAATAATGAGATCGTCAGTACGTCATACGAAAATCTTCCTCGCGATGTGAAAGTGGGTGACATGATTTTGATCGATGATGGAAAAATAGAGCTGAAAGTAAAAGAGGCTCGCGATATTGATGTCGTTTGTTCTGTCATTTATGGCGGCCCGCTCAAACCTCGAAAAGGAATCAACTTGCCTCAATCAAAAGTATCAGCGCCTTCGCTCACGGAAAAAGATTTAATAGACCTTGAGTTTGGCTTGAAACATCAAGTGAACTGGGTTGCTCTTTCTTTTGTAAGAAAGGCTACCGATATTATTTCCTTACGTGCGCTAATCGACAAAAGCGGATCGCCCACACGCATCATAGCAAAAATTGAAAAACCTGAGGCACTCGAAAATATTGATGCCATTATTGCGGCCACCGATGCGGTGATGGTAGCACGGGGAGATCTGGGTGTAGAAGTATGGATGGAAGAAGTGCCGATGATACAAAAAATGCTGGTCGAAAAATGCAACAAAGCCGCCAAGCCGGTGATTGTTGCCACGCAGATGATGGAAAGCATGATTGAAAACCCTAGGCCAACACGGGCAGAAACCAACGATGTGGCCAACGCTGTTATGGACGGTGCCGATGCGTTGATGCTTTCAGCTGAAACGGCCTCCGGTAAATATCCACTTGAAGTGATTCGCAGTATGATGCGCACCATCAGTTCGGTAGAAAAACAAGGCGACATTTATTACCATTTTCATGAACCCGATCCGAACTCGCCTAATTTTTTCAACGACAGTTTAATTCTTACGGCTTGCAAACTGGCAAAAGATGTCAATGCGAAGGCAATTGTTGGAATGACCTTGGTAGGCTATAGTGCTTACAAGGCCTCTTCACACCGACCCAACGCCAACATTTTTGCGTTTACCAGTAAAAAAGAAATTCTTAACACCATGAATTTAGTTTGGGCAACACGCGCCTACCATTATGACAAGGCTGCAAGTACGGACGAAACCATTGCTGATGTAGAAGCGATCCTCAAACGCGATGGCCACGTTAAATCAGGCGACACGTTTGTTGTCCTGGCAAGTATGCCCATTAAAGAACGCGGGCGCACCAATACAATTAAGGTGAATGTAGTGAAGTGACGTTATTGGTTATTAGTTATTAGTTATCAGTTATTAGTTAATAGTGCACCCCATCAACTAATAACGATTAACAGATTACCGATAACCATCAACGATTAACTGACAAAGGCTCCACTAAAATCACCTCTTCGCGCTCTACCACAACCATACCTGCAGGATCACCTTTGCGCTTCCGTACATATTTTTTGGGTGTAACAGCCACCGGGCAAAGTGATTCATTTTTTCTTTTGGAATTGTAGGCCGCCAAACTTGCTGCATACTCAATTACCTCTTTCGGAAATTGCTTTCCTGCCTGATGCTTAATGAGCACATGCGAGCCCGCCACGTCCTTCGCGTGTAACCACAAGTCTTCTTTGTAAGCGTGTTTTAAAGTGAGTTTGTCGTTGGCTTCGGCATTTCGTCCTACCAGAATTTTATAGCCTTTAAATTCAAATTCATGAAACGGTAAGTTTTTCGGTTGACTTTTTGACTTATTTTTGATGTTCAGCACAAGGCCCATCTTTTTCAGTTCCTTCAGATCGACTGCGACTTCTACCAATCCAATCTCATGGTCAAGTTTTATTATTTCATTTTCCTTTTGGCTAATGGCTTCCTTTAGTTTGTCGATTTCAATTTGCTTATTTTTGGCTTTCCGATAAAAGATTTCAGCGTTTTTCTGCGGGGTTAATTCCCTTTTCAGTTTTATTACCACATCGGATTGATCGTAAAAGCTTGACAAAACAACTTTATCCTGCCCGGTTTTTATTTTATGCATATTCGCCATAATCAAATCAGCCCACAATTGATTGTGACGATCATTGACCAATTCGTTGTATTTATCTTTATTCTTTTTTAAATAATTTTCACCGCCTTTCAGTTTTGTTCGAAGCTGTTGGAGGGCAGTGTGCTTCGTTCGGTAGAAGGCCAAGTCATGAATGAGCCGATCAGTAAATTCATTGAGGGCCATAATCGGGTCGTCCCATTTCGCTTGGATCCCCTCAAAAGGAAGAAGACTGAAAATAAGACGCTCCTCTTTCTGAATAAGGTAGTAGGTTGGGTTTTCCAACAACCCAACTGTACTATTAAATAATTGCCATTGGCTTTCATTAGTCAATTTTTCGAAATTTCTTTCCTCAAGATAATCCCAAACCACTTTTCCAAAAGTGAAATAAATCGAACGCCATTGAGAATCATTTTTTAGGAAATTCTCTTTGCTGAAATCGATCTGCCGATTTAGACTTTCATAAGTGATCTCAAAATCAGTCTGAAGATGATTTCGGAAAATCTCATTTACCCGGCCATCCTTGGTTAACAACACATTGGCAAAATTGCCATGCATTTTAAAAACCAACGCATAATTTTCTTCCAGCGCTATGGAAAAACTTCGCTCATTTTCAAATTGATTTACCGCCTTAACTTTTTTTAAGATGACCTCATTGAAAAGATCAATGCTATTTTTGCGGGCACGATGAAAGCTCGCTGGAAACGATAAGCCCAAAAAACCCGAAGATAAATTAGCTTTGATAAAAAATGAGTTACTCCCATTATTCAACTCCATGATCAGGACATCTTTTTCTTGACTAAAGCAAGAAACGATTGAATAGCCTATTATTTTGTTATTGAGCTCAACACTCAACTGTCGAAGAAAATAATAATTGTTGTGCACGATTATAATGTTAGGCTTAACCCATCATAGGCGAGGGCAACGGATTCAGGCAATTCGCTACTCACCGATTGATGGAGTCCCATCTTGTGACTAAGATGTGTAAAATAGGTTTGTTTCGCACCAATCTTCTTAGCTTGAACAAGAGCTTCTCTTAAGTTAAAATGAGAAATATGATTTTCTTTTTGTAGGGCATTAATAACTAAAATTTTAGTGCCCTGCAATTTTTTAAATGTGGCATCCGGAATAAAGTTGGCATCCGTAATATAACTGAAGTCCTGAAGCCTGAAGCCAAGGACAGGCATCTGCAAATGAAGTACAGGCAAGGGAACTATTTCTATTCCTTTGACTTCAAACTTGTCGTCAAATATTTCATGAAGTTGCAACAAGGGGGTCCCAGGGTATTTTTTTTTCTCAAAGGCATAATAAAATTCCTTCTTTACTTGGTCCAAAGTTGAAGTCATTCCATAGATGGGCATCCCCTCCTTCTGCAAGAAATTAAATGCGCGCACATCATCAAGCCCAGCAATATGATCCTTATGCGAATGGGTGAGCAGGACAGCATCTAATTTTGAAATGCGTTCCCGCAACATTTGCTGGCGGAAATCCGGACCCGTGTCAATCACTAAGTTGTGGCCTTCAATTTCGAGAAGAACAGAAACGCGTAATCGTTTATCACGGTAATCGAGCGAACGGCATACCTCACATTTGCACCCGATCACGGGCACGCCTTGGGAGGTGCCGGTGCCAAGGAAGGTGATTTTCAAAACATTAAAACTTAAAGGTGTGTGAAAATGTGAGAGACGACTTTGTCCTTATCTTCAAGGATTGTTTTAGGTGGATGAAAAGCAACAATTTGCATTTTCTAAAATAAGTTATTTTTATCCCTTTACCAAACGAAAAACCTTAAATGCTCACTTCCATTTTAGTCAGCTCTTCGTAAAGCTTTACATTTTTTTCGCTGAATTTTGTAGTCTCCAATGGCACAATCCGAATAATCTCAAGTAAGGCGTTGATTTTACCTTCCATCGTAAAAAACTTATTGATAATGATTATTTTTTGTTCTCGAAGCAAGCAATAGCCAGCTTTAAAACTCCCTTTCTCGTAGCGAAGGATATAATCAGATTCGGCAATCAAGTCCTCCAACTTAGCCAGAAATTGATTTGTGTATTTTACCATGTTGTAGTGATTGGCTTGCAATTTACTGATGTCTCAGAGGGATTCAAAATCCTCCCAAAAAATATCCGAGTCTAAATTGCCCCTAGAATGTAACTTTGAATCTTGAATTTGTTTGAAAAAAAACTAATCGTTCTTGTTGGCCCCACTGCGGTGGGCAAGACTGCGGCTGCCATTTCAGTCGCTGAAAAGCTGAATACTGAAATCATTTCTGCCGACTCCCGTCAAATTTTCAGAGAGCTGACCGTTGGAACAGCCAAACCATCACCCGAGGAATTAAAAAAAATAGTCCATCATTTTATTGGTACTAAATCCATTCACGAAAATTATGATGCCGGTGAATATGGCCGGGACGCCATTAACCTTATCCACAAATTGTTTGAGAAATATAATTACCTGGTATTAACAGGAGGATCAGGACTATACTTAAAAGCTGTACTGGAGGGATTTGACGAGATGCCAGAAATACCGGATGGATTGCGTGAAAAACTTACTGAAGACTATCGAACTAAGGGGCTCGAATGGCTTCAAGAAGAGGTGCAACAAGCTGACCCTCTCTACTTTTCTACGGTTGACCAAAAAAATCCACAGCGGCTTTTGCGCGCATTAGAGCTATTGCGTTCTTCGGGCAAGTCGTTGAGCGCACTTCGTATCAAGAAAAAAATTGAACACCCTTTTGAGATCCTGAAAATTGGACTGAATCTACCTCGTGAAGTGCTTTATCAACGCATCGACTCGCGCATGGACAAAATGATCGAAGCCGGCTTGTTTGATGAAGCTAAGCCGTTTTATCCTGTAAAAGACCTTAACGCGCTTCAAACGGTTGGCTATAGAGAGATTTTTGATTTCTTCGATGGACTTTATAGTTATGGAGAAGCTGTCCGGCTTCTAAAAAGAAATTCGAGGCGGTATGCCAAGCGCCAATTAACTTGGTTTCTAAGGGACAAAGCGATTCAATGGTTTGAAAGTGAAGAAGAATTATTAAAATGGCTGGAGAAAAAAATCGCTGATCGCTAATTGCTAATTTTGCACCCATATGAACAACTTCTTTCGCGGGATTATCCGGTATTTCTTCAGCGGCACAATTTTCATTGTGCCTTTAGTGGCTACTATTTATTTCATTTTTACTTCTTTCAGTTGGCTGGATAGTCGGCTAAATTTGCCCTATCCCGGGCTAGGCTTTGTCATTATTTTAACGGCCATAACCATCTTCGGCTATTTCTCTTCCATCTTTGCTTTCCGCAGAATGGGCGAGTGGTTCGATCACCTCGTCAACCGGATACCGCTCGTTAAGTTGGTTTATTCTTCTATTAAAGATTTATTGGCAGCCTTTGTTGGCGACAAGAAAAAATTCGACCGTCCCGTGTTGGTAACGCTGAACAAGGAAAACCAACTCCATCGCATCGGTTTCATCACCCAATCCGATCTTACTGAGCTCGGGTTAAAAGAGATGGTGGTCGTGTACTTTCCCCAGTCCTATGCCGTTGCTGGAGATCATTACGTTGTGCCGAAAGAAAATGTAAAGTCACTCAATATCCCCGGATCAGTTGCCATGAAGTTCATTGTTTCGGGTGGCGTTTCTGGGTTTAAAGAGGATTAAGCTTTCGCCTTGCCTTCATGCCGATTTTTCTTCAGATGGAATAGGGGGTTCAAGATTTTCAACGCTCTCAATAACCACCATGGCGCAGGCCGTAGAACGAAGATGTGCCAGGGACACATAAACCATCCATTTATTTATTTTTGTTACTGATGCCAACTTTCCTGCAAGGAGTATTTCAGGCTTGCCGGATTCCATAACTTCAACTTCTATTTCATTCAAATCATTACTCAAAAGAAGCCCTTGGCCAGTGGCTTTTAAAAAGGCTTCTTTAGCTGCGAAACGCGTTGCGTAATGCTGCGCTTTATTTTTTCCTTTCGATTCGCAAAAAACAATCTCTTTTTTTGAAAAAACTTTTTCCTTAAAACCATTGTCCTTAGCAATGTATTTTTGGACACGCGAAACTTCAATGATATCAACTCCGATCCCGACTATCATTCGAGTTCGGTTTGGCACTTGGTTATCTGCAATTTCATGTAATTCTGCTCTTGCCTTGTAGCAATCTCTTTTGTCAATCCCTTTTTGTAAAAAGCTAAAGCGGAAACAAAATCCTTTCGATTAAAGGAGGCATCTCCGGCAAGCAGGTAAGAAAGGTAAGAATCGGGATTCCACTCAACAATACTATCCGGTTGAATACCCCCTCGAGGCTCAAAAGGAAAACGATACTTAGAAAATTTAGTGAAATCGCGATATGCCTTCGTCATCAAAAACGGATCGGCCGGAATGGTTAGCAAGCTATCCGTTATTTCGTGATTCTCGCGAAGCGAAGCATTAAAAACTTTGTTCAAATCATAACAGACATATTCCCCCAATTGCCAGGGATCGGTGGAAACCCAAACCTTTAGTTGCTTGGGTTGAAAGATAATTGAATGGTGCGCAATTAGTTGGTTGATCAATTTTTCGTTTCCCAAACCAATGTCAGCCCCACCAAGTCCTTTCTGATCGCGCAGCAACAAAGATGCATCGCTCACGGAAATGTTTTTTTTCGCTCCGATAATTTCTTCCACCCGTTGCCAACGAAAAAGGGAAGCACTGGTTCGAATATGTTCCTGATTGATTTTTGTATTCCCCAGCGTCTTTCCTTGGAAATGGTTAGTGCAAATGATTAAACTATTTTTCCCTTCCACCAAATCAATATCGTCTGGTGTTTTTTCAATAATTGCTGCCTTACTATCTTTTGCAGAACCGATTAGAAATGATTCGGACACAAACATTTTCCTTTTCGCAGCTATTGTGTATGCTTCTTCGATAGTGGAAGCATATTGCAAAATTTCGCGGGCCACCAAGGAAACTGGCATCGCTGAGGAAGAGGGAATGTAGGACTTGGCCGCATTGATCGTTACGGTTAATCCCTGATCATTCATCCCTGAGAGAACCCCCGTCATTCCGGCAAACGTTACCATCATAAATTTGTGCCCGGCTGTCGGTTTATAAAACGCTACAATTTTATTTTTGGCAAACTCATCGCCCACGTAGAAATCAAAATTACGCCCGATGAGCAAACTGCTATCGGAAGTTCTATCATTCCAGGCAGCAAAAGAAGTACAACCTACCAGCGACATGTTTTGCAAGGCATGGCCAATATCGTGTGCCGCATGATAGTTAAGAATGCGCTGATAAGGTGACGCGATATAATCAAAGTCAGGCGAGGCTTCGGTGGAAACCCCAAGAATTTCAAGCTTAAATTCTTCCGGCACACTTTGTTCCAAATTTCGATTGAACCATCCCACAAAAATTTTCAAAAGGAAGAGTTTAAAATCGGAAGGCACCAACTGCTGGATTTTTTTCACAAATACTTCCTCTTGATAGCGGGCCAGCTCTTTGGTCAGTTTGCCAATTGCTACTCCCCTTTCAAATGGTGCGCCTTCCACATACATTTCGTAAAGCCCACTTTGGCTTTTGCGAAGCCAATTGTCTCTGACCATAAAGAGCCCAGAATCTATTTGGTTTCTATTCCAGCTAAGGCTTGACCTAACTTTCGGTATTGGTGGACTTACCCGGGCAACGATGGCCACATAAACCAAAAGGCTAACGAGAAGCACTGACAGGATCAAAAAAAAGTAAGCCGTTATTTTGAATAATCGCCTATGCATTTTTTATTTTTTCAAGTAAATACTCCATGCCAAAAACTTCGGCTGAAGTGACAATGGCACTCATTGAAACGCCTAAGACTCCATGCAGGTTGAGGTTTTGGCCAGTAAGCAGCAAATTGGGAATTTTGGTTCGAGGTGAAATAAAAGATTTCAGTGGATTACGATAATCTTTGGTCACTCCGTACAGTGATCCATCCTCCGTTCCGATATAATCGCGTAAGGTGAGGGGGGTGGCGATATGGCACGAGTAAATGCATTCTTTAAGGCCAGGCACTTCTTTCTCGGCATATTCTATTAACTGAGCCGCTTTCTCTTTTTTAAATTGTTCGTAACGCTCACCTCGGCTACTTTCGTCAATTGACGTATTGAAGGTATTTTCCCACTCTTTCATTTCCTCATAGCGCATGTACGTCATCAGGGTAACACCATCGGCAAACCCATTTTGTTTAGAGGAAGCGGAACAAAATAAGGCGAATCCACTCGGCCACTCTTCGGGTTTGTAGTTAATAATGTCCCACGCCCCTTCCTTTCCGCTGAAGTAAATATTATAATTCAAGTACTTAAACGTATTCTTCTTCATCACCATGTTGATGGAAAATACCGAAATGGAATTCTCCAGGCTTTTGATGCGTTTTCGGTAAAGATTTTTAATCAGATCGCTCTCTAAGATGTCTAAGGTCTGCGAAGGATGGGCATTGGAAATAAATAGCTTGGCAAAATACCGCTCTCCATTGGAACACTCAGCAAACTCGATCTTTCCGTTTTGTTCAACCAACCGGGTTACTTGCTGCCGGGTCTTCACTTCACCATTTCGATTTCGAATTTGTTTAGTGAGCAATCGCGCAATCTGTGACCCTCCATCTACAAAGCGATACGAACTTTCGATATAACTGTTAATGATCAGGGCATGAACGTACAATGGTGTTTTATAGCCTTCACCTGCATAGAGTACGTTTGATCCAGCCAGTACATTCTGTAATTTTTTGTTGGCGGTGATCGACTCCAAATACGTGCGCGTGTCCAATCCCAGCACGTCATTCTTTTCAAAAGCCTCGCCCTTGCGCAAATTGTAAAGGGGAAATTTTTGACAAATGTGCTTTATCTCCTCGCAATAATTTCTAATGGTCTCTTCCTCATCGGGGAAATCGCTAACCAAATTCTTGATAAAGTTTTCATACCCCTGGCCAAGCTTATAAACCTTCGGGTCGCCTTTGAACCGAATGGCGTCTACGATATCTTCATCCATCTTTCTTATCTTGACCTTGTCCATAATTTCAAGATACTTGAAAATACTATGAAGGTTTTGCCCTTCATCCAAGCCACCAACATAATGCACCCCAGAATCAAAAATGACTTTGTGACGCGCAAAAGTTTGCAGGTTTCCACCAATCTGCTTATTGCGTTCAAGCACACAAACTTTATAGCCCTCCTTAGCGAAAAAAACACCACAAGCCAGCCCGCCAAGGCCACTTCCCACAACTACCAAATCAACGTGATGATCCATATTTTAAAAACTAAACCGAAAACGGTTCTTTTCGAAGAACAAAAATAACATTGGAAGTGAACTTTTGACTATTTAATATTTCAAATTTCAATCCTGCTTGTTCGGCCAATTCCTTAATGTATTTTCCGGAAATAAAATTTAAAGGCTGTCGGCTTTCATTAAACCGTAAAAGTTTAGTCGAAAAAAACTCTGTCAGTTTAGTCGCCTTGTGTTTGTCTTCAAGATCGGTATCCCCGTCACGCAAAATCAGCACCCCTCCGGGGAGAATAGCATCAAAGCATCGTTTTAAAAATTCTGCCTGTTGACTTTCTTGTAAGTAATGAAGCACATCGCTTATGATAATGACATCCTGCTTTTCAATTTCATAGCCTGTAATATCCTTACAAACAAAAGACAAGTTTTTGCCACGCAAATAGCCATTGCTAGCCACCGCAATTTTCTCCTCATCATAATCAACGCCAATAATAGTTCTTTCAGGCGATAGGAAATGGAGCATGTAACTCAGGAAACCATAGCCACAGCCCAAATCAAGAACGGAAGCACTGGCAGGTATTAACTTGTGAAAGGGCTCATAATAATTTTCAAGCCGAAGTTTAATCCGCAGATACCACTCCAACACCGGGCCTTTATATAAATAGTTACTGACAAGCCGATGTTTGAAATGACGAGGCGTTTCTATTTCTTGGGTTAATTTTTCATGCTCCATTTTAAAATAGCGTCCAATACTTTTTGCCCTTTCGGTGTACGTATCTCCATATTGGCTGTCATCAAAAGCTATTGGAGGCAAAAACTTCATGACAAGTTCGCTTTTGTTGATAAACAGATCTCCTTTTGGAATACACTGACCGGTGCCATACAGCACCAAGGGCAAAACATCGATCTTTAGTTTATCAGAAATATAAAACGCGCCTTTATGAAATCGTTTTATCCTCCCATCAACCGATCGAGTTCCTTCCGGAAAGACCATGATGGAATACCCTTCCTCCACACTTTTACGCAATCTTTCAATGCTTCCTTCGGCCCCCGCATCAACCGGATAGTAGTCGGCCATCTTCACCACCCAACCAAAAATGCGTGAATTCCAGACCCAATGGTTGGTGAGCAAAAGCACTTTGGGATGCTGCATGCCCGTTACCAAAATATCAACGAACGATTGGTGATTACTGATGATCACCATAGGTCGTTGGTATTGACCCTTGCGGTTGATCATTCTTTTTTTGCTATGAATGCCGATATAGATTGGCAGCGCCATGAAAAAACGCATCATGCCATGATATACATATTTTAGTCCCCGATTTTTGTTTGGAATGATTTTAAAGAAAATGAAACCAACAACCGTGAGGAAAAGGGCGCCAGAAACGAAGAATACGTACGTGATAACACTCAATAAAAAAAGAAAAAAAGTAACCGGTGGTAATTTTCTCTTCGCACGGTTGCCAATTAATTTATCGAAAAGATAAGGCTCAATGGTTTGCGACACAATGAATACGGCAACAATGCCAATGATCGAAATAGCCGCAATAGACTTCAGTGCCGGGTGCTGAGCGAAAATGAGCACGCCCAGCCCACTGATGGTCGTTATGGCCGACAAGAAGATAGAGTCTTGAATGGAAGTCAGTGCTTGCTCACCGGTTTTATATTCTTTCTGCAATCCATCCATAATAAAAATACTGAAGTCATCACCCAAACCAAAAATAAAGGTTGAGATCATCACGTTTACAATATTGAATTGGATGCTCAACAAAGCCATGGCCCCTAAAATCCAAATCCAGGTAATCAGCATGGGAATAAAGGTGATCAACGTGAGTTCAATGCGGCCATAGGAAATGAGCAAAACGATAAACACCAAAATAGAAGTGAACGTTACAATGAAAATAAAATCCTCATGCACATTGGACACAAATAGATTGACAATCATTCGCTTATCAAAGGGCTCGGCATGAAGGTGGTCGCCAAATGCCTGATAAAACGAATCTGTTTGAGGGGACGCCACAGAAGCGAGGGTTACAATGGTAGTGAGATCTTTGTTTTCATTTATGTAATCATCAAAAAAAGTATTGCGAAGCACCTGCAATGGATCGCCAGTTGCCGCCTTATATTTTCGATTGACCAAGGAATCAAAATTTTTATAGCCTACGGAAGTGAATTTCAACCTTTTCGATTCCAATTTCAATGCGCTCATCACTTCATCTTTTTTCGCTTGCGTCCAGTAACTATTCCATTTGGAAATCCTGCGCGCTTGCAATGAATCGGAAAGCAGAAAAGAGGAAACCGAAACGTATTTTTTTATGATTCCTGCTCGTTTCAATTCTTCAATTTTAGGAAGAACATTTTCGTTATTCCGCAAAGCTTCTTCCAGATTTTTACCATCGGCTATTACAAAAATTGACCGCACCGATGATTGTGTAGCGCGGTTAAGGATTGCTTCTGCTTCTTTTAAAGCAGGTGACATAAAACTCAATTTGGTCATGTCACTATCAAATGCTACATCGCCTGCAAAATAAAACATCACCGGAGTGAGTATAAAAATAACAGGGATAAGTACACGGCTCAACCATTTTGGAAGTAGCGGTATGTGCCATCCCTTATTCAATCGGTTGGAACCAAAAAAATCATCGGCCACGAGGTGAGGCAAAAACAATAACGAGCATAAGACGGCACCCACCAAACTCAAGCCAGCAAATAAACCGATATCACTAAGCATGGAAGCCTTAGCAAATTGCAACGACAAAAAGGCAAGCACGGTAGTCGTACTGCCCAAGGTCATTGGGGTCACCAGGTCTTTTACAACTTGCCGCACATCACCGGTCTCTTTTAAATGCGACAAAAAATGCAAAGAGTAATTAATAGCGATGCCCAACACGATAGAACCTGCCGCAATGGCTAAAACTGAAATAGTGCCTTGGACAAAATAAATCGCTGCCAGCGAAAATGCAGCCCCAAACAAAACGGGTATCAAAATCAAAAAGGGAGCTCTTTTTTTTCGGAGAAAGCCAAACAAGAAGACAAACATCAGCACAATCATCAGCGACACCGTGAGCACGGTATCTTTATTAAGTTGCTTGGCGTTACCTACTGCGATGGCCACTGCCCCAAAATAAGTTGCCGTTACACCTTGTTGCTTACCTGATAGGTTAGCAATTGACTGATCTAGCTTCTCCAAAAACCTGGCATTATCCCCCGTGTTATTGGCCGGGAAAACAGGTGTCACAAAAAATAGCAAGTAGCGATGATCTTTGGTGATGAAATAATTATCATACAGTTCTACATCATCACTGTACTGCAAATCACGGAGCTTCCTTAAAACGATCCTGGAAATTCCCACGGGATCTTTTACGATTATCCGTTTTATCGCCATCCCGGCAGGAGAAACCAACTGCTTGTAATTATTGGCCAGCGTGGCCTTGATCTCCCCCGGTTGTGTGAGAGAATCTACTTCCTCATAATCCTTTTCAGTAAGAAAAACAGGCAAATACTGATAGATGAGTTCATACATTTTCAATGCGATCTCATCATCTACTTTATAATTGACAGTTTTTACAAAAGGAGAAAGGTCACTTTGCATTTGCGCCACCAAACTATCAGTAAAATCGATAAGTTTTTCGGGTTGGGCTGAGGCAGAAGTATCTTTTAAAGACACTATCATCACCAATTTTTCAGTAAATTTTGAATTTTGAAAAACCTGGCTCGCCTTCTTTAGTTTTTTGTCGGCAGGGAAGAATTTAGAGATATCTTCCTCTACTTTAATTTGGCCGGCCCAAAAGCCAAGGAAGGCAAACAAGCCCAGGAAAATAATGTACAGCAATCGCTTTCTTTTTTTGAAATAATCATAAAAAAAAAGAAAAAAAGACTCCATAATCAATTTCGATCTGAGGATTTCTTAAACAATTTCAAATAGAAAAAAGTTAATACACTGGTCGTAAGGCCACCAATAATTGCAAGCGTAATGGCGCCCAATACATATTGCATAAAACTGTTTTGCATCCCCTCCAACGAAATTGTTTTGCTAAAGGATATTTCAGTAGCGTTTTCTCCCATCCAGGTTTTTCCGGTGAGGTGGCTCAGGTACAGTACGAAGGGGATAAAGGGAGGAATGCTAATGTTGGCCGCCACAATGACCAACGCCTTGTTGAGGCGAAACAAGACAGCCAACGCAATGGCTGTAATTAATTGAAACCCCCAAATGGGTAGGATACCCATGAAGATGCCAAAGCCAACGGAGATGGCTTTTTTGGAATTTGAATCATCGGGATGGAAAAGTTGACGCAATAATGCTTGTCTCTTTTCCTTTTTAAACAATCTCCTAAAAAAATCGCGAGGTAAAATATAAACTAAGGCGATTGTAATGAGTACCGCATTCAAAACACTGATGCGCGAAAAATCCTGAAACGGCCGAAAATGAGAAACCCGATTTTCCTTTTCTGCATAGTGGATCTTTACCGGAACAGACGTTATCGCAATCCCTTTCCACGCAGCACGCACAATCACTTCAATTTCGAATTCAAACTTGCGGGTGAAAAATTTCATTGATCGAAGTTTCTCAATAGGATATAGCCGATACCCGGACTGTGTATCTTTCATTGTATAACCCGTTTCAACCCAATACCAAAAATTTGAAAACTTGTTGCCAAAACTACTTTTACCTGGAATGCCCGCTTGCTCCATGTTTCGTCTACCGATGATCAAACAGCCTGGGCTTTCTTCAACCTTATCCAGAAACAAAGGAAGATCCTCCGCAAAATGCTGACCGTCAGAATCGATAGTAATGACATATTGAAACCCAAGCTCAAGGGCTTTTTTAAATCCGCTTCGCAAAGCCCAGCCTTTACCGATATTCTTTTCATAACTCACCACATGTAATTGCGGAAGCTGAGAAAGAATTTCATTGGTGCGATCGGTAGAGCCATCATTGACTACAATAATCTGATCCGTGAAGCCAGTCAAATCGTGCAACAATCCCTCTAACGTCTGGGCATTGTTATAGGTAGGCACGACCACGCAGGTGCGAAGTTGCTCAAATCGCTCGTGGGAGGTCAGATTCATTCGTTAGATTTAGACCGAGGCAAGTTATAGTGGGTGAGCTTACTTAGCAAATGATGACCTCCTATGACTCAAAAAATTCAGCCTTCATTTTAAAAAAGACAGTTTCATTTTCATACAACTTGCCTTCGATTTCAAAGGTACCCCTGTCAGATTGTTTTAACTGGACTTCAATGCGAACCTGCTGTTGAATTTCTGGGTTGATGGTGGCGAGAAATTTGATGCTTCCGCCTGAAGTCAAAAGCAATTTCTTATTTAGGTGACGCTCAACTACTTCTTTAACCATTTGTACCATGCAGACGCCCGGCACAATCGGCATGTCAGGGAAATGTCCTTTGAAGATCGCGTGAGCTGGATTTAGCATAATCTTCGCTTCAATCGTTGTTCTTCCATTTAGGGATTGAGTTGAAACCGGATCAAGCTGGTAGAAATCAGATAAAAGCATTTCGACAGGTATTAACGGACTAAGTGGGTCAGTTTAATTTTCATATTAAAATTCAAATGTTCAATAAAGATAGAATCGGGCGGACGAACACCAACGCTAAATATGCGTGCAATAGTTTGTGGTTTTGCATAAGGACCCTTTTCAAGACGTACTAATTTGGTGCAATCCGCATTGGTAACAACACGCTCCTCTTCCTTTTTTTTTCCAAAAACAAATTTCAGGTTATCGCCCTCCCTATAAGTCGATGGTATCTCTTTCTCGATTTTTTCCATCAGCACAAGTCCAAAGTCCTTTTGAAGTGTGCGCACAACAATTCGCTTATTGAGCTTTTTCATCACTTGATGAGTCATAATTTTCCCATTTCTTTCAAAGCCAAAGTCAAAAAATTTAACGCCAGCCTCATTCGTAAAAACGATGCGCTTGGAGCTATCCGGCATAACCTTGAAAAGTACCAAGCCACTAATGTGATGCCTCATAACATCAACACTGGCACTATACAAATCGGAACTGAAAATTGGTTTGAATTTATTAACACACGAAACGTCAACTTGAGCAGGTTGGCGCGATGGAACAGAGGAGGCGCAAGCCGTCAACATCAATAAAATGCTAATGCACAAAAAGTGCTTCATCCAATTTCTTGTTTATCTCCTTATCGAAAAACCGGATCAGCGTGTTGTCGCCACCCGGCTCTTCCATTTTAATGCTTAGCACTGACCAATTTGTTTTATCAACCAATACCGAGATTTTTTGAAAAAATTCTTTAATCGTTTTAGAGGCCGGTGTCATCTCAAACAAATACGTTTTTTCATTCTGAAAAATCCTTGAAGTAAAATCCTTGTTCTCCAGAATTTTGCCATTGACGCAATCAACCACAATGCGATTGATCTGCTGAAATAATTTGTTGGAGTGCGCTGAAATTTTGCTTTCCTTTTGGTCATCGCGGATCACAATCTGATCACCATTCATGATCATCAGGTAACGAAAAGGTTTCTGGTATTCAATCCTCACCTTTCGCTCTCTTTCAAACCAAAATTTTCCTTCTGAAACAATTTTCTCTTCCAGCAGCGTGAGATTTTTTTCTTGCACAAAAAGGCTTTGAATGGATTGGATTTTCTTTCCTTCCTCTGCAAATTTTAATTTGAAATCAGAAAAATTATTAATCGCACTAAAGCCCGGAGGTTGGGCCTGACCAAGTGATGGACTGAAAAATATAAGATACAAAATAAAATAAAAACGGGTCATCAGATTTTTTCAATTAAATACACCAAGTTTCATGCCGCAAGCTACAGCCTTGAAATTTAAATTTTTGTCTCGACCGCGAGTTTCTTTTCTACACATACGCTTGTTCCTCCAGCAATTTATCCAGCGGTTCTACACGCAGCCCAATGCTTCGAATATAATTCAAAAGGTCGGGAAGGATTTCTGCCGTTATTTTACAGCGATCGTGTAGCAAAATAATATCGCCAGCCCTCAGACGTTGAGTAATCCTTGCCAATAATTTCTCCTTTTTTTTTGCTGTGGTGTCGAAAGATCGAATACTCCATCCCACGGTAACAAAATTCATGCGCACAATAGCCTTTACCAGCATCGGATTAGTGACCCCGTAGGGTGGCCTGAAGAAGCGGGGTAAAAGGCCAATAGTCTTATTAATGGCGTCATTTGTTTCTCGCAATTCACCCCTCATTTTTTTGCTCGATTGCAAGTCAAAGAAAGACCCATGATCATAACTGTGGTTGCCAATCAAATGGCCATCCTGATGAATCTGTAAGGTGAGCGCTGGATGTTCTTTTACATTTTTTCCAATGCAAAAGAAGGTTGCTTTTACATTATGCTCCTTCAATATCGACAAAACTTGATCCGTATGTTCCGGTACGGGGCCATCGTCAAACGTAATCGCAATAGAATCGGTCACTTTTGCAGCTTTGCATTTGGTCAGAATAAAAAAATTGGACGAAATAAAAATTGTGCCCCAAAAATTGATGATCAAATAAATGAGTACTAGGGCAACGTAAAACGAGAACGGAACATGAGCCTGCCAATCAAAAACGATCATCAAAATAAAAACAGTGACGGTCAAAATATTTAATTTCCTATACGTCATCGCGCTTTAATAAAATCAAAGAATGATGATCCTCAAAATATTGATTGTAGATCAAAACCGTTTTTATCTTTCGCTTTCTGTCATTTTCAAACACGGTCGGTGCGACTTTTCCGGATGACAAAATTGTATATGCCAGCCACAACGCAAAAGAACTTGCCACTGGATATTCACCACAAAGGTGCTTGAAAACGCCTGTCGAACTTGTTTTGAGCAAAGTAGCGAGCCGGTTTTCCATTTGACCATCCAACCTTGAGTCTCCTGATTTACCCAGCAAAACAAAATCCACATTTTCGTTGTCAAGACCATGAACCGAAAGGAATGCAGTAATATTTTCTTCAATTGAATTCTTAGAGTGGTAAATAGTTTTAACCCCTTCAATTTTAATGTTTTCCTTATTGGGTTCGTTGGAGAGCACAAACCAAGCCGATCCCTCTCCATGCAGTGTGCCTTTGGTTCCCGATCTGATCACGTTCAGGCTGTTGTTATTTTCTTTTTTAAAAACTCCAAATCGAGATTGAATGGCATGACTGACGTCTGTGATTTCGTCTGCACCACCGACTAAAATATTTTGCTGTGGAAATTCTGCAAGCTGCAACATGGAATCCAGCAGTGCACTTTCAAATGAAAACGCTCCATGTGAATACGTTTGATTATACCCTTGGCATTGAAGAAGAAAAGCAAGGTGCGACCCAATGGTATTGTGCGTAGATTGGATGAATGGCGTTGGGTTAAGTGCCTCTTCTTGGTTGTTGACAATCCGATCCAAAAAAATTCCGGTGTCATCAAGACATCCCCATCCGGTGCCTGTAATAATGGCATCAGGTTGCGTTACCGTTGCGTTTTTTAACGCAAGCATTGCTGTGGCCGCACCAATTTTCATGATTCGACTCATCCTTCTAAGTTGCTTTAGATCCATCCAGGTAGCGTAATCAGGTTCAATACACCGAAGTCTATTCCCTTGATAAAAAACAGGTTCCACAAGCGACTCAGCCGCCCAAGTAGGCTGAGGAGAAATTGCTGCGGTGCCTTGGATATATACCCCCATCATTTAGCTTTTTGAAAAAATGATAGAGCTACAATTCCCACCAAAGCCAAATGAATTACTCATTACATGACGCACCTTTATAGGC
>DAHVFH010000126.1 GCA_027317105.1 Cytophagales bacterium
GCTATGGGCATATTGATAATCTTTTCCATAGCCCATTTCTTTCATCAGCTTGGTCGGTGCATTCCGAACAGACAAAGGAACCGGCAAGTCGCCCGACTCGCGTACCGCGCTCATCGCTGCACCGATCGCCACCGTAGCCGAATTACTTTTTGGTGAACAAGCAAGGTAGATCGCACATTGTGACAAAATAAGTTGTGCTTCCGGATAGCCAATCACATCCACGGCCTGAAAAGTGCTGCTCGCCATCACAAGCGCGGTAGGGTTTGCATTGCCTATATCTTCGCTGGCAAGAATAAGCATTCTGCGCGCTATAAATTTTACATCCTCTCCACCTTCAATCATTCTGGCCAAATAATAAACAGCGGCATTGGGGTCGCTACCGCGCAATGATTTTATAAAGGCGGAGATGATATCGTAATGTTGCTCACCACTTTTATCGTAAATGGCAATGTGCTTTTGGGCAGTGTTGATTACCAACTCATCGGTGATTTCAATGTCTCCTGAGATGGATTCGCTGATCAACTGGATTAAGTTCAATAATTTTCGGGCATCACCTCCAGAGATGTTTAGCAGCGCCTGATGTTCTTTAATAATTATTTTCTGCTTCTTTAATTCCTCATCTTTTTTCAACGCCTGATCAACTAGCTTGAGTAAGTCGTCTTCTGTCAAAGCTTTGAGTGTATAAACCTGGCAACGTGAAAGCAAAGCCGAGTTCACTTCGAATGAAGGATTTTCAGTAGTCGCGCCAATTAAGGTAATTGTTCCTTTCTCTACTGCACCAAGCAACGCATCTTGTTGCGACTTGTTAAACCGATGGATTTCATCGATAAATAAAATTGCGCGAGATGTATATTTAGCTTTCTCGATGATTTCACGTACATCCTTTACGCCAGCACTCACGGCACTGATTGTGTGAAACGGTCGTTTCACTTCGTGTGCGATGATGTTAGCAATGGTTGTTTTGCCAACACCCGGTGGTCCCCACAAAATCATGGAAGGCACATTGCCTGATTGCACCGCTTTACGAATAATTCCATTTGCACCCACCAGATGTTCCTGCCCGATCAGGTCATCGAGCTTGGAAGGCCGCATGCGCTCCGCTAAGGGTGGTGTGGAATAATTCAATAACATTTACAATTTTAAAAATGATTCAAAATTTCAACTTGGAAAATACGTCCAGGCACTTATCGAGCATCGTATCGGTAAAATCGAGATGGGTAACGAACCGAATTTCGGTCGCGCTAAATACCAATCCTTTAATCTGATGTTCATTCAATTTTGCCATCACCTTTTCGGGTGTCAACCCATCCGCTACTTCAAAGAGGACAATGTTCGTATCTACAGGCATTACGGATTTAACAAAAGTCGCTTGTTGAAGCGCACTACCCAATTTTTTGGCACGAGTGTGGTCTTCTTTCAACCGACTGACATGATGATCTAATGCATAGATACCAGCCGCGGCCAAAAAACCAGCCTGCCGCATACCTCCACCAAATGCTTTGCGCATCCGCCTGGCTTTGAATTCAAATTCTTTTTTGTAAAGAAGTACCGAACCAACGGGTGCGCCAAGACCTTTAGAAAGGCAAATTGAGATAGTGTCAAAGTAGTTGCCGTAGTCCTGCGGTTTATCTCCGGTTTCTGCTAATGCATTAAAAAACCGGGCGCCATCCAGGTGCATTTTTAAACTCTTAGATCGGGCAAAGTCACTGATCAATTTAATTTGCTCTAGCGAGTAAAAGCTGCCCGCCTCCCTGACCACCGTATTTTCCAAAGCCACTACTGAAGTAATGGCCTGGTGAGCATCTTTACTATTGTTGAGGTTGCCAGAAATTTCTTCAACTGAGATTCTCCCCCGCACGCCATTCAACAGCCGCACGCTTACATGACTATTTCCGGCAAGACCACCCCCTTCATATTTGTAAATGTGTGAGCCTTTATAACAAATTACTTCGTCATAGGGTTGGGTAAGCACTTTGATTCCGATCTGGTTCGTCATCGTGCCGGATGGGCAAAACACACCTCCGTCCATGGCAACCATGGCTGCACATTTTGCTTCGAGTGCATTTACGGTTGGGTCTTCGCCAAACACATCATCGCCCACCTCGCCTTTCATCATAGCTTCCATCATACCAGGGGTTGGTTTGGTTACCGTATCACTTCGCAGATCAACAATCATTTGTAAAATTTTAGGTCGTCAAATTACAAAAGTGGGCGCAAAGGCAACAGATAATTAGGTTGGATTTGGTTTTTAGTGTTTGTAGGTCTACTTTTGTGGCCTAAATCGCGGGGTGGAGTCCCGAACCTTCGGGAGTAGCTCGTTGGGCTTTAAATAGTTAGGATAAAAATATATCGCGGGGTGGAGCAGTTGGTAGCTCGTTGGGCTCATAACCCAAAGGTCACAAGTTCGAGTCTTGTCCCCGCTACAACCTGACCCTCAAAAGTGCCTCTTATGGCCTCTTTTGAGGGTTTTTTGCTTATTATCATGCAACGGCCGGACTCTGCAATTCAGAACCATTTTCAAACAGTTACTGTAAAACCTCTTTGTAGAGTTAGAAAGAAACAAAAGGTAATTGAGGTAGCAAAGACCGTAGCAACCGTTCAAGAGCTTTTTAGCTTCTCCAGTTGCCATGATTTTCTAAAGCATCAAACTTACAGCACGATAAGTTGGCCGGAAGATGTCTTAGATAATTCAATAATTTTTTTCGGATTTCCCCTAACGTAAATATTGCCAGTACCATGAAGGCTATAATCCAGTTCATCGGTCACAAATATATCGCAGTCACCCGCAGAGCTATTTTGAATATTGGCATTATCGGCTATTAAGTTGCTTGCATCCACTGACATAATGGAAAATGAGTTTACCGTCAAATTACCAACCTTCCCCGTCAAGGTAATTCTCCCCCCACATAAGTAGTTGTTCCAATAGTTAAACGTTTTGCAATTCAATTCAAGATTGGCTTGCATCAACTTAACCGGGCTTTCCATTAATAAAAAGAAAGAATCGGAGATAATAGGGTTGATGGTCTGGATGAAGCAAGTTTGGTTGACTCTAATTTGTGCCGGTTGATTTGAAGTAATATACAAGGTAACCTTGTTTGTTTCTGGGTGTAACCATTGTTGTTTTGCATTGTTGGAAATACTCAACGTATCATTTATGACTATGGCCGACACCTTATCCGAAACTTGCCCATTCGCAATTATTTTAATAGAAAAAGTTGTGTCTTGTGTTACGTACACATTAAAAACAGAGTTTAAAACAACGGTGTGAAATGGGGATAGGCTTACCTGCCTAGTGCGTTCGTCAAATTCGTTGCGGCACGAAAACAGAATTTGCAGCAGGAGTATCAAAAGGTAGGCTTTAAATTTTACCATATTAACTCGATTAAGTTTCAACTTATCTCCACCGTATTCCTAACCCCAATTCTGGGAAGTCCAGGATATTCAAATGAGACTTCATTGCAAATTGGATGAAAAAATTCTCCGTTGCCCTATACCGCACAATTCCCCGGTTGTATATTGAATAATTGTTTACTTTATCCGTAAGCCCTATGTATAATCCTTCCTGAATGATTAGGCTGAGCCTGTTGTATAAAAATTCTTGCGATAAGTGGAGGCCTGAAGTAAAGTCATCTAGTGAATTGTACCCTTTTTGGTTGGCAGCGGCCATCTCTGCCTCAGTAGAAGTGTCATAAAATAAATCAGCGCCAAGGCCGAAATGGACGGCCCGGAATGGCGCCCACTTAAATTCAAAGGTGGCGGATGAAGCGTAGTAAAATTTTGCATTCAAAGACCTGGGATGCTTACCACCGGAACTAAATATAAATTCGAAATGATAATTGGGTTTATAGGGTTCAAGTTCAACCCTATTCTTTTCGGTCTGCTTGCCCAGCGAATAACCAACGCCTGTGAAAAAGGTAAGCGAATTAAGGCCAAGGTTTGGTATAGTTAGGTTGCCATTGGAGAGGTGGTCGAAAGAAAGCCCTGTCTGTAGTCGAATATTTTTTAGTACCTGATACGAAGCGCCAAGTTTAAAATTGAAATGAAAGTTTACGTGTGAGCCAATAGCCACGTTCTGATAGTTATTCAGTAAATCAAATTTTTGGGTGACGTAACTGGCACCTACTCCGGTTTGATTAAATAAGTTAAAACGGTTTTTCGAGATAATATTTAACTGAAAGTATGGATACACACCCATTTCCCGGCCATTTACCCGATCGTTTCCCAATGTCGTATAGAAAAAAGAAATTCCATATTCAGGGTAATTGTATAATTGTTCCCAGTAGTTTTTGCCAGTAGTTTTTTTTGAGAAGTTAACACTTGCCATCTGCACTTTTTGTTGCACCACATAAGCGAGGTTTGAATACTCAGGAATGATAAACCCATTATGATAGTTTGCAGTGGCCACGAGATTATCGGTAAAATGGCTTTGCGCTGTAAGTTTAAAAGGGTACAGAAAAAGTACTCCCCATAAAATTCTTTTCGAGATGTTGTATTGTAGTCTTCTGGTATACACAGAAACCATTTATGATTGATTTTCAAAAGACTAAAGAGGGTCGCTATTTCTCATTGGGGAAATTTTGACTAATATATTGCCTTTAACGACATCCCGCAAATGCGGAACTCAAGACAAAGGTTTTTCAGCAGGGTATTTTAGTTAATTAAAGATTTAAAGATCAGATTTCCATATTGTGGGTCTGTAAACCACGATAAAACGAAAGGATGGCATGGCACAGTTTAAAAATTAAAGAGTCTAAAAACAGAGATTGCAAATCGGCTCCATTCGGCTTAATTTCACAATTCCTTTTTATTTAATAATAAATTGGGGATGTACATCTCAAAAGTGGTGCCCTGACCAAAATCAGAGGCCACCTGGATTCGACCGCCCAACTTATGAACGGTCTCTTTTACAATATAAAGGCCAAGGCCAGCACCTTTCGCCTTTTCAGTAGCGCGATAGAACATGTTAAATACTTTGGCTAAATGAATTTTTTCAATGCCTATTCCATTGTCAGAATATACAACTTTGCTCTGAACAGCATCGGTTGTCACATTCAGTTTTATAGAACAGGAGTCTTTATTAAAATCCTGATAGTTCAAGGAGTTAGAGATAAGACTGTTCAAAATTATTTCCAGCCTCGGTTTGTCAGAGTAAAATTCAATCTCGTTTGAGATTTCCACCTTGACCTGAACGCGGTTGACTACGGGCACGGGGTTAATGTTGCTCATGACTTTGTCGACCAATGCTCTAAAATTGATTTTCTCCTGATGGGTTTCTGTCCTTGCATTTGTGGAGTGATCAAGAATTTGCTTGATAAAACCATCCAGGCGATTTACTTGTTCCCGAATTTGTTTAAGGTAAGGCACCATCCCCGGCTCGGGCTTCTCCAATTCCGCAACATTCAATAATCCTAAAATGGTGGACAGGGGCGACCGAAGATCGTGTGAAATGCTATAAACAAAATGATCCAATTCATTATTGGCTTTGTGCAATTCGGTCACATCGATCATGATGCCTTCAAATCGAACGATTTTACCCTCCTCATTTTTTACATGACGGGTGTAGCCCAACAGGTAACGCAATGGCATCACCAATGGATTGGTGCGGATGATAGACTCACCTGGATCAACACCATTCATCATTTTTTCGATTGACGCTAATAGGAGACTATGGTCTTCGGGATGGACTCGCTTCAAGAATTCATTCATTGGCGGAATTTCACCGGGCACAAACCCAAAAATCAGGAAAAGTTGTTTGGACCAATGTCGGGTGCCGGAAGCAACATCAAGCTGCCAGCTTCCCATCTTGGCTTGCTCTTCGGCCCGCTCAAGCGTTTCAATGCTTTCCACCAATCTAAATTCAGCCCGCTTTTGTTCAGAGATATCGCGGATGAGGACGTTCAAGCCTTTGGGAGAAGGATAAATGTGGTTTTCTTGCCACAAGTTTAGCGGTGCGAAATAATCAACTTGGCGAATGTATCGCTGCTCCTTCATCGCCCGATGGAATGCCTGATAGGTTGCCGACCCCATCGCTTGGGGAAATTCTTCCCACACATTTTTGCCAATTAAGGTTGTCGTGTCACGGTGTAGCAATTTGCCCGTTTGCTTGTTGGCATACGTATAATTCCAATTCTTATCGAGCGAAATAAAAGCATCGCCAATTCGGTCAAACAAATCCGACAGTTCTGAAGTCTTGTTATGCACAATCCGTTGCAGCTCAAGATTGCTTAGCCTTAGGTTGAGCAGATTAATTACCTGCTTCGCCAATATCTTCAGGTCGGCCAGTTGTCGCTTAGTTAAAGTCCTGGGTTGTGTATCGAGCACGCACAGGGTGCCTAGTTTATGCCCCGAATCGACCACTAAGGGCACACCGGCATAAAATCTTATTTTCGGGTCTTGCCTTACATAAGGGTTATCAAAAAAGCGTTCATCCTCGAGTGCATCGGGCACCACCAAGATGTCATCCCCAAGGATTGCATAAGAACAAATTGAAAACTCGCGAGGAGAATCAGTTGCCTCAATTCCTTTACTCGCTTTCGTCCATTGTCGGGTCTCATCGATCAAATTGATCATCGCCATGGGCGAGTCACAAACTTCCGTGGCAAGCTCAACGATCCCATCAAAGTCTTTATCCAATTCAGGGCCAAGGATTTGGTATTTGGCAAGTACTTCTAACCGTTCCTTTTCATTTTCGGGCAAATAACTAGCTATCATATTCTCAGGATCATATTCACGGTTCTTTGTCATGCCAAAAACGCCTATCAAAGTCCCTTTAATTCTATCAAAAAATTTTTCTTTGCGCTTCGCCATATAGGAGAAACTCCCACTTTTTATTTTGGAAAGGCTAATTCGTGAAAAACGTATAGGAGAAACTCCTATATCCGGACAGCTATTTTACCAAGGAGGCGCACATTCGTGCATAATTAAATCCCAAAAGCCATGATCAAAAAAAAATACTTTAGCATTCTTGTCATCACATTTTGCTCTTTGTTGATGATTGTGTCCTGTCAGGACAGCGTGACCTTAAACAAGCCGACCAATTTGGGTATTACCAATTATTCCTTTGATGGCACTGAGGGTGACCCAATAACACTGGAGGTGGCCACACGGTGGATTGGAAATTACACCAGCAAAAATTCAGGAAGGATTAACGCGCATTTTTTTGGCCAACAAACCCTCAAAAACGCCTTGGCTAAAACCGGATGTATGGGAATCCGATTTTATTATGCCTTGGATGACTCGGCAAATTCAAAGGTACTGTTCATTGGAGCCGATGCGAAAGGCCAAAACCTCTTGCCAATTGCCAGCGTTGTTGGAAAAAGGTCTCCTATAGATATAAAAAGTTCCTCTACGATTGCATTAAGAGCCACCGAAGGAGCTTTAATTTCCTCCGATATATCAAACCGCTGGACGAGCGCTTACGTCAAAACCAATCAGGCAGGGATCTGGGCTCATTTCTTTGGGCATGAAATCCTAAACCAGATCCTTGCCGAAAAAGACTGCATTGGCATCAGAGCATATCATGCCCTCAATGATTCAGGAGTGCAACAGCTATTGTTATTTGGTGTAAGTTCAAGCGGATCAAACCTTTTGCCAGCCTCATTAAATGCGCGGGTTGAAAGTGACAATACGATTGCGGATTTATCCTTTCCTTGCCCATCGCTTTGCTCTGGTTCGTGAACTTTGTTGTAATTTTATGCAGAGCACCTTAAAACTCTGTTAAATTGAGACTCACTATAATATTTGGATACTTTTCTCTTTTTTCGACAATTGCCCTTTTTTCAATAGGGATATTCTTAAGGAATAAATTGGATGGCCGGCTCAAATTAGTATTTTACCTAGCCTTGGCATCAGTTTTATCAGATGTATCGTCTTTAATTCTAATGAATTCCGGCTTTGGCAACTGGCCTATCGGAAATGGATTCCTAATTGTTCAATTCATCATGTTTTCATTGATTTTAAAAAAAGACAATGAATTGACGTTTTTTAGTTTTTCATTTTTTGCTTGTCTTATTTTTGCAATTATTAATTTTTTATTCCTGCAAGGGCCAAAATCATTTAACTCCTATTCCGCTTATATCTGTGGGCTGATGATGATCATCTCTGCGCTTGTTTATTTGTACCGTTTACTGAATGAGATGCCAGTGGAACAAATTCAAAAGTTGCCGTTGTTCTGGGTAGCGTTTGGGGTGCTCGTGTACTATGGGGGCACTTTGTTTTTGTTTTTATTCAATAACTACCTTCTTAAACATTTGTTGGCAAGCCATCAAGTAATTTGGGTTTTGCATAACGTTCTGAACATCACCAAAAACGCTTTTCTATTTATCGCCTTATGGGTCAATTACAAGAACAAGACATCCCCCTTATAATATTGCTGGGCAGCGTAGTTATCCTCTTGCTTATTGGAGGCATTGGTCTGTTCATATTATTGTATCAAAAGCGAATCCTTCAAGAAAAGCAAAAACGTGCCCTGCAAGAATTAAATCACCAGGAAGAAATGATCACCTTGCAACTTGAAAGTCAAGAACAAGAGCGTAAACGAATTGGTGCCGACCTGCACGATTCGCTCGGTTCGCTTTTGTGGGGCGCTAAAGTGAACGCTTCTTTCATTCAGCGCTCAGTTGAAATGAACGAGCAAGTTTTTGCCTCCCATCAGGAATTGACTGAGATTCTAGATGAAAGCATAGAGGTGGTGAGAAGGATCGCCTGGGAATTGACTCCAGAGGCATTTCAGGATTCGGGATTATCCGAATCGGTGGATCGGTTAAAAGATCGATTTGATGGCAAAATCTTAAAAATCACCCTTGAAGAAGATGGAGGCAGGCTGTGGAATGATGAACGTGCGTTGCAGGTTTTCCGGATCATTCAAGAACTGATTAACAACGCCATCAAACATTCTGGTGCATCTTTATTAGAAATTTCAATGAAATGGACAGACCAAAATTTGAAGGTGGCGGTGAAAGACAATGGGATCGGCTTTACCACCGGGCCAAAACAAAAAGGGGTAGGCCTTTGGAACGTCAACCAGCGTGTAAAAAGATTAAACGGAAAAATTAGCATAGGAATTCCTCCTATAAGAACCGGGGTAGAAATATACCTTGACATACCTTTGAACCTATGATAAAGTCAAAACTAAAAGTCTATTTGGCAGAAGATCACCATGTAGTCCGTAAAGGAATGCAAAGGCTGCTCAACTCATTTGATCAGATTGGCGTGGTAAAAGATGCCGCCAACGGGAAAGAACTAATCAAACTAATTGAAGAAGATAACCCCGATGCGGTAATACTTGATGTAGAGATGCCGATTATGGGCGGAATTGAAGCCGCCAAAATAATTGCAGACCGTTATCCCTCAGTAAAGATGTTGATATTGACCATGCATAACGAAGCAGTATTTATCAATAAGCTCATGGACATTGGTGTGCATGGTTTTCTTAGCAAGTCGGCCCAGCCGCAAGAAGTCGAGAAAGCTTTGCTTTCCATTGTGGAAAGGGATTTTTACAAAAATGAAATTGTGAGCAGGGCTTTGATTAAAACAACTGGCCCTAAAACGGATGAAAAATACTGCAAGTTGACCAATCGCGAAATTGAAATAATGCTGCTAATCTGCCAGGAGCTTACTCCCGGAGAAATTAGTGAGCGGCTTCAAATCAGCGAAAAAACATTTTTTAATCACCGGGCAAATATTTTAGAAAAGACCAAAGCAAGAAGCAATGTTGGACTCATTCGTTTTTCCCTACTAAATGGATATTTTAATTTGGAAGCAATTCCTTAATTCAAACTGTAAAAGGAAAGGAGAATAGTTCCATTTGCAGGGTTGCATCCCCAATTAGAAAATATTCTTCTTTATTTGAATAATGTATGAGTAGGATTTTGTAGTCGATTGCAAATTGACCAAACTCAATCAAACATTGTCCTCCCGGTTATGCTCCGTCCAAGGGTAATTTCATCCGAGTACTCCAACTCACTGCCAACCGAAATACCGCGGGCAATAGCGGTAACTTTTATTGGTAAGTCTTTTAGTTTCCGGTTGATGTAAAAAGCAGTGGTGTCGCCTTCCATCGTGGGGCTGAGGGCAAGGATTAATTCTTTGATTTCCGTTTGCTGCTGCGAAAGGCGCGTAATCAGCGATTCAATTTTTAATTCGGAAGGGCCAATGCCATTCATGGGCGAAATCACTCCACCAAGTACATGGTAGGTGCCGGTGTATTGCCCTGTATTTTCAATGGCCATCACATCGTTGCAATCTTCAACAACACAAAGAATCGTCTTGTCGCGCCTATGACTACGGCAGATTCCGCATTCGTCATCGTCAGAAATATTGTAACAGGTTTTGCAAAATTTAATTTCGGTGCGCAGCCTATTCAGCGATTCCGTAAGTGAAAGGGTACGGTTTTCATTTTCTTTTACCAGATGGAGGACTAAACGCAAGGCTGTCTTTTTACCGATGCCTGGAAGTTTCGAAACTTCGTTCACGGCATCTTCAATCAGCTTGGAAGGATATTCCATTAAATTATTTTGGCATCAATCCCCACTTCGCAGATGGCTTCGCGCAGGGGATCAAGTTCTTCAAACGAACCGTTACGGACTGTGCATTTGCCTTTATGATGTATAAGCAAAGTACACTGCTCAGCTTGCTCTACAGTATGTTTACACACGCGTATAAGTGTTTCGATAACGTGCTCAAACGTATTAAAGTCATCATTGAAAACAACCAAGTCTTTAACTTCGGTTACCTCAATGGCTTCCAGTAGGTCGGTTAGCTCTTGTTCTTGAACAGATGTTTTCATTTCTTTTGGAAATTGATTGCAAAATTAAAGAAAAATAACAAGTTGTAAAGAATTTCAAAAAAACTGTATTGTACAGGAGCAATTCAAAATGTCGGGACCTAAGCCTTTTGCATTTCGCTATGCCCTCTGTGGTGAAAAATTCAAAACCACGAAGAACACAGTGATCACAGAGAAGGTCACAGAGGTGTAACCAAAATAGCGACTATGGCCAGCACTTGTTGTGATTGACAGTTTAGAAATTTGAATTGCGCCTATTGAAAATCAATGGGATTGGATTCTTAAATTAATTTTCCAATTTGTAATCTTACAATCTTGAATTAATTGCCATGACCCCACTCTTTGTTAGCTCTGTTATCCTCATTTATTTCGCTGCCCTAATCACCATTTCGTATTTCACGTCCAGAGGCGCTGATTCCAACACTTTTTTTACGGCCGATCGCCAATCGCCTTGGTACCTGGTTGCCTTTGGCATGATCGGTTCAACGCTTTCAGGGGTAACCTTTATTTCGGTGCCGGGCAATGTGGGCAAGGTAGGGTTCGCCTATTTTCAAGTTGTACTCGGCTATCTGGTTGGATATTGGGTGATTATCGGGGTACTTATGCCAATTTATTACAAACTAAAAGTTATTTCCATTTATACTTACCTGGAGCAGCGGTTTGACATTTGGTCGTATCGCACCGGTGCATTCATTTTTTTGGTTGGCCGTTCGATCGGTTCTTCGCTTCGACTTTTTTTGGCAGCCACCGTGTTGCAACTCTTTTTGTTTGATGCATGGGGTGTTCCTTTCTATGCTACGGTTGCTGCCACAATTGCATTGATTTGGATTTACACTTTTAAGGGAGGGATAAAAACCGTGATTTGGACGGATACCTTTCAGACTATTTTTTTAGTTGGGGCAGTAGTTATCACCGTTTGGCATATAGCCGATACACTTGGGTATTCCTTTACCGACATGGTGGCTGTGATTCAAGCAAAAGGTTACGCCAAGATTTTTGTCTTCGATTCGCCTGATTCGGCCTTGTTTTTTCCAAAACAATTTTTTGGAGGCCTGTTCATCACCATTGCCATGACAGGTCTTGACCAAGAGATCATGCAGAAGAACTTGACCTGTAAGACCCTTGCGGATGCGCAAAAAAATATGTTCTGGTTCAGCATCGTGTTGGTGGTTGTTAATTTGCTTTTTCTCACACTGGGGGCATTGCTATTTATTTATTGCGAACAGAAAGGAATAGCGATTCCTCAATACACGGATGAACTTTTTCCACGTCTTGCTTTTAACGAGCTTGGGCCGCTCGTGGGCCTTCTGTTTTTGTTAGGGATCACCGCTTCTTCCTACGCCAGTTCGGATTCCGCTCTGGCAGGATTGACCACTTCATTCTGTATCGACTTCTTGAATTTTAAGGACAAGGATGAGAAAACGAAGCAGCGGCAGAAATTCATTGTTCACCTGAGTTTTTCTGTTTTGTTTTTGATCATCATTCTTGTTTTTAAAGAGGTAAATGAAAGATCCGTAATCGATGCGGTACTCAACGTAGCGGGATATACGTATGGGCCATTGCTCGGCTTATTTACCTTCGGGATTTTTATGAAGCGAAAACTAGGAGGAGTATGGGTGCCCGTTGTTTGTCTAATTTCACCACTGCTTTCTTATTGGATAAGCGCCAATTCCCAAACCTGGTTTTCGGGGTATAAAATCAGCATTGAGATATTGATCATTAATGGATTGATAACATTTTTAGGGCTTTGGCTAATTTCGAAGAAAGGGGATGAATAAAGAAGGGCCGCTCACGCGACCCTCTTTGATCAAAACCAACCAACTAAAACGTTATAAGCTGTCGTATTTAAATTCCAGCGTCTTATTTTCTTTTACCACTTTAACTGTATAAAGTCCGGCAGGCATCTTATCAAAATAGATCATTGTATGGGTATGCGAAAGTGAATCGGTCTCTATAATATTTTGGTGTTCGTCACAAATTTTAACCTTTCCCCCTAAGTAGCTTTTGCTTACTTTGAAATACACTATGTGATGCTTATCTGAAAGTATGGTTATTTCTTTATTCTGAGGTTTTGGTTTAGCCTCAAGGGGATAACTTAAATTGAGGGAAAAGAATAAAATTGTGATTAGGGTTTTCATAACACAATTATTAATTTTTTGAGTATTGAAATTCTTCTTGCAGCCCATTTTTTGTAATCGTTATTTTATAAACACCGGCTTTCATGTCACAGAAGTTGATGACCATTTTCCGCATTAAAAGCCGTTGTCTACTCACGCATTCTCCTTTTGCAGTAAGAACTTCCACTTTTGCACCTTGCCAACTTTTTTTCACTTTAAAAACAAACAGGTTTTTTTGCCTTGAAGAAACAATATGAATGGAATTATTTGCGGAGCTAGTTCCAAAGACGGCTACAGAGGCAGTAAAAAGACTTAGACTGAAGGCGATGGCAATTGAAATTTTCATCTTATTTAGTTTGTATGCCGACTATAAGACGAAAGCCATGCCAACAGGAATATCAACGAATTTAATGAAATTTCGAGGGTCTATTTTAATCTACTGTCTCTAATTGGGAATTAGATTCTCACAACAGCTCTTTGGCTGGATTCCAAAACCGATTTTCAAAGTCCCTAACTTTGTCTTTCTCAATTTTCACTCCTTCTTTTTCTAATGCCCGTTGCATGGCATTGGGTGACTTAAAATGATGTTTTCCAGTAAGCAAACCCTTGCTATTCACAACTCTGTGTGCCGGAATATCTTTTTCTGTATGGGCTGCGTTCATGGCCCACCCCACCATGCGGGCGCTCATGCCTGTTCCCAGGTAGCGCGCGACTGCCCCATAACTTGTTACACGGCCTTTAGGTACAAGCCGAACAATATCATATACATCCTGAAAAAAATTGCGCGTTTTCTCTGATGAAGCTTTCAATGTATGTTCCGGTTATAGAAAATAGGTTTTAAAAAACTGTCAAAGCATTACCTTTGCACCTCAAATTTAAAAGAAGAAATGGTTTTTCGTTTTCTGATCCTTATCGTCCTTCTTCCTGGCTTATCATCCGCACAACAATTGATTTTTCCTGAGACGGAGAACTGGAGCCAGATCAGGGAAGGCCAAACGCTTTCCTTTCAGGTTAAAACAAGTGACCCCATCCTTCCAAAATATACACTGGATGGAATCAATGGATACAAAATCGTCTTCGATTCGCTTGGAAATTTTTCCTGGACACCCTCTTTTGATTTAGCGGATCGCCTTGAGATGCAGAAGGAAATCGGCTTGATTTTTCAAGCAGAATGGAAAGACGGACGTAAAGTACGTATGCCCATTAATTTTCTTATCCTTCACCAAAACCGCCCTCCCGAAGTAACGGAACTTCCTGTTTTTTATGTAAAGCAGGGCGCCCCTAATCGGTATCAAATATCGTCCGATTATGTGCACGATCCGGATGGAGACCCATTGGTCTTCAAAATATCGCCAACGCAAATACTCGAGGGCATGAACTTTTCCTCTTCCGGACTATTGATTTGGACACCTTCGCGAAATCAATTTAATAGTTTAAGGGCTAATCCTTTGATCGTTGAATTTACGGCACAAGATCAACCCGAAAAAGCAGAGGTTACGGGTAAAATAAAAGTAGCCCAAACCCAACTTGACTTACCTCCTGAAATGTTGCTGGTACCAAGCGACACAGGTATTACGATAAAAGAAAACGAAAGGATCAATTTCAAAATATATGTCTCTGATCCAAATGGTGACGATGACGTGACCAACGTTGATTTTCTGTCTTCTGATGAGCGTGTACCAAAAGGAAGCTTAAAAGAAAACACCAATGTGCAGTATGAATTCACCTGGACACCAGGGTATCAATTTACGGATGATGGTGAAAAGATCAGGATTATAGAAATAATTTTCTTTGCTGTTGATAAATCCAATAACCGGGTGCAGCGCAGAGTAAAAGTAAAAGTGGAAGACACAGAGAACCTAGAAGAAAAGGATAAATTTCTCTATCAGAAGTACAAGGCTACATTGGTACAAGCAAAATCAATGATTGACTTGCTGGAACAAAACCACAAGGTTTGGGAAAAATTATATCGACAGGCTAAGAAGGGTAAGAAAAACCGTGCTATGCTCAATGCGTCTTTAGGTGCTGCCACTGGCGTTTCACCGGTTGCCTTACCGACCAACGAGTCTAAAGTGGTGTCCGCAATTGGAGGGACGACAGTGCTTACTTTAGGAACCCTTGAAGCCACTGAAGTAATTGGTAAATCAAAGAATGATATTTTGGACCGACTCAATACAGGTACCGAAATACGCAATCAATTACAATTAGCCGGAGATGATTTTGCCAGAAAATATGCGCTGAAATCTTATCGCAGGACTCCCGAATTTGATAAGGACAGGGATAAGTTTTTACCCATTGTCAATAATCAGAAATTGCCCACACTGGAACTGGATGCGTCAAGGCCGTTGATTAGAACCTACACCGCAAAGGAATTGAAGAAGACGTTTGCGGATTTTAGCGAAGAATATTAACCGGATTCCGAAGGCCAATTTATGCTTCCCACCAATTTTTATTTGGATAGGAAGAATTTAGAACGAATGGCTCTCCGATCATTGGAGTCGTGATTAGCTGATTTTGTTCCGCAGCGGCCTTGGTCACCCGTTTGATGGAGTCATCCCAATTGTGAAAGGCCAGGTCAAATTTAGCCCAATGAACGGGCATTAAAACTTTTGCCTGAACATCCTTGGCAGCTTGAACGGTTTCCTCAGGGAGCATGTGTATGTATGGCCAATTTTTTCCATACTGGCCGCATTCTAATAAGGCGATATCAAAGGGGCCAAACTTGTTGCCTATGTCTTTAAAATGGTTTTCATAACCGGAATCACCACCTAGAAAAAGCCGACAGCCATGAAGTTTCAACACAAACGAACTCCAAAGCGAAGTGCCCCGCTTAAATGTGCGTCCGGAAAAATGCCGTGCAGGTGTGGCCGTCAATTCTACTTCGGGCAGGATTGACTTTGTTTCCCACCAATCAAATTCCGTGATTTTTTCTGAAGCAACTCCCCAGTGTGCTAAGTGTGCGCCTACTCCTAGGGAGGTGCAGAAATAATCCGCTGAGTGGGCAAGTTGCCGAATGGATTCGTAATGTAAATGATCATAATGATCGTGCGTTAGCAAAACCAGGTTGATGTGAGGGAAATCAGTTAAAGCGTAAATGTCGGTCCCTCCAAAGGGCCTTCCGAAAAATGAAATGGGGGAGGCGTTACCTTGTAGTACTGGATCAACGAGGATAGTGATCCCTCTTGATTTAATTAAATAAGAGGAGTGTCCAAACCACACAATCACGGGTGATTCGCCCTTAAGATTATTTAAATCCGTTTTAATGGCAGGCAGTGATTTTGGAGGTCTTACGGAAGGGGATTTGTTGAAAGAATCCCACATCATCTTCGTGTAGGAAGCCCCCTTTAAAAGCATTTCAGTAGGCGTGAGGTTTTGAAAGGCCCCGTCTCGGAAGTTGGGTGATTTCAGAATGCGCGATCTGCTTTCGCCCGAAGGCAATTTGCCAAATTGCTTTTGTTGCATAAATAAATAAACCGCCACAACGAGGGCGAAAAGAAAAATCAGAAATGGTAGAATCATTTGGATTGCAATTGACAATATGAAGTATAGTCGATGAGCGGCAAATTATATTTTACTTTTGCCAGGCGTTAAATTTTTCCCAATCATCTGGGGTATCAAGATCTACAGCCCCATCTGGAAATTCGATGAAGGCAGCTTCTGTTTGGTTGTTTAACACAATGGTTTTAGCGCCTTGGCCATCATCCATCGCAAGAAGTTTTTTGAATAAAGGTTGCTCGAAGAGAACTGGCGTACCTGGTGACGCTCCATAAAAAGAGGCAACGATCATATTTTTTTTAGCGAGATGCGTGCGAATCAAATTTTTAATATGATCTGCTGTAAGCAGCGGCTGATCGCAGACGGTTACGATAAGGCTCTTGGCGTTGGGGAAGTTTTCAAGAACGTAACGAACCCCGCATTTCAGCGATGAACCCATTCCTTTTTCCCAATTCGGGTTGAAGACGATGGCCACCTTGAGATCCTCAATTTCTCGCTGATGTTCTTCCTTTCGGGCGCCCAGCACGACAACCGTTTTGTTTAGCCCCGCATCCTCAAGGATTTTTATGGTTTTACGGATCAAACTTTGATGCCCGATTTTGAGCAGTTGCTTGGATTGACCCATTCGGGATGAAGACCCAGCAGCTAAAACTATAGCAATTGTTTCAATTCTCTTTTCATCTTCTAGAACCACAATTCACACACTTTTACGAAAGATACATCTTCTCATAATATTCATCAGCCATACGCGAAGAATCGAAATAAGGTAACACATCTTTCATTGATGTCTTTACAATTTTTGCCCATTTGGCAGGAGCTTCATAATACATTGGAATGATTTCTTTTTCCAGCAATTCATATAAACTCTCTGCTTCAATTTTATCTTTCTCATCAGCGGGCAAAGAATCTTTAGCTACATCGATGATAAAGGAATTTTTGCCCTGTTTAGCAAATTCGGGTACCCATCCATCCGGAATAGACAAATTAACACTGGCATTCATCGCAGCCGTCATTCCCGAGGTGCCGGAAGCTTCGTGGTAAAGGCGCGGATTGTTAAGCCAGACATCCGAACCTTTTTTTAAATGTCCCGATAGCCATAATTCATAGCCAGTGAGAACTGTGCAGTTGGGCACATCTTTGGTTTTCCAATAAATTTCATTGAAGATGTTAATGGCAGAGAAATCTTCCGGATATGGCTTGCCTGCCCAAATTATTTGAACAGGGTATTTTTCATTGGCTACTATTTTTAAAAATCGTTCGAAATCATAAAGTAAAAGGTTGGCCCTTTTATATCCCGCAAACCTTCGTGCCCAAACAATGGTGAGTACGTTAGGGTCAAAAAGCTTTCCGGTTTGGTTGGCCACTACGCGAAACAGTTTTTGTTTCAATTTCTTTTTTCGATCACTGATTCCCTTATCACTATCTTTTTCAAGGGCTTTTTCCAGTTCCGCATCCATCCAATAGGTTTTGTTTTGAGCGTTGGTAACCGCATCGATTTTGCAAATGCCTTCGTATTTGCCCCACATCTTTCTGGCCACTTCACCATGCAACTGGGAAACGCCATTGGCCCGTTTTGCCAGGCGCAGCGCGGTGAGCGTATAATTGAGCTTGCCTTGTTCAGGCTTTACATAATCTTCTACCTGTTTCACTGTAAGTCCATTGAAAAAACTCATGCCATTTAGCAAGGGCACGCTATGCTCTTCATTGCCCGCTAATTCAGGAGTGTGGGTGGTAAACACGACACGCTTTTTCACCTCACCAATGTCTTTGTATTTGTCGAGCAAATAAAAACATAACGGCAAGGCATGGCCTTCATTCATGTGATAAATTTCAGTGGGGCGCTCGAGGATGTCCAACAACTTGGCACCACCAGCCCCTAACAGAATGGATTGGGCTATTCGTGTAGTCTCGTTGGGGTCATAGAGGCGATGGCTAATGGTTTGCGCTAGAAAATCATTTTCCGGGATGTCTGTTGTCAATAAAAAAATCGGAGCGGTTTTAAAAACTTCGGGCTTTAGTAACATGGCTTTCACATGCACTTTTGTTCCGTGGATCATTATCGGAAAGACAATATTGGTGTCGGTAAGGAAAAAATAATCCTTATCGCGAAAACTAACTTTTAGGGTTTGATCCTGATTGCGTTCTTGATCGTAATACCCTTTTTTCCAGTGGATGCCAATGCCGATAACATTTTGCTTTAGCTCAAAAGCACTGCGCATGTGCGAGCCGGCAAGAAATCCTAACCCACCGCTGTATATCTTTAGCGGTTGGTCAATGGCAAATTCCATTGAGAAATAAGCCACGGGCTTGGAATATTTTTTATCAAATTTGTAAGAGAAAGGATTGAATAGTTCGGCCATGAAAAAGGTTTAAGATCGCTAATCTAACAAATGAAGTTCAATTTGATGATCAAAGTTTTACACAAGAAAATTGCAATCGTTTGTTTGGCTATAGAAACAGTAATATAATTCGAAATAATGGAATTTAATATTGAGCAATCCTCGGATAAAAATGTCTTAGATCGTTGTGCGTTAATGATGAGTCAATCGGAGCCTTGGATTACCTTGCAGCGTAGCCTGGAGGATTGCAAAGAGTCCATGCAAGGAGCCAAAGAAATTTTTATTGCTAAGCATCACGGTGAGCTCGTTGGCTTTATTGTCTTGCAAATGCAGGGCGTTTTAAAAGGATATATTCAAAGTATCTACGTATCGCCTGAAGTACAAAATTCAGGCCTAGGAACGAACCTTGTTTCTTTTGCAGAACAACGGATTTTTCTTATCTCCCCTAATGTGTTTATGCTGGTCTCCACGTTCAACGAAAAAGCCATTCGGCTTTACCTTCGGTTAGGCTTTGAAAAAATCGGGGTCTTGAGAAATTTTGTTGCTGATGGCTTTGATGAATTTTTATTGCGAAAAACGATTGGCTCGCTTAAGGCTTTCAAAAAAAATATGTAGGTAGTTCACAATAAGTGAATATACGGTGCACATTAAATCTTGAGCTTCTCCAAATACCACTTCACCGTTTTTAAAATGCCGCTATCAAAATTTTCGTCTGCCTTCCATTTTAGTTCCGTTTCAATCTTAGCGGCATCAATTGCGTAGCGCTTGTCGTGGCCGGCACGGTCTTGCACGTAGGTGATCAGGTCACTGTATGCTTTTCCGTTTTGCCGAGGTTTGAG
This sequence comes from Cytophagales bacterium, assembly GCA_027317105.1. Classification (GTDB taxonomy): domain Bacteria; phylum Bacteroidota; class Bacteroidia; order Cytophagales; family Cyclobacteriaceae; genus ELB16-189. Next base: position 19,574 of record DAHVFH010000126.1, read on the forward strand.
TTGATCGAGAATGGAACAAACTGTTTTAGCAATCTGGTTGTTGTTACGCTCATTTCGCCCTCCGATATTGTACGTTTCCCCTGCTCGTCCATGCTGAAAGGCCAAATCAATTCCTTTTACGTGATCCAGGACATACAGCCAATCGCGCACATTTTTTCCGTCACCATAGATAGGAATGGAATTCTCAGCAAGTGCAGTTCGAATGATAGTAGGAATTAACTTCTCATGGTTTTGTTTTGGGCCATAATTGTTAGAGCAGTTGGTGGTGACGACATTCATGCCATACGTATGGAAATAGCTGCGAACAATCAGATCACTTCCTGCTTTCGATGCCGAATACGGGCTGTTGGGTGCGTAAGCAGTTTGTTCTGTAAAGAGACCCCTTTCCCCCAGGCTGCCATAGACTTCGTCAGTCGAGATATGAAGAAACCGATTTTTTTTCATTCCGGGTTTAGCCTGGAAGGGGGCGTCCATCCAGTTTCCACGAGCTACATCTAACACGGTAAATGTACCCAACACATTTGTTTTGATAAAGGCTTCGGGGCCCGAAATCGAATTGTCTACGTGCGATTCAGCCGCAAAATGGATAACGCCAGAAATATCATATTGCTGAAACGTTTTTGCTAACAATGCCCTATCGAGGATATCGCCTTTCACAAAGATATGCCGAGGGTTTCCCTCCACTTCTTTCAAATTGCTCAAATCACCAGCATAAGTGAGCGCGTCATAATTAATGACTTGAATGTCTTTATTCGTTTCGAGAGAATGAACAATAAAGTTGGAGCCAATAAAACCTGCGCCCCCGGTAACTAAGATTGATTGCATTTTTACTAAAAATTAAATTGTGCTTCTGCTAATTTAGGATGTTTCCTATCCCGATCGGAAATAATCATTTCACTCTCTGGTAATCGCCAATCAATACTCAAGGCAGGGTCATTATAACAAATACCCCCTTCCAACTCAGGATAATGAAAATCATCTGTTTTGTATAGAATTTCTGCGCTTTCGCTAAGTACAATAAAACTGTGTGCGAACCCCTTGGGGACAAGAAATTGCTGTCCTTTTTCTGCTGACATCTCCAATTCAAAGCTCCTTCCGAAAGTACTTTTATCTATTCGTAAATCCACAACTACATCGAGTATTGTCCCAGAGATCACGCGCACCATTTTCGTTTGCGCATGAGGTGCATTCTGATAATGTAACCCACGCATGACACCACGCGCTGATTTTGACTGATTATCTTGAACAAATTGAATATCGATCCCCAATACTTTTAAATCCCGGTAGTTATAGGTCTCAGAAAAGTAGCCGCGCGAGTCCCCAATCTTAAATGTTTCAATGATGAATAAATCATCAAAACCTGTTTCGATTAATTTCACCTTACTCATAATAAAGATTTCTCATTTGCGATTTTCAATAAATACTGGCCGTATTGATTCTTCATTAATGGTTTTGCCAACTCCAGTAATTGATCTTTGGAAACATATCCCTTGTGAAAAGCGATTTCTTCCAAACAGGCAATCTTTAATCCCTGCCGTTCTTCGATCGACTCCACAAAAGTAGAAGCTCGTAGTAGCGATTCATGCGTTCCCGTATCTAGCCAAGCCATACCGCGGCCTAATAGTTTTACATTTAACAAGCCATCATTCAAATAGCTTTTGTTTAAATCAGTGATTTCCAGTTCGCCTCTTGGCGAAGGTTTAATTTTTTTAGCGCGTTCTACTACTGTGTTGTCATAAAAATACAAACCTGTAACCGCATAATTTGATTTCGGTTCTTTTGGTTTTTCCTCTATAGAAAGTACTTTTCCTGTCTTATCGAATTCAACCACGCCATAACGATCAGGGTCATTTACATAATAGCCAAAAACGGAAGCCCCTTTTTTTACTCTACTGGCTTCTTCCAACATGGAAGAGAAATTATAGCCATAGAAAATATTGTCACCCAAAACAAGACAACACGTATCGTTTCCGATAAAACTTTCTCCGATGATGAATGCCTGGGCAAGTCCATCGGGTGATGGCTGAACTCTATATTCTAATTTCAAGCCAAATTGACTTCCATCGCCCAATAAGTTTTTAAAAAGGATTTGCTCATGCGGGGTTGTAATAATGAGTATTTCCCGAATGTTAGCCAGCATGAGCACCGATAATGGGTAGTAGATCATCGGTTTATCATAGATGGGCAACAATTGTTTCGATACCGATTTGGTAAGTGGATAAAGTCGCGTGCCGGATCCTCCTGCTAGAACTATTCCTTTCATTTATTAACGTGTTGAGGTTTCAAAGTGTTGAAGTGTTGACGTTTTAATGTGTTGACGTGTTAAAGTTTTGATGTGTTGACGTTTTTATTTCTTTGGCCTGATTTGGTGGGCTAATTCGATGGATGGCCTTGCATCGGCCAAACCGAATCCTCGCCCTGCCAGAATTTCTTTATAGCTATTGGTATGCAACTCGGTAAATCCATCACTGAATTCAATTTCTTTTCCATTCATAGTGAGCGAGCGAAAAGTGCGCTTTCCTTTTGCTTTCGCTTCCTCCGGAAGATGATTTTCGTTAATACTAAGCCTCCAGTTTACTCTTGCTTTCTGCAACTCCAAATAGCCGGAAGCCGAATCGAGGTCGTACGATTTCATCTGTAAATCCTTAACCCCACCAAAAACCCAAAGCAACATATCAAAAAAATGAATACCAATATTGGTAGCAATGCCTCCCGATTTCAGTTCATCGCCTTTCCAACTGTGGTGATACCATTTTCCACGTGAGGTAATATAATTCAAATCAACATCAACTACTTTTCCTGCAGGCAGCGCATCTATTTCTTTCTTTAATTGAATAATGTTGGGGTGAAGACGCAGTTGAAGGATAGTAAAAACTCTATTGCCTGTTTCCTTTTCTATTTCTTCCAAAGCATCGACATTCCAGGGATTAAGAACAAGCGGCTTTTCACAAATTGCATCCGCATGATGGCGCAAGGCAAAACGGATGTGGGAGTCATGCAGATAGTTAGGCGAACAAATACTCACGTATTCTATTTTTTGACCAATCCGTTTGAGTTTATCAATGTGACGATCGAAGCGCTCGAACTCGGTGAAAAAATCGGCTTTAGGAAAATATGAATCGATGATGCCTACACTATCAAATTTATCCAGTGCGGCCACCAGATTATTACCCGTGTCCTTGATTGCCTGTAAATGGCGAGGGGCGATGTAGCCTGCTGCTCCTATTAATGCAAAATTGACCATGATTCTACTTATTTAATGATTGCCCTGAATAGCTCGATCATGACATTATGCTTTTGAAACCTTTCCATTTTCTAATAAATATTTTTCTCCACTCTCCTGGCAGACGGCCTCACCGTTTTTATTAAAATTCAATTTGTGTCCGTATTCACTCATCCAACCTGTTTGTTTGGCCGGATTCCCAACAACAAGGGCATAATCAGGAACGTTTTTCGTCACTACAGCACCAGCACCAATGAAGGCAAACTTACCAATATCGTGGCCGCAAACAATCGTTGCATTGGCGCCAATGGAAGCCCCCTTTTTTACAATAGTCTTGGCGTATTGATCCTTGCGGTTGACTGCACTTCTGGGGTTGGTGACATTAGTAAAAACCATGGAAGGACCAAGAAACACATCGTCTTCACAAGCTACACCCGTATAAATCGAAACATTGTTTTGCACTTTCACATTCTTGCCGAGAACAACCCCGGGTGAGATCACTACATTTTGACCAATATTGCAATGCTCCCCGATTCTACAATTTGGCATAATATGCGAAAAGTGCCAGATTTTTGTTTCCGATCCAATTTCACATCCTTCATCGATGATGGCCGTAGGGTGAGCAAAATAGTTCTTTTCGTCAGGCATGATAGTCTTTAATCACTTCGCAAATGTAAGACAATTCATCTTCGGTCATTTCGGTATGAATCGGCAAGGAGAGCACTGTTTTTGATAGTTTTTCAGTTATGGGGAATGAACCTTCACCAAAACCATCAAGTCTATAGGCTTTTTGCAGATGTAAAGGAATAGGGTAATAGATCATAGCCGGAACACCTTTTGATTCTAAATATTTTTTAAAATGATCGCGATCAATGCCTTTTGTCCGCAAAGTATATTGATGAAAACCATGCGTAGAATGCGAAGCACGATAGGGAAGTTCAATATAATTTAGATTACCTAAATGCTTGTCGTAATAGACGGCAACTTCATTTCGTTTCCGGGTATATTCATCAAGGTATTTTAATTTCACCAAAAGGATTGCGGCTTGCAACGTATCCAGCCGACTGTTGACCCCGATAATGTCATGTTGGTATTTTACCTTCTGTCCATGATTGGCAATCATCCTGATTTTTTCGGCAAGCGCTCGGTCAGGGGTAAAGATTGCTCCCCCATCGCCATAGCAGCCAAGATTTTTTGATGGGAAAAAAGAGGTCGTGCCAATAGTCCCTATCGTGCCCGCCATTTTCTTTGTTCCATCTGAATAGATATACTCCGCCCCAAGTGCTTGCGCTGAGTCCTCAATAACAAAAAGATTGTTTTCCTTGGCAATTTTTACGATGGGTTCCATGTCTGCACACTGCCCATAAAGATGAACAGGCACGATAGCCTTTGTTTTTTTCGTGATTTTGCCTTGAATTTGATCTACATCAATGTTGAATGTTTTTTCATTCACATCAATGAATACGGACGTCAAACCAAGCAATGCCATCACTTCAGCGGTAGCCACATAGGTGTGAACCGGTAAAATCACTTCATCACCAGCTTTGAGATCTAATGCCATCATGGCAATTTGTAATGCATCCGTGCCATTGGCGCAAGGGATTACATTTATTCCTTGATTATATTTTGAAAGCGCTTCCGCGAACGCTTTTACCTGTGGCCCTTGAATGAAAGCCGTTGACATCAGCACTTCCTGAATAGCCGCATCAATCTCACTTTTAATCCGTAAGTATTGACTCTGCAAGTCAACCATTTTTATGTTCATGGGCGAATTCGAAAAATCATATTTCACCACCAAATTAATTTTGATGGAATAAACTCACATATTTGTCATCTCAGATTCACTCTCAATCATTACGATTGCGTATCTCTTAAAATTAACACACTTAAACCCTAGTGCCGCTCGCTCAGGTTCCTGACAAGGACGATGTGTTCTTTTATTGTCAGAGAGTTGTTGAAAAAAACCATAGACAGCATCCGAAAATCTTTCTGCCGTGGCTACCATGCCCTTTGATTCTATAAACCAGGCGATTTCAGCAATACTTTCAGCTACTGATTTTTTTATAGTTATTTTTCTTTTGCCCATTTACGGATCAATTCTTTCGAGTACAAGCGGGCCTCAGCAAGGGTCAATGTTTTTTCGGTTTTGTTCTTTAATGCTGCTTTTCGCTGGAGTAGTTCGTAGTCCTTTCGTAAAAGGAGAACGTATTTCTTTTTATCAATTACCAGTTCATTCATAATATTGATTTTTCTGATTTAAAATTACTGAAATTGTTTTTAAGCTGTCTTGAAATAAACTCCACTCGTCACACAAGGCCTAGTCATCAGCCAATTTTTCCTGCCAGCGCCAGGCATCTTTTAACCCCTCTTCAAGTGTCAATTTCGTTTCCCATCCCAAAAGTCTTTTTGCTTTGGAAGGATCGGCATACACTTTTTCGATGTCACCCGGCCTTCGTGGGCCAACTTCGTAATTAAGTTCAACCTCAGTAACCTCAATGAATTTTTTCACAAGTCCTAAAACGGAGACCCCTTCACCTGTGCCAAGATTAAAGGCCTCAAAACGATTGGGCATTTTGCTAATTTTTTCCAATGCTTTCACATGTGCCTTGGCCAGATCTACCACATGAATGAAATCGCGAAGACAACTTCCATCCAATGTATTATAATCACTTCCAAACACGGTTAGTTTTTTCCGAAGGCCAGCAGCTGTTTGGGTAACGTAAGGAACAAGATTGCCAGGGATTCCGATTGGCAATTCCCCAATCAACGCTGACGGGTGGGCCCCGATCGGGTTAAAATAGCGAAGTGAAATGGCCTTCAGAATTTTGTTGGCCAATACTGTGTCTTCCAAAATGCGTTCGCTCATTTGTTTGGTGGCACCATAAGGCGACTCTGCTCGTTTGAAGGGAGCGGTTTCGTCAACCGGGATAATATCCGGTTGGCCATAGACCGTACACGAGGAGGAGAATATAATTTCATTAACTGCGAATTGTTCCATGACCTTAAGTAAGGTAGTCATAGAACCTAAATTATTCTCGTAATACATCAACGGTTTCTCTACCGACTCATTCACTGATTTGTAAGCGGCAAAGTGAATGACACTATCGAATTTATTTTGACTGAAAACTTTTTCAAGAAATTGGAAATCTTTGCAATCCCCCTCTACAAAATTGGGTTTTCGCTTGGTGATCTTTTCCACTCCTGTTAAAAGCGTTTTGTCACTTTTAGAGAAATCGTCAATCAAGACCGTTTCGTAACCTTGCTCAATTAATTCCACAGCCGTGTGGGCACCAATGTAACCTGCACCACCCGTCAATAATATTTTCTTTTTTGAAGCCATCTATTCAGTGTCGCTAAGTTATCAAGAAATTGAACCACATAGGCACAAAGAAACATAGAAATGCGCACATAGAAGATTGGCCCTAAAGAAATTATATTGAGCCACAAAGACGCCAAGACACTAAGACTTTAAATGAGCCTTAGAGCCTTTGGGCAAAAGCTTCAGGTAATCATCATGTTATCCGAAAGAAGAAAAATAGCAGCGGTGTGATTTTCAATGTGTTACAATGAAATATTGGGCTTTTCTAAAAAAGTGCGGAAAAGAGGAAGATTGGTTCTAAAGAAATTATATTTAGCCACAAAGACGCCAAGACACTAAGACTTTAAATTGAATTTCTTTGTGTCTTAGAGCCTTTGTGGCAAATCTGCCCTATGTGGTTCACGAACTGCTCATTTGAATTTAGGCCAGAAACTTACAAACGTGCAGTCACTAAAGATCTATCAAGGAAGCCTTTTACATCATACACAATAGCATTGGGTTCTTTTAATTCAGGCCAGGTTAGTGACAAAAATTCTTTATGACCAACTGCGAGCACAATGGCGTGGTATTTTTTAGATATGGACTTGATGATATCAAGGCTATATTGAAGCTTAACTTCTACCGCATCAACATGAGGATCGTAAACATCAACGTCTGTTCCAAAACTTGAGAGCTCCCTAATCACATCCACTACTTTACTGTTTCGGATGTCGGGGCAATTTTCTTTGAAGGTCAATCCTAATACCAAAACCTTACCACCATGAATCGGTAACTTATTTTTCGCCATTAGTTTAATCACATCGTTGGCGATATAAATGGCCATGTTATCATTGATCTTTCGGCCTGATAAGATCACCTCCGGATGATATCCCAAGCTCTCGGCTTTGTAGGTCAAATAATAAGGATCTACACCGATGCAATGACCGCCCACAAGTCCCGGTTTGAACGGAAGGAAATTCCATTTGGTAGCCGCAGCCTCCAATACTTCATGGGTATCGATTCCTACTCGCTGGAAAATCAGCGCCAATTCATTCACGAAAGCAATATTCAAATCACGTTGAGAGTTTTCAATTACCTTGGCTGCTTCAGCCACTTTTAAAGATGAGGCTTTATGCGTTCCTGCTTTGATAATTTTTTTATAAAGCTGATCTACTTTTTCAGCCACTTCGGGTGTGCTGCCACTGGTCACTTTTTTGATGTTAGGCAACCGATGCTGTTTGTCACCCGGATTAATGCGCTCGGGTGAGTATCCGGCAAAAAAATCTTCATTAAATTTTAATCTGCTCGCCTCCTCCAAAATAGGAACACACACTTCTTCGGTGCAACCCGGGAAAACAGTAGACTCATAAATCACAATGTCACCCTTTTTTAATACAGCCCCGACCGTTTTGCTGGCCGATTGCAACGGGCGAAGGTCAGGAACGTGATATTCATCAACAGGCGTAGGCACGGTGACTATAAAATAATTCACAGATTTCAACTCATTACGATTAGCGGAAAAGCGAAGATGGCTTGCACTTTTTAATTCCGACTCGTCCACTTCGAGGGTGCGGTCAACCCCTTTCTTTAATTCATCAATCCGCAATTGGTTAATATCAAAACCAATCACTTCGATAATTTTTCCGAACTCCACGGCCAACGGCAAACCAACATAACCTAACCCGATGACTCCTATTTTTTCCATGTTGGCTTACAATTTGATTTTATAATAGTCCAAATACCAATCTACAAATTTACCGATTCCTATTTCAATTGGCGTGGTGGGTTTGAAACCAACATCTTTTATCAGGTCATCCACATCCGAGTAGGTCTCTGTCACCTCTCCATCCTGCATAGGCAGAAAATTCTTAATCGCTTTCTTGCCTAGTTTCTGTTCAAGAATTTCGATGTAATACATCAGCTCTACCGGTTTGGTATTGCCGATGTTATACAATTTGTAGGGTGCAAAACTGGTGGCCGGGTCAGGATGATAAGCGTCCCAGGTTGGATTCGGTTCGGCAACTTTTGGGATCAATCTCGAGATTCCCTCCACGATATCATCTACATACGTGAAGTCGCGTCTCATCTTGCCATGGTTGTAAACCTCGATAGGCTTTCCTTCCAATATTGATTTTGTAAAAATGAATAAGGCCATGTCGGGTCTTCCGTACGGCCCATAAACATTAAAAAACCGAAGGCCAGTAGTTGGGATTTTAAAAAGCACCGAGTAGGTATGTGCCATCAGTTCGTTTGATTTCTTCGTAGCGGCATACAACGAAATGGGGTGATCTACATTTTGGTGTACCGAAAAAGGCATCTGCTTGTTGGCTCCATATACCGAACTCGAAGAGGCATAAACTAAATGGGCAGGTTTATGATGACGGCACGCTTCGAGAATATTCAAAAATCCCTGAATATTGCTTTCTACATAAGCATGAGGATTTTGTAAGGAGTACCGTAATCCTGCTTGGGCTGACAGATTGACTACATAGTCAAACTTGAAATCCGAAAACGTTTTCTCCACCAAAGGAGTATCGTGCAAATTGCCTTGAAGAAATGTGAAGCCGGGATTTTTTTGTAAAGCCAAAAGGCGAGCTTTCTTTAGCGACACGTCATAGTAATCGTTTAGATTATCCAGACCAATAACTTGGTAGTCTTGAGCTAAAAGTTTTTGGGAAAGGTGAAACCCAATAAAGCCAGCTGCACCCGTTACCAAAACCCGTTTTGATTGCATTTATACTCCTTTTTTAAAGAGCCCAAAATTAACACAAAGGGGCGATAACAATAGTTTTAATTAAAAAGGAAATTAACGCATCCGCATTTGTTGCCGAAGGAGTAAGTGATTCAATCCTTCTTTTGAGAGGCTCGTTTTTCATCAGCCAACCTTCGATTGGCTTCGTACAATTTGGCATACTTGTAAAAAGTGTGGTTAGCTTCAGCAACGGCTACCATCAATCCTTCAAACCCATCGAATACGCCACGTTTAATTACATAGCTTTTAAAAAAAGTAAAACTGGAATGCACAATTATTTTAAAAACGGAGCTCGATACTTTGCCAGCATACTCCCTGGAAAATATCTCTGAATAGGATTGCATTTTATTCATTGCCTCCGAAGAATCGCTATAGGCCTCGTGCAAAATATCACCGCTCAATTGCATTGGTTTTATCCGGATTTTAAAAACAAGACTTTCATGAGGATTTTTTCCTCCCCAGCCACCCATCTTTTTGTTCCAGAGCCGTAGCTGGCGGTCAGGATACCAGTTTCCATGACGTATCCACTTTCCTCCATATTTGGAAAGGCGGTTCATTTTGTAAGCTTCCGAAGGCCATGACTCCTTTATGGACAAAATAGATTCTTTTAGCTCATCCGACAATTGTTCATCCGCATCTAGGCAGATGATGTGGTCGAAGGAAGTCAGGGAAAGCGCATAATTTTTCTGCTCAATGTAGTTTTTAAAGGGATGTTCTACGAAGCGAACTCCTTTTGAAAGGCAAATCTGTTTTGTTGAATCATTCGAAAACGAATCAACCACAATGATCTCATCGGCAACGGATTTCAGCGAATCAATACATTCACCAATGCTTTTCTCCTCATTGTAAGTAATTATTGTAGCACTTATTTTGGACATCGTGGAGAATGAGATTTAAACGGAAGCTAAAGTTTAATGGATTTCATTCCACGGATTTATATATTACTCTATATTGCCTCAACGTTACAGAAAAAAACAATAATTTCCGACTTAGATGTATTTTAGCGAGGCTATCTCTTTAAATTTCAAATCTCTAATCTAATAACGATAGGGTTTTCATTCTTTATGGGAAATCCAGACCAAAGTGCGTTATTCAATCCCTAGAAATCATTAAGTTTGCAGGCCAAAATGTTAAATCTTTAATGAAAACTGCATTAGTCACAGGTATTACGGGGCAAGACGGAGCTTATTTGGCTGAATTGTTGATTTCAAAGGGCTATGAGGTTCATGGTATTAAAAGGAGAAGCTCCTTGTTTAATACTGATCGCATCGATCATCTCTATCAGGATCCACACGAAAAGAACCTAAAGTTGAAACTGCACTATGGAGATTTGTCTGATTCCGGGAATTTGATTCGCATCGTTCAGGAAGTGCAGCCCGATGAAATCTATAATCTGGGAGCCATGTCGCATGTGAAAGTGAGTTTTGATTCACCTGAATATACAGCCGATGTAGATGGCATTGGCACTTTACGTTTATTGGAAGCAATCCGGATACTTGGGCTTGAGAAGAAGACGCGATTTTATCAGGCATCTACCTCTGAACTTTATGGTTTGGTGCAAGAAGTACCCCAAAGCGAAAAGACCCCTTTTTATCCACGGTCACCTTACGCAGCAGCCAAACTTTACGGGTATTGGATTACTGTAAATTATCGGGAAGCATATAATATTTATGCTTGCAATGGAATTTTGTTTAACCATGAATCACCGCTACGCGGTGAAACTTTTGTAACCCGCAAGATCACGAGAGCTGCCTGTAGAATAGCATTAGGCCTTCAACAAACCATGTTTATGGGCAACATCGATGCCAAGCGCGACTGGGGGCACGCCAAAGATTATGTGGAAGCGATGTGGCTCATGTTGCAACAAAAAGAAGCCGAAGATTTTGTGATTGCAACCGGGGTTACCACAACGGTGAGGGATTTTATTCTGAAATCTTTTAAAGAACTAGGAATAACTGTAGCGTTCTCAGGGGAAGGCTTAAATGAAAGAGGGACTGTTGTGAAATCAACAAATCCAGAATTTCATGTAAAAGAAGGCCAGGAAGTTGTAAAGATTGACCCAAAATATTTCCGACCTACTGAAGTTGAATTATTGATTGGCAATCCCACCAAGGCGAAATCGAAATTGGGATGGAAACCGAAGTATGATTTAGATGCCTTGGTAAAGGAAATGGTGGCCAGTGATCTGGAGTTGTTTAAACGTGATCATTATTTGAAAGAAGGTGGGCATAAGATTTTGCAGTATAACGAATAGCTCCAATTTTAGTTGGTAAGATTAATACCCCAAAATCTTGTAAAAAAGAATCTATCATCCGTGGAAATATTTACTTGAGTTTGACTAAAAACCATTCAATTTTTATTTACTTAATATGATATTATTCTTTTAGAATGAAATTGAGTATCGTTATACTGGCTTACAATGAAGAGGGGTCAATAAGGGAAACAATTGCTAGCCTATTCCAATGCCTTGAACATAGGAATATTGATCACGAAATTATCGTTGTCAATACCAAGCGCAATCGAATCATTACATTGACGCTCTCACTCTCGAAAAGAAGAACCTTAAATTAAGAGGTTGGGCCATTTTGAAAAATTTATTGTCAAAGCACGAAGATATTTCTGTTTATGCAGTATCGAAATCAGGGTCATATTTAATACCCTCACAATTGGAATTGCGATCAGATGTATCGGTTGCTTTTAAGGGAAATTATGATCAAAGTGGGTTTATAAGCAATTATGA
>DAHVFH010000132.1 GCA_027317105.1 Cytophagales bacterium
GGACACAGACACCAACTATTAAAATATGAAATACAAACATTTGATTTTGATTCTACTCCTAATTTCATGTGGGACAAAAAGGGACGAGAAAGGAGATTTAGAAAAATCCAAATCTGTTCCAGTTGAACAAGTAAAAAACGACCAGGTTGACAACACCCAAATTGAAAATCGGAGCTTCATTATCAAAACAGCCAATTATAAATTTCAGTTGGGGTGAAAGATAGAAAGTGTCAGGTATGGAAAAGAATTATCTGCACAATAACCCTTGTCTTGGAGAATTAGACTTCAAAAATTCTTCAGAATTGGTATGTACGTTTACATCAAAATAACATAAAACTCACAAAAAAATGAAAAAGACACCTATTTTATTAATCGGAATGGCAATGATTTTTATATTCTCTTGTCAACAGAAAAAATCAGATTCTACTCAATCAGAATTGAGCAGTATAGACAGTGAAGCAAAGACAGATCCCAATGAAACGGTATTTGGTAATTTAGATGTTATCCTATCGCCCTTTGAGGACATGACAGAATTTGCTTTGGAAAAAAACAGAAATGGGATTCTAGAATCAATGAGTAAAATTGAAGATGCTGCTTCAAAAGGTTTTTTTGAACAAAATCTTACAGCCGAAAGCGTAAAATTACTGAATCCAAAAATTGAGATACTCAAAGAATTGATCAGTAAGAATAACTATAGTCAAATTGCACTCGTGTCAGCAGAGATTTTCGATTTCAACATAAGCAATTTTGCGGATGGAAATAAAATTGAGAGTCAAATCAAAATTGAACATTTGGATTATATGGGATTTAAAGTAAGCGCGCTTTTAAATCAAGATAAAATTGATTGGGGGAAGGTAAAGCAAACGGTTGAAGACACTAAAGGAATATGGCTTACCTTAAGTCCAAAAGTTAAAGATGGTAATTTGAAAGGTACTTTTGATTATCTTTTTGAAGGTCTCCTTCTTAGTGCCGAAAATAAAGAAGCTAAAATTTGTGGAATTTTGGCCAATATGGATTTGACCCTAGTTGATGTTTTAGAAAAAAGTATGTAACAAAATAATACGGAAGCGTAAAGGTGTATGGCTGAGTGAGCTACTCACTCAGCCACTATATCGGTTAAAGATATTATCACAAATTTTAAATATAAGTGCCTTATGGATACGAAATTAGTAAATCGAGTGGCAAGTTTAGGGTTATTGTTTTGGGTTGTCAAAATAGTTTCAACAACCGTAGGTGAAACTGCCGCTGATTATGTTTCAACAAACCTGAACTTTGGATTAACAAAGACTACAATTCTAATGGGTGTAGTTACCATTCTTGTTGCCATTTTGAATTTTAGGCAAAAAAAATATTTCCCCCCTACCTATTGGGCCTTAATCGTGATGATGAGTATTGAAGGAACTTTGATAACGGATATTTTAGTGGAAAACATAAGTGTTTCTTTACTGACTTTAGATATAATTTTCTCTATCTCAATGGGTCTTTTATTTTATTTTTGGAATAGGAAAGAACACACATTATCTATCCATGCAATAAATAATGATAGCAGAGAAAAGTTTTATTGGGTAATTGTTTTAACAACATTCGCGTTAGGCACAGGAGTTGGAGATACCGTATCGGAGTATTTAAAAGTGGGTTATTTGTATTCATTAATTATTTTCGGTTCGATTTTTATTCTAGCTGGAGCTTTATATTTTTCTAAAGTAATAAATGATGTTTTAGCATTTTGGATAGCATTTATTGTAACGAGACCAATTGGGGCTTCGTTAGGGGATTTATTTATTCAAGCTCCAAATGATGGTGGATTAGGAATTTCAGTGGCGACAATAAATATTATTTTTTTCACTGTAATAATAGCTTCTGTATTTTATTTAACAATAAGGTTACCAAAAAATACTACAGACAAACTCGAGTTGCCTTGACCGCCTAGTTGGCGCGTGTTTGTACCTCTACTACTGTTACTTCTCCGCTGTCACCCGCCACGGGGTCTCTGTGGAGAAAAAGATCGGTAGAATACAAGGGTTGCAAAAGCGCGCTAACAAGGGCTTCGTAGTCGGAGTTTAAATTTGGTGATTCTCTATTTAGCTCAACTGGTCTGCTCATCGGGTAGTACTTCGATATCGCGAATTAGCACGCGCTTGGCTATGGCTTGTCCGGTTTTTGTAGCGGCCAACCCACCAAGCGCTGTTTCTTTGTATCTGGTTTCCATGCTCGCCCCAATTTCACCCATGGCTTCAATGACTTCGTCAACCGGAATCACACTGCTCACATCGGCCAGCGCAATTTGAGCGGAGCTATTGGCAATGGCAGCGGCACTGGCATTGCGCACCACGCACGGAATTTCAACTAATCCTGCTACAGGATCACACACTAATCCAAGCATACACTGAATGGTGATCGCTACCGCATTGAACACTTGATCAATAGTTCCATCCAGACAATAGACGATAGCCCCTGCACCCATAGCTGCGGCTGTTCCCGTCTCTGCCTGGCATCCACCTACCGCTCCTGCAATAGACGCTTTTTGTTCGATGATGATGGCAATACCAGCCGCTACCATCATTGCTTCCAGGATTTTTTTATCATCTGTGTGATGAATCTCTTGCAGGGTGTACAACACACCGGGCATAATTCCGCTTGCGCCAGCAGTAGGTGCGGCCACTACACGGCCCATGCACGAGTTCACTTCCTTTGCAGCCAGTGCACGTGAAATCAATCGTTGAAATTCAATAGAAAGGACGGGCGTTGGGTATCGGTAAACTTTCTTTGCGCCATTGTTGATCATGCCAGATCGAGAGGTCATATCTTCTTCCAGTCCACTGTGCACGGCTTCTTTCATCACCTTCCAGGCATGTTTCAATCCTTCAATCACTTCCGCTTCTTGGCGGCCCTTCTGTTCATACTCGTATTCCAACACTGCTTTGCTTAAGGAAAAATTGTTTTTGAGACAATAATTTTTCCAGCCTTCGAAAGAGTCAAATAAGTAGGCCATAATTTTAAGGGATTAGTACCTGCAAGGTAGCAACACATTGGTAAACGATTTTGGCTTAATGGAAGTTTCCTTTTCTGCTTGTCAAAAATCGGATCTGTATCCTCTTGGGGTTCAATTCAAATTGTCGCAACTGTTAATCACAACAGATGCCTGAGTCGCTATTTTGGCTGTTTTCAACTCCTTTGATTTCTCTGTGATCCCTGAGTTCTCAGAGGTTTTGAATTTTTCCCACGGAGAACAGTAAAATCGCAGAGGGAACAGAGAAATGAAAAAGGTTAGTTCGCGGCAATTTGAAAAACACCATCCTCTTGTGCAGACCATCCGCTTTCTTATTTTTGTATACTGAAAACAAGGCTATTCCATACTATTTTCTCCATTTTTCTAATTGGCACGCTTGCGTTCGCCCAGGTAGCGGTCAATTTCTTTCACCAAAATCACGATGTTCATCAGCTAAAATCCATTACCAAACCCTTGAAAGATGGTGCGTCCGGAGTACAAAAGCATGGCGAGCATTGTAAAGTATGCGGAATAGATTTTTTTAATCACGCCTTTCTTCAACAGGCCATTTCGTTTTTAAAGCCTGAAATTTCCAAAGCGGTTGAGTCTTCATTTCAGGGTGGTTTTGATCGAACAATTAATTCCTATTCGCAAAACAGGGCTCCTCCTGTTTCACATATCTAAAGCATAATGCTTATTTCAATTAAGGCATAGCCATTGGCTGCCCGCATTGATTCATTTTTATTCTCTCCATTTTTTCTTAATCTATTTTAGATGTCACGTATCTACAGTCGCGTTATATTTATTTCACTGGTTTTTGTTTTCATTTCCAAGATCAACAGTAGCGCACAAACCACTAAGCAAATAGAAGGAATTGTAAAAGACCGCGAAACTAAAGAAGGTCTCCCCGGCAGCGTTATCAATCAGTTAAATTCAACACAAGGTTCTGTTACCGACAACTTCGGGAAATTCAAAATGCAGGTGGTGGAAAAAAGTAAACTGGTCTTTTCCTATGTCGGGTACACCAATGACACGCTTGAAATTGATGGCAAAAAAGAATATGAAATTTTATTAATCCCCAACCACAAACTTTTGGATGAAGTGGTGGTCACAGGCGTTTCGAAAGCCATGCTCATGCGGCAAAATCCCGTGGCCGTGAGTATGGTGACTTCCCAAATGATTGATCGGGCTAACGAAAGCAATATCATTGACGCCTTAGCTAAAAATACGCCAGGGCTGCGTACCTTGAAAACAGGGCCTAATATTTCAAAGCCTTTCATCCGGGGACTTGGATTCAATCGGATACTCACCCTTTACGATGGGGTGCGACAGGAAGGGCAGCAGTGGGGTGGTGAACATGGACTTGAGGTTGATGATTACAATATCGAACGTGCCGAAATTGTAAAAGGCCCCGCCAGTTTAGTGTATGGTTCAGATGCCTTGGCAGGGGTGGTCAGTTTGTTTCCTTATATCCCAAAGGAATCGGATGGCAAAATAAGCGGACGATTGCTTTCAGAATACCAAAGCAACAATGGCCTGATCGGAAATGGTTTTCGGATTTCTTCAGGTACTACCCACTGGCTTTGGATCGTACGCGGATCGTACCGCATGGCCAAAAACTATACGGATAAAGTGGATGGTCGCGTTTACAACACGGGCTTTCAGGAAAGGAACCTTTCTACCATGGTTGGCTATAAAAGTTCAAGCGGCTTCACGCATTTCAATCTTACATTATACGACAACCTCCAGGGAATTCCAGACGGAAGCCGTGATTCACTTACCCGAAAATTTACAAAACAAATTTATGAGGGCAATCAAGACGACATAAAAACCAGACCCATTGTTTCCAATGCTGAACTAAATTCGTACGCGCTCAGTCCGCTGCATCAACGTATCCAAAACTATCGTATTTATGCCAACAATCATTATCACGTGGGCATTGGCGATGTCAACTTTCTTTTAGCCTTTACGCAAAATATACGAAGGGAATACAATCATCCAACTGATCCTGATCAGGCAGGCTTGTTCCTTCGGCTTAACACGTTGAATTATACGGTTAAGTATAACTCGCCCGAAGTGGCGCACATTCAAACTTCCGTTGGTGTAAACGGCATGGTTCAAAACAATAAGAATGAGAAGGCCACCGATTTCCCGATTCCGGATTATAACCTGACAGATCTCGGAGCTTTTGTCGTCAGCTCGTGGCACGGAGAAAATTGGACGGTGGTAGGCGGTGCGCGGTTCGACACCCGAAATTTTCAGTCCACTAATCTTTATGCGGGTACTGACCCAAAAACAGGATTTGCCAAACAAGTTTGTTCCCCTGATACCAGTGGTGCTTCTTTACAGTTTCCGGCTACCCAGAAAGTTTTTCAGGGCTGGTCGTTAAGCCTTGGATCAACATATAAAATAAACGACATCTTTAATTTGAAAGTTAATTTATCCAGAGGCTACCGCGCGCCCAGCATTGCAGAGCTTTCTTCCAACGGTTTGGATGTAGGCGCACACATTGTTTATATCGGCAACGATCATTTTGTTCCCGAGTTTAGCTGGCAAGAAGACATTGGGCTGTTTAGTGACTTCCCAGAGGTATCGGCTTCATTAAGCCTGTTCAACAAAAACATCGCCAATTATATATATCTCAATCAGGTTGTGGATGCGCAGGGTAAGCCCATGACCGATGCGCAGGGCAACAAGACCTTTCAATACCAACAAGCTTCTGCTCAACTCTATGGGCTAGAGGCAACCTTTGCGTGGATACCGAAAAACATTAAAGGATTTACCTTCAATAATCAGTTAGCACTTTGTTATGGCTTTAACCGTAATCCTATTTTTGATAATACCAAAACACAGGGCGAATATTTGCCATTCATTCCTCCTGCCCGATGGGTGAGCAACATCAACCAAGTGTTTACCTTTAAATCAAAATGGTTCTCTGCCATAAATTTTATGGCGGAGATGGATTTTAATGCTGCACAAAATCGATACCAGGCTTTGTACCAAACAGAAACCAGAACCCCCCGTTACACCCTTTTTAATTTGTTGGCCGGCACTACGATTCGTCAATCGGATAAAACCAATTGGCAATTTCAATTTCAAGTGAACAACGCGTTGGACGCAGTTTATCAGTCAAACATGAGCCGATTAAAGTATTTTGAATACTATGTAGCATCGCCCAATGGCCGTTACGGCATTTACGGTATGGGCAGAAATATTTGTGCTAAAATTATTTACACTTTCTGAATTGAAGGTTGGTTAAACTGAACCGCATCGAATAGTCCAATCAATTCGTCTCCATACGAAACACGGGCTTCAACGCTGTGCAATTAGTGTATTAAAGCTACTTCTGCTTATTTATTTTTTAGGTTAGTCTAAATTATTATTTTTGTAGTATGAAATTGTTTTTTAAGTTTATAATACAGTTTTCCTGGATCGGATCAACCTTCGCTCAACCCACTTGGGTGGTCAATGGAATTGTAAAAGATAGAAACACCCTTCAGCCGATACCGTATTGCCATGTGGTTCATGGGCGAGAGGGCACTGGAACGAGCACAGGCAATGACGGGACATTTAACCTAGAAATAAGAAAAGACTCAACTTTCTTAATCTTCTCCTACATGGGGTATCAGTCGGATACGGTTTTTGTTTCAAAAACAAATCTGTATTACGAAATCCTTTTAACCCCTAAAACAGAATTACTAAATGAACTGGTGGTTACTGGTGTGAGCAAGGCTACCCTAATCAGGCAAAATCCATTGGCGATTGCCTCGATTTCTGCCCAAACGATTGAACGTTCCAATGAAAATAATATCATTGATGTACTGGTAAAAAATACGCCCGGCTTTAGCGCAGTGAAGACAGGCCCTAATATTTCCAAGCCTTACATTCGTGGACTGGGTTACAATCGGGTGTTGACCTTATACGATGGCGTGCGACAAGAAGGTCAACAATGGGGTGACGAACACGGCATGGAGGTGGACAGCTATAATATTGACAAGGCCGAAGTGGTGAAAGGACCTGCGAGTTTGGTTTACGGCTCAGACGCAATGGCAGGGGTCGTTAGCCTATTCCCTTTTGTGCCAAAAGAAAACGATGGAAGAGTCAGGGGTAGATGGCTATCAGAGTATCAAAGCAACAACGGATTGATCGGAAATGGATTCCGTCTTTCGTCTGGTAGCACCCACTGGATTTGGGCGTTACGAGGATCCCTTCGGGTGGCAAGGAATTACCAGAATGAGGTGGATGGCCGAGTGTACAATACCAGCTTCCAGGAAAAAAATGCCTCTGCTTTGATTGGCTATAAAAATGAAAAAGGGTTTTCAAATTTCAACCTCACCTTATACGACAATCTTCAAGGCATACCTGATGGCAGCAGGGATTCATTGACACGGAAATTCACCAAGCAAATTAATGAGGCCAGCCAAGACAATGTGAAAAATAGGCCGATCGTTTCCCTGGATGAGCTGAATTCCTACACACTAAGTCCACTCCATCAGCGCATCCAACATTATCGTGCTTACCTCACCAACCATTATAGTTTGGGCACAGGCGATTTGTATACTTTGCTTGCGATTTCGCAAAACATCCGCAGAGAATACAATCATCCTACGGATCCAGAGCAAGCCGGAATGTTTGTCCGACTGAACACGATTAATTATAGTGTGCGGTACAACTTGCCGGTGCTTTCAAAATTGGAAACATCCTTTGGTATCAATGGTATGTTGCAAAACAACAAAGTGAAAGATGCTACCGACTTCCCAATTCCTGATTATAACCTTTTTGATGGTGGTGCATTCATCACCTCACAATGGAAAGCGGAACGATGGACGATCAGTGGGGGAGTGCGCATCGACCAGCGAATCATTACTGGGCCGGATTTTTTTGTGGGCACCAATCCTAACACAGGTTTTCCAAAACAGATTTTCGCACCGGACACCACGAGCGCTACGCTTCAGTTTAGAAAACTCTCTCAAAATTTTCGAGGTGTATCGGCCAGCCTTGGGGTTACCTATCAGATTGACGATCACCTAAGCTTGAAAATAAATTTAGCGCGTGGCTACCGGGCACCGAGCATTGCTGAGATTGCCTCCAATGGGTTGGATCCCGGTGCACATATAATCTATCTCGGCAACCGGAATTTTGTCCCTGAGTTTAACTGGCAGGAAGACATTGGTATTTTTGCAAACTTTTCAACGATTACCACTTCTGCTAGTTTATTTAATAATTCTATCCAGCACTACATCTATTTGAATCAGGTGGTTGATGACCAAGGTCGACCACTTCGTGACGCGCAAGGCAACAAAACTTTTCAATACCGACAGGCCGCTGCCCAACTTTATGGATTTGAAACAACATTCTCATGGCATCCTCACAGTGTGAAAGGCTTTGCGTTCAACAACCAATTGGCCGTCTGCTACGGTTTCAACCGCAATCCCTTGTACGAAAGCAAAAAAATACAAGGTGAGTACCTGCCCTTTATTCCTCCTCCTCGCCTGATCAGTGGCATTAACCAAGAGATCAATCTAAAATCAGTCGGATTATCGTCAATTAATTTCAAGGCCGAAATGGTTTTCAATGCAGAACAAAATCGGTTTCTTGATTTGTACAATACAGAGACGCGCACGCCAGGGTACACGCTTTTAAATCTGGGCGTGGCCGCTACCGTTCGTCAATCGCAAAAAACAACCTGGCAATTCCAGCTTCAAGTAAATAACGTGTTGGATGCGGCTTATCAATCGAACATGAGTCGCTTGAAATATTTTGAATACTACGTGCAATCTCCCAATGGTCGATCGGGTATTTACAGTATGGGCAGGAACGTATGTGCGAAAATTATTTATTTATTTTGACTAAATAACTGTAATCCTGCTTTCAAAAGAAATTGGCTCCCGTCAACTAAAAGAGCTCCGATTGTGGGTTGATTTTGTGCTTAGGATTGTTAATTTTGCCCGATAATGATTTCTTTTCCAAAAAGGCTTTTTAGCCTATTTTTTCTTGTTGTAATTCTGTTTATTACTGTAGGGAACTATGGCATCTTAGTGATAATAAAACAACAGGTGACTAATCAGATTATCCAAAAGATTGAAGGCAATGCAGAAGAATTAAACGGCAATCTGGTTTTTACTTTCCCAATCACTTTACCTTATTCTACTGATTCGGAAGAGTATACCCGGGTAGATGGTGAAATAGTTTATGGAGGAGAAGTCTACCGATTAGTTAAACAGCGATTATACCAAGGCACCCTTTATGTCGTTTGCATAAAAGACAAAAAAAGTAAATGGGCTAATAAATTAATTGGAGACTTTGCAAAAAGTGTTTCAGGCCAAACGCAAGATGGAAATTCAACGGTTATTTTATCGGGCTCGTTAACGAAATATTACGTTAGCATTGAGCGTACTCAATATCATACCTGCAAGGGTTGGTGTCAACTAATTAAATTTATCCCTTTCACCAATTTTTATTCCTTTTCCAATTCGCGCTTAATCTTCCGTCCCCCTCTAAATTGCTGATCATTTCAGCGGCCTTTTCTTAGGCAATAAATTAAAACTGCTTCCCACTAATTCCGAGAGAAGCAGATGATGTTTTTTGCAATTTCATAGAAGAAATACATAAGGGAGTTGCATTAAAATATCGTTATCTATTAATTAAATCTATAATTGAAAAATATCGTTATGTCAAAATTTTATATTTTACTTATCCTATTAGTAAGTTCTTTATCCTATCATGCTCTTTCGCAAGAGCTTAAATCCGACACGCTTCCAACGAAAACATTGAACCCGGTAACCATTAAGGGAATGCATGAAAGGACGTACTTACCAAATGTGTCTGGTGTGAATATTTTTGCTGGAAAGAAGACCAATGTAATTACTATAAACAATGGAGAGGCAAATCTTCCTCAAAATGTTGGGCGGATGATTTTTGCTAAGATTCCAGGCATAAACCTGTGGGACATGGATGGTGCAGGAACACAGTTAAACATTGGCACTCGCGGAACAGACGCTCACCGATGCATCGAAATGAATATGCGCCAAAACGGCTACAACACGAATTCCGATTTGTTCGGCTATCCGGAAAACCATTATACGGTGCCGATGCAGGGTGTAAAGCAAGTCCAATTGGTAAGAGGATCAGCCGCCTTACAATTTGGGAGTCAATTTGGAGGAATGATGAATTTTGTAATGAAGGAAGGGGATAGTTCAAAAGTCTTTTCATTGGAGAGCGAACAAACCACCGGTTCTTATAATTTCTACAATTCCTATAATGCGATTGGTGGTACGGTGGGAAAGGTAAGCTACTACGCCTATTATGATAACAAACATGGTGACGGGTGGAGGCCAAATGCTGCTTTCAATTATCAATCCTTCTATGCCAATATAAAATATAAGTTTTCTGGAAAAGGGAGTTTATCTTTTCAATTTTCCAGGATGGACTATCGCCAACAAATTGCTGGTGGGCTCACCGATATACAATTTAATAAATACCCGAGGCAGTCATTTCGCTCTCGGAATTTCTTCAGTCCGAAAATAAATTTACCTGCCCTAATCCTGGATTATTCATTTTCTAAGAATACGCTGCTTAAAGTCACAACCAATGGAATCTGGGGAGAACGCAGCAGTGTTCAATTCATTAACACACCCAACATAATGGACACTGTAAATACGTTGATTGGATCATACAACCCACGGCAAGTCGACAGAGATTTTTACCAAGGCTTCGTCATGGAGGGAAGACTACTACATCACTATAAGATAAGCCAGATTAAATCCACACTAGCTACCGGCATCCGATATTCAGATGAACAAACGAAGCGCAGGCAAAAAGGCAAGGGAACCACTGGGAGCAACTATGATATGACGGTGGCTGGACCTTATGGGATTGACCTTCTTTTCCGCACCATCAATTATGCTGTATTTGCTGAAAACGTATTTCAACTAAATGAAAGATTCTCTGTAACTCCTGGATTTCGATATGAGGTAATTAACTCAAACCTCACTGGGGTAATCACTAATGCAACATTTCCCATTTCCTATAAAGGAACCCGGACGTTTCCTTTGTTCGGTGTGGGCGTGCAGTATCAATCGAATAAAAATTCACAATTTTACGGAAATATATCGCAGGCCTATCGTCCTTATTTGTATGCGAATATTACCCCTGCAGATCAGCTCGGAGTGATCGACCCCAATTTAAAAGACAGTCGTGGATATGATGTTGATATGGGTTACCGCGGCCAATATGCTGACCTGTTAAAATTTGACATCAATGGGTTTTATCTTTTTTACGGTAACAAAATTGGCAACCTGACGAAAACGGCCAAGGATGGATCTACGTACCAGTTCACAACCAATATTGGAAATTCAGTAGCAAAAGGATTCGAAGCTTATTTGAATCTCTCGGTGTTGAATGCATTGGGTTGGCGAATTGAAAAAATGGATCTTCGTTTGTTTACTTCGATTGCTTACACTCATGCCCGATATGTAAGCGGTGCGTTAAGCAAGGGAACTGAAAATATTTCCCTGGTAGGAAACCATGTTGAAGGAGTCCCCGATTGGATTAACCGATCTGGAATAGAATTAAATTACAGGGGTATCCGTTCTACGTTTCAGGTAAGCCATACTTCACAGAAATTCAGTGATGCCAACAATACGGTTTTTAATAATACAGGGGTTGTTGGTATTGTTCCATCCTACGCGATCTTTGATTGGTCGTTCAGCTATAAGTTCTTGAATCACTATCATGTATCGACTGGAGTCAATAACATTGCTAATGTCATGTATTTTAGTAGAAGGATAAACATGTATCCTGGACCAGGAATTTTGCCTGCCGATGGGAGGACATTCTATTTTACACTTGGATTAAAAATCTAATTTTCTCGAAGTATATTTTCATTCAATCATAGGATGTGAAAAATTTTTCAAGGCGGTGAAAACCCCACCGCCTTTCTTAATTCTTCACAAACTCTACCTCAACCCGGTCGTTGTATTGACCCAGCGTTCCACCTTCGGGATACAGAGGGACTTTGCCTCCTTCCCCTTTTGTCCTCAAGCGGCTACCCTCTATACCCTGCTGGGTCAAATATTCTTTTACCGTCTCGGCACGGGCCAATGAAAGTTCTTTCGAGGAAATCGTTTCTTTCTTATTTCCTTTTGAATCCAAGGCAAAAAACTCAGGGCTTGTCCCTTTGGTGTAGGATTCTCGATCGTGGGTGCCATTGCAGTAACCGTATATTCTAATTTTATAGTTCACGTTCTCCTTCAGCAAGTTAGCGAGTTCGTCCAATTCGTTTTTGGAAACCGGACGCATCAAGGAAGTATTTAAGAAAAATCGTACGTTGTTAAAATCAATGTAGTCACCTGCTCGGGCTTTATCTAACGTTAACGTGATGATTTCTTCATTATTCGGCCCAGTTTGTATTGGAGGATTGGTATAAACAAATACCAAGCTGCTTTGTCGATAACCGGGCAGCATGGCAACAATAGTATAAGAACCTCGCCTGTTTTTTGGTGCTTCCAGGTAAACGACTTCTCCACTTTTTACCAACTGGTATTGGGTGGCACCAATGGCTTCCTGTAATTGTAAACTACTGGATATTTCTTTTCCATCCTCTTTCCGCACGACCTTAAAATAGTAAGGCTTTCCTTTTGATTTTAGCTCCGGTTTTTTTGCTGTTGCAGAATCAGCTTTAGGTGGAGGCGGCTTTTCAGGTGTGCTGACAGTTGGTTTTGTTTCAATAGCTTTTTTTATAACAGGGGGAGCTTCTTTTGCAACAGGCTGCGTAGGCACGGTAACAGGTGTTTTAGGAAGTTTCCTTTTTATTTCAGCTTTTGGTTTAGTGGGTGTTGCTGGCTTTTTTGGAGTAACAACCATTATAGTTTCCTTTTTCTCGGGCTGAACGATCGATAGGCTATTGCCAACTTTTGGTTTTTCAACCGTAGTAGGTAAAGAATCTTTTGCTTCTGATGTTGAAGCCACCTGCTCGGTTTTAGATTTTGGCCCACAGGAGGCAACCAAAAACATACTCAAAGTGAAAAAAAATACTTTATGTTTAATACAAATGCGGTTCATGGGCTAGACAGTACATTTTTAGGTGTATAAATATATTAAAACCTTGCTTCTCAATCGGGTATCGCTTTATTATATTTTAAAAGTGCGATAAATCACGGTAATTAATCTACAAAAAAGGTAGGTAAAGTCTTTCCCTTTTACATTTTTTTACCCTACATTCAATTTCCATTTCGTTCTCGTTTTCATCTTAAAATTCTAATGATTATGAAAATCTATGACGACAAACACATCAAAAATATTGTACTATTGGGTGCTCCAAAATCCGGCAAAACTTTGATGGCCGAAGACATGCTCTTCGAAGCCGGAATCATCCACCGCAGAGGTACCATCGAGGGAAAAAATACCATAAGTGATTGCCACGAAATCGAACAGGAGCGTGGCAATTCTGTTTTCGCCACCGTTCTTCACACGGAGTGGCGCGACTTTAAGATTAACATCATTGACACCCCGGGCTTTGACGACTTTGCCGGGGAAATGATATCCTCACTGCGTGTTGCCGATACGTGCGTAGTTGCGATCAATGCGCAACATGGCGTTGAAGTGGGCACAGACCTGATTTGGAATTATGTGAACCAGTTTAACAAACCGGTAATATTTGCCATTAACCAGGTTGATCATCCGAAAGCAGACTTTGAATCATCCCTAGCTTCGGTAAAGGAACACTATGGAAATGCTGCCACACAGATGCAATATCCAGTGAATCACGGAGAAAGTTTTAACAGTATTATCGATCTATTAAAAATGGTGATGTACAAATTTCCGGCAGCGGGTGGAAAACCCGAGAAATTGGCCATTCCGGAATCGGAAAAAGAAAAAGCGAACCAATTGCACAATGCGTTAGTCGAAAAGGCTGTGGAGAATGATGAAATGCTGATGGAGAAATATTTCGAAAAGGGAACACTGGATGAAGATGAGTTAAGGGAAGGATTAAAGTTGGGTATGATAAACCATGACGTCTTTCCCGTGTTTGTAATGTCGGCCAAGAAAAATATGGGAACTGGCCGCATGATGGGTTTCATTGATAATGTGGCTCCCTCACCTTTGGAAGCTAAGCCAGAGAAAACCACTTCTGGAAAAGAACTACCGTTCGACCGCACCCAACCTGCGGTCTTATTTATTTTTAAGACCCACCTTGAACCAAACTTGGGCAAGCTATCTTTCTTTAAAGTGATCTCCGGGGAGGTCACCGCCTCGTCCGAGTTGGTCAATAGCCAAACCGGTGCTACCGAACGGTTTCATCAACTTTTTATCATGGATGGGAAAACACGAAATCCCGTTGATCAATTGGTCGCTGGCGACATTGGTGCTACCTTGAAATTAAAAGATACGTACACCAACCAAACACTTCATACCAAAGGATTTGATGTAACGATCGAACCCATCGTATTTCCTGAACCCCGTATTCATTTTGCGGTCGTTGCACAGAGCAAAAACGATGATGAGAAGATCGGTGAAGTATTAACCAAAATCCATCAGGAAGATCCGACAATCGAAGTCGGATTCTCTAAGGAATTAAAACAAATGATTTTATCAGCCCAAGGCGAACTGCATTTGCTGGTATGCAAATGGTTCTTAGAAAACGTTTATAAACTCCATGCTGATTTTGTTACTCCGCGCATCTCTTATCGCGAAACGATTCGTAAGCCAATGAGCGCAAGTTATCGACACAAAAAGCAATCGGGTGGTGCGGGGCAATTTGGTGAAGTGTATTTAAAAATAGAACCTTATTTTGAAGGGATGCCAGAACCAACGGAATTCACCGTACGGGGTAAAGAAGTAATTGATTTGGATTGGGGCGGTAAATTGGTGTTTTATAATTGCATTGTCGGTGGCGTGATCGATACGCGCTTTATTCCTTCCATTTTAAAAGGCGTGATGGAAAAAATGGAGGAAGGGCCAATCACTGGCTCCTACGTTCGGGATGTCCGCGTGATGGTACACGATGGCAAAATGCATCCAGTGGATTCCAACGATATTTCATTCAAGATCGCGGGGATGATGGCGTTCAAAGATGCCTTTATGAAAGCTGAACCACAACTGCTCGAGCCCATCCACGACCTTGAAATCATGGTGCCCGAAGAAATTATGGGCGAGGTGATGGGCGACTTGCAAACGCGAAGGGCGCTAATTATGGGCGTAGATACCAGTGGGAATAATCAAGTGATCAAGGCAAGAGTTCCTTTAGCTGAATTAGATCGTTATTCTACCTCCCTACGATCACTCTCGCAAGGAAGGGCTAGTTTCAAACAACGGTTTTCAGATTTTGCGCCCGTACCATTTGATCTTCAGCAAAAACTAGCTAAAGCTGCTGTGGAAGCGGAGCCGGTGGGTGTATAGCGACCAACATCAATACCGGCCATCTTCTGTGACTCGAATGCTGAAATTGAATAAATTAAGGTCGTGAAGACGAACCTTGGCAGTTATTGTCAGCTACTAATCATTTTTAGGTAATCCTCGGTCTGCTTTATGTCCTGAATTAAACATAATAAACAAGTTCGTAAAGACACGAACTTTGGCAGATGGAGATGCTATATTTGAAAACAATTTCAAAAACTTAATTTATGGAATACAGAAGATTTGGAAGAACGAACTGGCACGTGAGTGAAATGGGTTATGGTATGTGGGGCCTGGCCGGCTGGACAGGCAACGATCAGCGAGAAATAGAAAATTCCCTTGACCGTTCCGTTGAGCTTGGCTGCAATTTCTTTGATACGGCCTGGGGCTATGGAGCTGGGAAGAGCGAGCAAATCTTAGGAGCTCTGTTGAAAAAACATTCTTCAAAAAAACTTTATGCTGCAACAAAAATTCCGCCTATGAATTTTAAATGGCCATCCAAAAAGGAATTCAAATTGGAGGAGTGTTTCCCCTACAAACACATTGTCGAGTACACGGAAAAAAGTCTGCACAACTTGAACGTAGAATGTATCGACCTGCAACAATTTCATGTATGGGAAGACGACTGGGCTTCTAACGATGATTGGAAAAAGGCGGTAGAAGACTTAAAAAAAAGCGGGAAAGTAAAACACTTTGGTATCAGCGTAAATCGTTGGGAACCGAACAATGTCTTAGAAACACTAAAGACCGGACTGATCGATTCTGTTCAAGTAATCTATAATATCTTCGACCAAAATCCGGAGGATCTTTTGTTTCCCCTTTGCAAAAAACTTGACATCGCAGTGATCGCTCGGGTACCCTTTGATGAAGGAACGTTAACCGGAACTTTCACAAAGGAAACCGTATTCCCAAAAAACGACTGGCGTTCCACTTATTTTGTTCCCGAAAATCTCAACTCCAGTGTCGATCATGCAAATGCATTGAAACCTCTAATTCCATCTGGAATGACGATGCCCGAAATGGCTTTGCGATTTATTTTAGGCAATGATGAAGTACACACCATCATCCCCGGTATGCGAAAACTAAACCATGTAGTAAGCAACATCGCTGCCAGTGATGGCAAAAGGCTGGAAGATTCCCTTCAGGAAAAATTGAAAAACCACCGTTGGGACAGAACACCCACGGAGTGGTCGCAGTAAATCATTTAAGTTTAATTTTGTGTTGTGATCAGCGCTGGGTTAGCATAGTGAAACTTATCGCGTGAGCAACTTCTTAATGTTGTGTCCAAATCGAAGATTACCATATTGCAAGTACGTCACGACCTGGGTCAATTGAAGTGGTTGGTATTTGCCTCGCGCCATGAACACTTTGTCCAGCCAGCCCAAAAGAACAATTGGCACTGGAGTTGAAGGTAGAAACGAGCTGCTTCATTGGTCAAAAAGTTTACACATAACGGTTTGGAGGCTACTCGATTAGCGGTAGTTTCATACTTCTTAATTTCATTTTTAATAGTGATTATATATTTATTACTAAAGGATTTCCTTTCCAGGATATGCCACTCTTCACTCTCCTAAATCCAACGCCTCACTTTTTTTCTATACTTGACAAAGTCTTCTCCAAAAGTTCTTTCTAAATATTTTTCCTCATTGAGTATTACGAAATAAGTAATTATTAAAATCAAGAATGGAATCGATATTAACGTCCAAGCATTTCCCTTAAAAAATGCCATACCAATATATATTGTCAATAGCCCCAAGTACATTGGATTTCTTGAGATGGAATAAATACCGGATGTCTGTAATGATTTAGCAGGTTTTATCGTAATAAGTGTGTTCTTCGTCTTAAAGAATTTTGCTAATGCTGGCAGAATAATTATTAGTCCTCCCATTACAAATAGCACCCCAAAAATAAGAGCCACACGGGTCTTGAAAAACATCAATGGAAGAGGAAACTCTTTTTGAACGTACATTGAGGTAAAAAAAATCAAAACGTAAAATAGTGGTGGAGGTGGATACACCCCAGGATGATCGATTTTAGTCTTCATAAATTATCTTTCAAAATGGATTAGATGTTTAATAATATACATTTCAATAGTAAGATTACTTTGTAAAAGCCCTTTAGGAAAAAAACGACATTTGTTATCCAGTGGGGAATGCTCCAAATCCGCTTGTCTGCTTTTGAAGCAATGTACCAGGGGCAAACTCAGCAAATTGCTTGAATTCACGTAAAAGATGAGAAGAATCGCTGTATTCACAATCAAAGGCAATATCTGACCAACTTTTTTCAGGTGACTTTTTCTTAATTTTCATTGCTTGTTCAAATCGAACAATTCGAATATACATTTTAGGGGATATGCCTACACGGGTCGTAAAACTACGCTCAAATTGACGAAGACTTAGACAAGCCAATGATGCCCATTCTGGCAGACTATTTTTTGTAAATGGATCAAGCATCTTAATTGCCACGTGGTCAATTGGTTCTTCTTTGGCAATTCCATAGTTGATCTGTTTATCCAGAAAGCCCGAAACAATTTCTATCATCTCATCATACGATGATGATTGAATTAATTTAGTGTTGACAAGTTCTATTTCATCTGACAAAAACTCAACTGCATTTAGTCCTGCATTAACAGTTTTTTTCATCGGAATTTTTAACAAGCGATATAATCCTGTAGGAAGAAAGGCCAC
Source organism: Cytophagales bacterium (assembly GCA_027317105.1). GTDB lineage: Bacteria > Bacteroidota > Bacteroidia > Cytophagales > Cyclobacteriaceae > ELB16-189. Next base: position 18,073 of record DAHVFH010000132.1, read on the forward strand.
TTTTATCAGTAGGTATTCTTTTCCAAACTTTAGTCCAATGGGTCTATTTTTTGGGCCCGTGATACTGGCTCTCGGAGCAGTTAGACCCTCTGGATTTACATGGTCAAATACTTGAACATTGTCCCTCGGATAGAAATAGAGATTTTGTTCTGTATTGGCTAAACAGGTAATAAATGGTTGGGGCAAAGGATCCATCCCATCCCACTTTATATGAAGAATTTGGAATTCACGTAGGATACTTTTTTGGGTATCCGAAGGCTCATATTTCCGAAAGAATTTCACAAAGTTTTTGTCTTTTAAAAATTTTACCAAGAAATCAGGTCATCCAATACTTAATATTTTTATCTTAGAATCAAATTGGTTTAATAATTCTAGGTCAAGTACTCTTTTCGAAAATTCTGACTAACACCTTCCAGTTCATTTGAAAACCAACCCATCTGTAGTCCTAAGTCCTCATTAGTCGATTGGCTGCTAGGCGATTAGTCGAAATAAGTATATTCATATCGCAAGCACTTGCAAGTTATAGCTATAAAAAATTCTCTATCAAGTTAAATATTTTTGTTTCCAACGAAATAGCCCCATTTTTGATGTGGCGGTCCAAGTTCAGCGAACATTTTATTTATCCATTCAATTGTCAGAGATCTTATTTTTCCTTGTTCACTTCGAGGACTCCGTGATGTTTGTAGTTATTACCAATCTTCGTGATGGCATTTACGATGTCCAGATTTTTGTCAAAAAAACTTTGGGTATTGCCAAGCGTTTCCATCACATAAACCACATCCTCACCTTTGAACGTTGACGCGAGAAATTCAGCATCTTCCATGGTGCCGATAGCCGCTTTTGCGCCAATGGCTTCAATGTCTTTTTGTCTTTCGGCTTTACGGCTGATCACCGTAACGCTATGTCCTTTTTGCACTAAGGCCTTGGTCATGGGCTTACTGATATTCCCTAAAGAACCTGTTATTGTAATTTTCATTTTGCTTTATTTAGTTGTTGCTGCAAAGCTCTGCGGAAATCGATGAACAGATGTAGCCAAACCCACTTTTGTTGTAGTCAAAATGAAGTTCAACTGTTTGGAGCATGTTGTTCTGCCGTTGCCGCTTACCGGTTGAGCTTTTGCAGTGGGCAATAGCGGCTTCGCTGATTTGTGATCAACTCTTGCTTTCTTATTGACTGCGCTTTATTATTTTTCCGATTTTAATAAATAGCGCTGACACACCGATAAATAATACGATAAGACCAGCACTGTTAGTTAGGACTTTTGATAAACCTAACCTTGCTACGTCAACAAAGGAGTAGGGATAGAAATTAGAAAAATGCCCCCTGATTAAAATATAGACTAAGTAAATAAGCGGGTAAATTAACCATTGTGGTATCTGTTGATAAGTGACCGCCATTTTTTGTCCGCGCAAATACCAGCAAACAATAACAAGGATTGGTATGATGGAATGAAGTAGTTCATCGACAATCATCTGAATACCTTTCGGCTCCCAAATAGGGCGTAAAATGATTTGATAAATTAACCCCACTATAGTTATGTAAACGGTAAGGGCAGTTAAAGTTCCCGGCTTGTCTATGAATGACCAACTGCCATTTTTTTTCTTAATTATAATTAGATACAAGGTAAAGTAGATGGCGACCAGCGAATTGGTCAAAATTGTAAAAAAGCTAAAAAATCGAATTGTTGTCTCAAGAATTGACGCCACTCTATTCTCGATCATTAAGTAATATTGCATCAATACGGCAAACCAGGAAATAGCCGCTAAACTAATTGATAGGTTTTTTTCATCCTGGTCTGTTTTTTTAAAGGTCTAGGTTGTTCGGAGGCAGGATTAAAAATACTAATTTGTCCTGCGTGACCAAACTAACCTATGAAAACGCTCGATTCTGCGTTCGAGCGGTTATTTGATCTTCTCTTTAAACTTATTTACAGTCAATATTTCTGTCCTACCATAAATTCCTATCGCCAATAAGTCATTATCACCAGTGACTAAATAATTTGCTTTACTCTCCCTGGATAAGGCTAATAGAAAGTCGTCTTTAGAGTCACGGCAGATTTGTTCAATTTTTTTAATCTTTACTTTCTCTGAAACTATTTCCAGTAAAGAAATTAACTCAGTTACTTTTTCTTGGTTAAAGTACTTTTGGAGTTTTGGCCGTGCGGTAACGATTTTGAGTTCGTTTACTAACTGGACAGTAGTAACCAGTCTTATTTTCTCAGTAACCAGTAAGTCTTTAAGATTTTGTAATTCCTTGCCGATTAAAAAACTAATCCAAAGATTCGTGTCGATAACTACCTTACTTGCCTTTTGACTTGGCATATAATTCAGTCCTTACGATTTCTACCTCTTTGTCAATGGTAGCTTGGTCTAAGTCGTCAGTTTTGAAAGCCTTTAAAAGGGCAGTCAGTTTAACGTCAACAAGCTCTCTTTCAAGTTCTTTTGTAAGGCGTATTTTTTCCTTTTTGGGCAATTGTCGTACTAAGTCCAAAATCTGGTCAAACCCCAAGTCAATATTATAGGTCGCTGTTTTCATGATTTCAAATTTAACTATTTCTCAGCACTTTTTATTCGTCCCACCGCCTGGCACACAATGTGTGCCCCGCTTGGGCCCAAAGGTATCGATGATACCGAACTCGGGTTACTCGATTATGAGCAGCTTTTTTACTCAATGATCCGGTTTGATGACAATAACAACTTTAAAGTCTTGTCCATCTTGATTTAGATCGTTTTGAAGCCCCGTTGGATTCATTATTCGACCCTCTGGATCGTAGGTAAAGCAAATCAATTTTTTACAGTCCGGATGCGCTTTATATTTTGCCTTGTCTTCAATAAGCTGCTTGCCCAACTCTTTATCATCAAGCCCGACTCTTGTCTTCTTGACTTCAATAACTATTTGTTCGCCTTTTAATAGAAAATCCATTCTTGAAGAACCACCTGCATAACTTGGTGTCCACTCCTCTTTTCTGATGTCGTTAAAATTTAATTTCAGAATTGCATGTAGTAAATCTTGTACGTCATATTCGTCTTGAACATCTAGTGTTTTACGTCCACCATGTCTACTCCTCAACTGTATAGCTATTGAATGAAACCTATCAAATACATTGTCCAGTATAACTTCTTTGGTAAGTGATACTCGTTTCTTTTTAGGTTCAATGCTTTGACATGCCCTTAAGGCTCCAGTAAGAATGGAGTGTTGAATGTCAAAGGAATATTTAGGATGCCCCTCCATGTCCATTATGTTAAATCTTTTAAATTGTCTAAATGGTGGACTATCCTCCCCATAAGTTTATAGAATGAAATCCTCAACTCTTGTTATCCAAGCTTGATATAAGTCTGTTGTTCTTACCCAGGTTTCTCCACTATCCCCACGAGTATAATTATTTTCAAATGAGAATCTATTTCCTTCCTCAAATAATTTATCTGCCGGTCTGTCCATAAAAGGTTGTGGATAATAATTCGCTATAAGATTTATACCTATAAGTGATCAATATACATTTGTATTTTGGCCTTTTGGCAATCCCTATCACCCCAAACTTATCGGCAGCTCCCTAAACCGTTTTCCGGTGGCGGCAAAAATGGCGTTGGCCAAGGCAGCAGCAACGGGAGGCACGGGAGGCTCACCGGCACCGGTAGGTTTTTCATCGCTCTCAACAAAGTGAACAAAAATTTCAGTAGGCGCATCCGTCATCCGCGGAACTTTATAGGTGTCGAAGTTATGCTGCTCGCTTCGTCCGTTTTTAAAAGTGATGCTGGTCTTGAGTGCGCCACTTAGCGCAAACACAGCACCGCCTTCAAACTGGTTGGTAACGGAGTTGCGGTTCACCACCGTGCCACAATCTACTGCATAATGCAACGCAGGGATGGTGATCTTACCGGCATCATCTACAGCCACATGTACCACACAGGCTACGTACGTGAGAAAACTTTTGTGCGCATAGATGCCCATGCCTTGTCCCTTCGGTAATTTTTTTCCCCATCCGGATTTGTCGCGCACCAACTCAATTACATTTCGGAGGCGTTTGGTGCTCCACGGAAATTTATCCAATGGCTCGCCATAATTTTCAAATTTGTCAACGACCAATTCATGAAGGGCAAGGTTTCGATCCGGTCCGAGCAGATCGATCAAGTTTGCAGCGGGATCCATGCCTCGGTAACTGGCGATTTCATCGAGCATACTTCCGATGGCAAAAGCATGTTGGATGTTGCAAACCGAGCGCAGCCATCCAATTCGTGTTCTGGCTTTCGCTTCATGCGATTCGCATTGTATCGCAGGAATGTCGTAAGGAAAATCCACCATACCCAATTGCAGTTCACCGCCACTGGGTTCGAGTTCTTTTTCGCTGGTGGTGCCACCGATGGGTGGAAAAACACTGCGATGGTTCCAACCGGTAACTTTCTTTTGTTTATCGAAGGCCACGCGGATGTGTTGTACGCTTACGGCATGAAAGAAATCGTTGGCCAAATCATCTTCGCGTGTCCAGATTACTTTTATAGGCATGCCTGTTTCTTTCGCGAGCATGGCAGCTTCCACCACAAAATCGGGTTTGGATTTTCGTCCGAAGGCTCCACCCAGCAAAGTCACATTCACGGTTACGTCTTCGGCCTTCAGTCCAAGGGAAGAAGTCACCGAGTCGCGCGCCCATTGTGGGGATTGCACAGGCGCCCAAACTTCGCACTTGCCATCTTTATAAACGGCCAAGGCATTGGGTGGTTCCATGGGTGCATGCGCCAGATGGGGAATCACAAACGTGGACTCCAGCACTTTACTCGCTCCGGCTATGGCAGCATCCATGTTTCCCTGCGACCGCCTGATCTTGCCTTTCTTTTTTGCGCTGGCTTTCATCTCGTTGATGTAAGCTGCTGTATCGTAATCTCCGTTAACACCAAAATCCCATTCTATTTCCAATTCTTTTCTCGCACTGATTGCCGTCCAGGTATTGTTGGCAATGATGGCGATGCCACCCATCGGCACGTGAAATTTGGCGGGGAAACCGGAGGCGGGGAGTTCCACAATTTTTACTACGCCAGGAATGGCTTTGGCCTTGTCGGCATTAAAAGATTTTACTTTCCCTCCTGCCACAGGGCAACGCGCGATGACGGCATATTTCATGCCCTCATATTTTGCGTCCAGGCCATAAGTGGCTGTTCCGTTTACAATAAAAGGGGCATCGTACGTGCCGAGTGATTTGCCGATGTATTTCCAATCGGCTTTGTCTTTCAATTTTATTTCTTCGTCTTTCGGGGCTTTTAGTTTTGAGGCGGCCTCGGTCAACTCTTCAAAAGCGATTTTTTTTCCGGTAGTGGCGTTTACCACTTCATGGTTCAGGGCTTTGCATTCCGTCACCGAAACGTCCCACTGGTTGGCAGCAGCTTGCTCCAGCATTTGCCTTGCGGAGGCTCCTGCCTTACGCATTGGTTCAAAAAACATGCGCATGGAGAACGAGCCATCCGTATTTTGGTCGCCATACTTCTTGTCATCGCCCACCGCTTGTACTAATTTCACTCGCGACCAGTCGGCTTCGAGTTCATCGGCCAGCACCATCGGTAGGTTGGTGCGAATACCCGTTCCCATTTCCTGACGATGCGTTACGATGGTCACAGATCCATCACCATTGATGGTGAGGTAAACATTGGGGGAAAAGGAAACGCCCGACTTCTTGGGTGAGCACTGCATTTGCAAACCAAGGATTATTCCGGTTGCGGTAATGCCCGTGGCTTTTAGAAACGTACGTCTGTCTATTTTCCGGATGACGGTTTCTTCGGATGTGGATTGTGATTTCATGATTTCGGATAGTTGCTAGGTAAATTTAGTTTTTTTATTTGATTGTAGGATTTCATTTTGAGAGCATTTCAAATGCCTTTGCAATTTAGGTAGCTCCTCTGGAGCTAGCGTTAATTTCTGGATTTCATTTCTATAAAAAGGAAGTCCCTCCTGGACTAACGCGTTTTTGTTGTGAAGTATCGTTTCGCGCTTCGCGGACGGTACGCATTTACACGAGTGTCTTAACCATTCAAGTTCTCAGGTTCAACTGATGACATCCTCAAATTAAGGATTCCATTATAAACACGAAGGTCGCATCGTCCCTGAAAACATGAGACGATGCTTGACGAGAACCCTTCCATCCGGGCGGGCAATCTCTTTCCCAATAATTGTAAGGAATTGGGGATCGCTTCGTCCCTCCCTCCTCCCTAGCTGGCACTCGCGATGACATTAGCTTATTATATACTATATTGGAGATGACTTCGGGTGATTCACGTCTTTGTAAGCACCTGCGTGGAATTGCGCGGTTGCGCGAAGCAATCTTGCGCTGGGTTTATGGTGATAGGGCCTGGCCCGTCCGACCATTCCATCCGGGCAATCTCCTTCCTGATAGCTATCGGGATTTTAGATTGGAAGAAAGATTCTGGTGTCTCCCCATGAATTGCATTTTTTCCCTCTAACCGATCAAGGAAATTGAGTAGCGAAGACAAGAATTATTGTTTAGTATTGGATAAAAGATCAATATTTTAAATTCATGTTTCACCTCTAATTTGCATCTCATGATTTCGAAAAATTCGTCCCGTAGGGGATTCATCAAAAAAGCAGTTGGATCCGCGCTTGCCACAGCAGCCATGCCATCGGTTCTTCTGGGAAATGACAATAGAAATGTTGTTGAATTAAAAGCCACCCCATTGGAGAAAGAAAGATATACGGCCAACGAGCAGATAAATGTGGCGGTTATTGGTATGGGCATTATGGGCCATAACAATGCGGCAACGACTGTTCAGATTCCGGGTGTGAAATTGGTGGCGGCATGCGATCTCTACACCGGCCGGTTGGATCATGCGAAAGAACTCTATGGAAAAGATTTGTTTACCACCAAAAATTATAAAGAGATCCTCGACAGAAAAGACATTGATGCAGTGATCATTGCTACATCCGATCATTGGCACGACCGGATTTCTATTGAGGCGATGAACAAAGGCAAGCACGTATATTGCGAAAAGCCAATGGTGCATCATATTGAAGAAGGTGAGGCCGTGATAGCCGCGCAAAAGAAAACGGGTAAAGTATTTCAGGTGGGCAGCCAGCGGGTAAGTTCTATTGTCACCCTAAAAGCAAAAGAAATCTTTGAGTCAAACATAATAGGGGACTTGGTGTTGGTAGAAACTTGGACTGACCGACAAGGGCCAAATGGTGCGTGGGAGTATTCAATACCTACAGATGCTAAAGCAAACACAGTCGATTGGGATAATTTTTTAGGCGATGCCCCTAAGGTCGCTTATGATCCTGTTCGTTTTTTCAGATGGCGGAATTATCAAGATTATGGTACCGGTATGGCCGGTGATCTTTTTGTTCATTTGTTTTCAGCTCTCCATACGGTGACAAGTTCAAAAGGGCCAAACAGGATTTATTCTTCAGGAGGACTACGTTATTATAAAGATGGGCGTGACGTTCCCGATGTGATGACCAGCATTCACGATTACCCAGCCTCCGATAAGCACTCCGCCTTTAATTTGCAAATGCGTGTGAATTTTGTGGATGGTTTTCATGGAAGTGAGCGCCTTCGCCTGGTTGGCTCGGATGGGGTCATCACGGTAGGATGGGGTTCTGTTAAGGTAGAAAGAAGTATCACCCCAAAAGCACCGGGCTACGGAGGATGGGATTCGTTCAATACGTTTTCAGAAGCCCAACAGAAAGAGTACGAGAAGTGGTACAAAGAAAAATACCCTGCTGAAAAACCAACAATGGTAGAACCGGGTATGGAATACAAAGCCCCCGAACATTATAATGCGAATATTGATCACCACTTGTCTTTCTACAATGGAATCCGGAAGGGAACGCCCATCGTGGAGGATGCGCTTTTCAGCATGCGGGCAGCAGGGCCGGCACTGGCTTCTAACAAAAGTTATTTCGAAAAGAAAATTATCAATTGGGATCCGGAGAAGGCAAAATTGATTGCCTAATATTCCGGTAAATCGGTTTTTTCGTAGATAGAGATTAATGTTGATTTTTAAAGGGAAATGTCAGATTCTACCCACAGCTCGGTGAATTTCTTTTGCAGCCTACCTTGTTTTTGTACATTCGATTTTTAATTGCAAAAGATTTATGAAGAAATTGGGGTTCATGATTGTGGGGTTTATGAGTTGTTTCCTCGTGAACGGCCAAAAATACACCACTGATAAAAGTACAGTCAAGTTTTTCTCTCATGCGGCACTTGAAGACATTACCGCAGTCAACGATGAATCGAGTAGTATTTTCACCGCGACCAACGGAGAAGTAGTTTACGCTATTCCGATCAAAGAATTTCAATTTGATAAACCGTCAATGGCAGAGGAATTTAATGGCAAGTATTTGGAGAGTGATCAATTTCCGAAAGCTACTTTTCAAGGTAAGGTTTCTGGTTATCAGCCCGCTGCTGTTGGCGCACAAAAGGTTACAGTGGCTGGTAAACTTACTATTCATGGTGTGACTCAAGAAGTTCAAATACCCGGTACCGCAGAAAATGTAAATGGCGTTCTCACCATGAAATCAGTTTTTATAGTGAAGCTCGAAGACTATAAAATTGAAGTTCCCAAATCGCTAAGCCAGAAAATTGCCGAGCAGGTGGAGGTAACCATCGAATTTATTTACAAACTGCTATAAGAATATTATTTTTGCGCGTTTCCTTAATCTTTCAATTTTGATGACGCCAAAATTAGAGCCAAAGGGTTAGTCAATTTCCAACTTAATCACTCGTAACTTCGTTGCTTCTTTTTTTTATCCTTGCTTACCTCGGCCTTACCATTGGAATTGGCTACTGGGCATCTCGTAAAGTAAAAAATACAGGCGATTTTATGTTAGCGGGCAGGAGTTTGCCCCTGGCCTTGAGTTCCGCTGCATTGTTCGCCATCTGGTTTGGATCTGAAACGGTATTTGGTGCGTCTTCGGAATTTCTAAAGGGTGGATTGTATTCAGTTATCGAGGATCCCTTTGGTGGCGCACTTTGCCTGGTCTTATTCGGCCTCTTTTTTGCCCGAAAATTATACAACATGAATTTGCTTACATTGGGCGATTTTTTTGAACAACGATTTAACAAGCGAACCGAGATTGTTGCAAGTTTTTTTCTTGCGCCACCCTACGTGGGATATATCGCAGCCCAGTTGGTGGCCATGGGCTTAATTTTGAAAATTGTAACGGGTTTGCCAGTTTGGGAAGGGGTTGTGTTGGCGGCAAGTGTAGTAACGTTTTATACCTTCATTGGCGGCATGTGGGCAATTTCCGTAACTGATTTTTTCCAAAGTATTGTGGTTATCCTTGGGCTTATCACTTTAGCTATAATATTGGCGCAAAAAGCAGGTGGTGTGACCAATGTGATCAACAATGTGCCGGAGGGAACGTTTAGATTTCTGCCGAGGCCCGAATTCAAAGAGGTAGTTCTTTACCTCAGTGCGTGGTCTGTGCTGGGGCTAGGCTCGCTGCCCTCGCAAGATGTTTTTCAGCGTGTCATGTCATCAGGGTCGGTGAAAGTGGCCGTTCGCTCTTGTTTTATTGCGGCTGGACTGTATTTAACTATCGCCATGTTACCCTTATTTATAAGTCTGTGTATAAAAAATCTTTACCCTGATTTTTCCCATGGCGATACGCAGTTGGCATTACCTCGAATGGTCTTGGCCCACACTAATATTTTTATTCAGATTTTATTTTTCGGTTCGTTGCTCTCCGCCATTATGAGTACCACAAGTTCGGCCATTCTTGCTCCCGCAGCGATTTTGTCAGAAAACTTTATTCGGCCTTTATTCAATAATCGATTCAATGACAAACAGCTACTCTTGATTACCAGGCTTTGTGTGCTTGGGTTTAGCACCATTGCCACGATAATGGCCTGCCTGCGATCCAATATATATGAATTGGTAGGCGAATCTTCCATTCTCAGCTTAGTTTCATTGTTTGCGCCACTTACGTTGGGCTTGTATTGGAAAAGAGCGAATAGCATGGGAGCTTTTTTGGCCATGATTTGTGGTACTGCTACCTGGGCTTTGTTTGAATGGTACGACACCAGTTGGCCGAGTTTGTTTCCGGCAACTTTAGTTAGTTTTGTAGCCATGATTTTAGGAAGTTTGTGGCCTCAAAAACAAATGGAAATTCCGTTATGATAAAAATTGAGTTAGCTCGTATTGATGATGACTACAACATGGAAGCCGTCAATGAAAGTGGGAATAAAATTCTATTTGATGGTGCCCCCGAAATTGGAGGACATAACCGAGGCATGCGCCCCATGCAGACTTTACTGGCGGCCTTTGGAAGTTGTAGCGCGATAGACATTATCAGCATTTTAAGAAAGCAGCGTGAGGAATTGAAGGATATTAAGATTTCCGTCACAGGGGAGCGCCAAAAGGATGTAACGCCTTCTCTTTATACTGAGGTTCATGCACACTACAAACTGTATGGCAATATCGATCAGGACAAAGCACAAAAGGCAGTGAGCTTGTCCGTAGATAAATATTGTTCTGTAGCGAAGACGTTGGAGAAGACAGCGAAAGTAACCTACAGTTTTGAGGTTGTAAGGAATGCATAAAGGGATTCACGATTTGCTGATAACTAATAACGATTAACCCATGTTAGAGAAAAGAAATTTTGAAACCGATGCGGTGCGCACCCAAAGTGAGCGTACTGATTTTCGCGAGCATTCTACCCCTTTGTATTTAACTTCAAGCTTCGTTTTTGATGATGCCGAGCAAGCACGGGCACTATTTGCAGACGAAGTATCCGGAAATATTTACACACGGTTTTCAAACCCGAACAATACAGAGTTTATTGAAAAGCTTTGTTTGCTGGAAGGCACTGAGGATGGCATCGCCACGGCATCGGGCATGGCTGCCATGTACATCAGTATGGCTTCGTTATTGAAGGCGGGTGATCACGTGCTTGCATCGCGTTCTGTATTTGGATCTACCCACCAGATTTTGAATATTATTTTTCCGCGTTTTAATATTTCGCATAGCTATGCGGACCTGGGTGATCCTGATTCGTGGGAAAAGCAAATCCTGCCGAATACTAAAATGATTTTTGTGGAGACGCCATCGAATCCTTCATTGGACTTGATCGATCTGGAATGGCTAGGAAAATTGGCAGCTAAGCATAAAGTGATTTTGAATGTTGATAATTGCTTTGCAACCCCTTATCTGCAAAACCCATCAAAATGGGGGGCTGATTTGGTAACCCATTCGGCTACAAAATTTATTGACGGCCAGGGCAGGGTAATTGGCGGGGCTGTACTTGGAAAAAAAGCGCTGATCAAAGAGGTTCGGTTTTTTGCTCGACATACTGGTCCGGCTATGTCACCATTCAACGCATGGTTGCTTTCTAAAAGTTTAGAGACCTTGGCTGTACGCATGGAGAAGCATTGTGCTAATGCTCTTGACCTTGCCCAATGGCTAGAAAATAGGAGTGAGGTTGAATACGTAAAATATCCTTTCCTTTCTTCTCATCCGCAATATGCGCTTGCCAAAAAACAAATGCGTCTTGGTGGCGGTGTGGTTACTTTTGAAATCAAAGGAGGAATTGAAGCCGGTCGAAAATTTCTAAATTCTTTAAAGATGCTTTCGCTCTCCGCAAACCTTGGCGACACGCGAAGCATTGCTACCCATCCGGCCTCTACTACTCATTCTAAACTGATCGATACAGAGCGATTGGCTGTGGGGATTACCCCTGGACTAATTCGCGTTTCAGTGGGCCTTGAAAACATAAAAGATGTAATTGCAGATATAGCGCAGGCATTGAAATTTTAAGTGATGGTAAAATCAATTATTTGACATCCGTTGATGGTTGGTGCCACGGCCAAATTAGTAAAGGTATGGATGCCAACTCCAATGGATTTCATAACTGCAATCAAAAATCTTAACTGTAACTAACTAATTCAAACAATGTGCCACTGAAAATTCGTATTTTTTGATCAACTCCTCCAATAGCTATGAATCTTCTGGACTCTAGTTGGCCGTCAATAAAATCTTATAGAGGTCTTTTTGTGGCCATATACCCTAAGGATGTAATATGGCAATTACCTAAGCTATTCTAAAGTTTGTCGAAGGTGGTAGCAAAATTTACCCCAACGCCTTCACCCCAGGCAAAACCTTTCCTTCAAAATATTCCAACAGTGCTCCGCCACCGGTAGATACATAACTTACTTTATCTTCAAAACCAAACTTGGCCACGGCTGCAGCAGAGTCACCACCACCGATGAGGGAGAATGCTCCTTTTTCAGTTGCCCTTACTACGGCTTCGGCAATCGCTTTTGTTCCTTTCTCAAATTTGGCCATTTCAAAAACGCCCATTGGCCCATTCCATAAAATGGTTTTTGAACCTTCAATCACTTTAGCGAATACTGCACTGGCTTGTGGCCCAATGTCGAGCCCCATCCAGTCAGCTTTGATGGAATTGTTGTTGGCGATTTCCGTGTTGGCATTGGCATCGAATTTATCGGCAATCACCGAATCGATTGGCAGATGTAACTCAACCGCTTTGGCTTTGGCTTTTTGGATCAGTTCTTTGGCAAGGTCAAGTTTATCCTCCTCCACCAATGATTTACCCACTTGCCCGCCAAGGGCTTTGAAGAAAGTGTAGGCCATCCCACCACCAATGATAAGGTGATCTACTTTGTCCAGCATCTTTTCAATGATCAATATTTTATCTGATATTTTAGCGCCTCCCATAATGGCCGTGAAGGGTTTGGTGGCATGATCTAAAACTTTCTGCGCATTGTCCAGTTCAGCGGCCATCACATAGCCTGCACATTTCTGTTTAAAAAACTGAGCGACAATGGTGGTGCTTGCGTGAGCGCGATGGGCAGTGCCAAAGGCATCGTTCACATAAATATCGCCATGCTTCGAAAGTTTTTCAGCGAAAGCTAAATCTCCTTTTTCTTCTTGTTTATAAAAACGAAGATTCTCTAATAATAAAACCTCCCCTCGCTTTAGCGCGGAGGAAAGTTGAATGGATTCATCGCTGATGCAGTCATTGGCAAACTTTACAGTAGTGCCCAGCAAATGTTCTACTGTCTTGAGGGTATGCTTCAATGAGAATTTTTCTTCTGGTCCATCTTTTGGTCTTCCCAAATGAGACATTAAGACACAATTTCCTCCATCGTTCAGTATTTTTTTTAGGGTAGGTATAGTAGCCCTGATGCGGTTATCATCGGTAACCGAATTGTTTTTATCTAACGGTACATTAAAGTCTACCCGGATGAGTGCGCGCTTGCCGCTAAAGTTGATGTCGTTAAGAGTCTTCATTATTACAAAATTTGTGAGGTGCTAAGTTAACAATTCAATTGGAGTCAGCAGAAGGAAGGCCTTCGATATTTTATAACAAACGATAGAAAAAGCCGAAATCAGGAATATAAAAACATTATTCCCATCCACGATTAATTTCTATATTAATGCGAGATTAAAATTCACATTATGAAAGTGCTATATACCGTCAGTTTATTTCTTGTTTCAACATTTTGTGTCGCACAATTTGATCCTTCCTTGTTCAGCGAAATGCGGTGGCGCATGATAGGGCCTCATCGTGCTGGCCGAACCATTGGCGCTGTGGGCGTGCCTCAAAAACCCAACGTTTTCTACATGGCAGCCAACAATGGTGGCGTGTGGAAAACGACTGATTATGGGAGAACTTGGGATCCTATTTTTGATGACCAGCCAACCGGCTCCATTGGCGACATAGCCGTAGCGCCTTCTAACCCAAATGTAATTTATGTTGGAAGTGGCGAGGGCGTACAGCGACCAGACCTTTCCGTTGGCGATGGGGTATACAAATCTACCGATGGTGGAAAATCTTGGAAGCATTTGGGCTTGCGCGATGGCCAACAAATTGGTGGACTGGCTATTGATCCAAAAGATGAAAATAAAGTGTTTGTAGCCGTGTTGGGGCATCCGTATGGTGCCAATACCGAGCGCGGTGTTTACAGAACAAAAGATGGTGGTGTAACCTGGGAAAAAGTACTCTATAAAGATGAAAATACGGGTGCCGTTCAAGTTACGATTGATAACAATAATCCTAATGTTGTTTATGCTGACTTGTGGGCGGCCCGCCAAGGGCCTTGGGAAAATGGACAATGGCAAGGTCCGGAAAGTGGCCTTTATAAATCCGTAGATGGAGGTTCAACCTGGAAGAAGCTGACCAAAGGATTGCCAACTGTAAATGAGGGACTTGGTCGCATAGGGTTTTGTATTGCTCCAAGTAATTCTAACCGGATGTATGCCACCGTTGATGCCGGTGATAATGGCGGGATATACCGCTCGGAAGATGCCGGTGAAAGCTGGACACGTGTCTCTGCTGACGGACGCCATTGGAGCCGTGGATCAGATTTTGCTGAAGTGCGCGTGCATCCTACCAATCCTGACATTGTTTTCAGTGCGAATGTGGTCACTTGGAAATCGGAAGATGGCGGAAAAACGTGGACAGGATTTCGGGGTGCGCCCGGAGGCGATGATTACCACCGTATTTGGATCAACCCAAATAACCCTGACATCATATTATTAGGTATCGATCAGGGCGCGATCGTTTCCGTCAATGGAGGAAAAACGTTTAGCTCATGGTTCAATCAACCAACGGCTCAATTTTATCACGTGAGTACAGACAATGCTTTTCCATATAACGTATATGGTGGCCAGCAGGAAAATGGTTCTGTGGGTATTGCCTCCCGCGGCAACGATGGCCAGATTACCTTTCGCGAATGGCATCCTGTTGGCGTGGAAGAATATGGCTATGTTGCCGCTGACCCTTTGGATCCGAATATTATTTATGGTGGCAAGGTTACCAGATATGATAAGCGCACGGGACAAATTCAAAACATAGCACCCGAAGCTGTGCGCAGTGGTAAATACCGTTTCATCAGAACCGCACCTATTTTATTTTCCCCCATCGATCCCATGACATTGTATTTTGCCGGCAACGTAATTTTTAAAACACAAAATGGCGGACAATCCTGGGATGTAATCAGTCCCGATCTGTCACGAGAGAGTTGGGACGTGCCCGATAATATTGGGGTGTATAAAGATGAGAAAATGAAAGCCATGCCGCGTAGGGGAGTGGTTTATACCTTGGCACCTTCACCACTCGATATTAATTTGATTTGGGCTGGCACGGATGATGGATTGATCCACGTGACCCATGATGGCGGAAAGAATTGGGTTAATGTTACGCCACCGGAGATTACTTCGTGGAGCAAGGTTTCCATTATGGAAGCGAGCCATTTTGAAAAAGACGTAGCGTATGCGGCAGTGAACCGAATCCGGTTGGATGATCAGAAACCACACATTTATAAAACCATGGATGGTGGAAAATCATGGAAGGAAATTATCACTGGCTTATCAACTGATCCGATTAATTCCGTGAAAGAGGATCCGTTGACGAAAGGACTTCTTTTTGCTGGCTCCGAACGATTTGTAAATGTTTCATTTGACGATGGTGATCATTGGCAAAGTTTGAAAATGAATATGCCGCCAACCTCGATTCGAGATCTCGTGATCAAAGACGATGATATTGTGGTGGGAACACACGGACGTTCTTTCTGGATTTTGGATAACATCACGCCACTTCGTCAACTAAGAAAAGATATCCTTTCACAAAATATTTTATTTAAACCACAATCCGCTTATCGCGTGCGTTGGAGCATGAACCCTGATACGCCATTGCCACAAGAGGAACCCGGCGGACAAAATCCACCCGATGGCGCTATGATCGATTATTTTTTAAAAGAAAAAGCCAATGAGGTGTCATTAGAAATATTGAATGGCGAGGGAAAAGTTATTCGTGCATATTCATCAAAAGATGAACCTTATAAAATCCCTGAGCTAAACATTCCGCTTTATTGGATCAGGCCGCAGCAGATGTTAGCGACTGGATCAGGCCATCACCGTTTTCTTTGGGATATGCATTACATGCCACTGGATGTTGATGTGGCATTTCCGATGTCAGCAGTTTATCAGAACACTGCCCCGGAACCAACTTCACCATGGGTAATGTTTGGGGAATATACAGCACGTTTGACAGTCAATGGACAATCCCAAACTCAGAAGTTTACGATCAAGATGGACCCACGCGTAACATCCACTGTAACACAGCTTCAAGAGCAGTTCGACTTATCTATGATTTGTTATGATGGGAGGAAATCTTCGCTAGCTGCATTGCACCAAATCAAATCGATGGAAGATCAGATTCAAAAACTTCCGACCAGCGCAAAAAGCATGAAAGAGGTAAAAGACTTTCAGGCGAAACTCAACTCCGTTAAGGGAAGTCGCGGTGGTTATTTTGGAGGCCCCAAAGCTGATTCCTGGAATTATGTGGGAAGTACAAGTGGAAGACTATTTGGGCTGGTACAAGAATCGGATATGCCCGTAACTTCGCAAGGTATAGCAGCTTTGAAAGAATTGGAGGCCGTAATTAAATCGACAAATGATCGGTGGAATGGTTTATTGGCAGGGGATCTTCCGAAGGTGAATAAAGCATTGAAGAAGGGCAGGCTAAAACCGATTCTTCAAAACTGAGGATACCCCGAAATAGAATAGCGGTAAATAAATTGATTGTCCTAAAGCCCTATTTTTAGTTCGACATTAGTTACTTCAGCGAAGAAAAATCGAATGAAGTTTCCAAGAAATTGGTAGTGAATTTTCCTGAACGGAAGATCGGGTTGTCCATCAATTTTAAATGGAAAGGTATGGTCGTCTTCACGCCTTCGATCACAAACTCGCTCAAGGCACGTTTCATGCGGGTAATCACTTCCTCTCGCGATTGTCCTGTGGCGATGAGCTTGCCAATCATGGAATCGTAGTTCGGTGGAATGGTGTAACCGGCATACACATGACTATCAATACGAATACCATGCCCACCTGGTTTATGAAGGTTAATGATTTTGCCAGGAGAGGGACGGAAGCCATTGGCTGGATCTTCCGCATTGATCCGGCATTCCATAGCAAATAAAGTGGGGTAATAATTGTTGCCCGAAATAGGAACGCCAGCGGCAACTTTAATTTGCTCTTTAATTAGATCGTAGTTTGTAACTTCTTCCGTAATGGGATGTTCTACTTGAATCCGGGTGTTCATTTCCATGAAGTAGAAATCACCGTGCTTGTCTACCAAAAACTCAATTGTTCCGGCCCCTTCATAGTTAATAGCCTTGGCGCCTTTAATGGCCGCTTCGCCCATTCGCTCCCGAAGTTCTTGGCTCACAACGGGGGATGGGGTTTCTTCCACTAATTTTTGATGCCTGCGTTGAATAGAGCAATCGCGCTCGGATAAATGGCAAACTTTGCCGTATTGATCTCCCACAACCTGAATTTCTATATGACGAGGTTCTTCAACGAATTTTTCCAAATAAAGACCGTCATTGCCGAAGGAGGCGCCTGCTTCCCGTTTGGCATCATCCCAGGCTTTTTTAAATTCGCTTTCGTTGTTGATGATGCGCATGCCCTTACCACCACCACCTGCAGTTGCTTTTACGATTACCGGATATTTTATTTTTTTTGCGATCTTAACCCCCTCTTCAATTGAACTAAGTAGTCCATCAGATCCGGGAATTGTGGGGACACCGGCTTTCTTCATAGTGTCCTTAGCTGTGGCTTTGTCGCCCATGGCGTTGATCATGGCCGGTGTGGGGCCAATAAATTTAATGCCATATTCTTGGCAGATAGCAGAGAATTCAGCCCGTTCAGACAAAAAACCATAGCCCGGGTGAATGGCGTCTGCATTGGTTATTTCAGCGGCTGAAATAATCCGGGGGATATTTAGATACGAATCTTTACTAGGCGCATCACCAATGCAAACGGCCTCGTCTGCGAACCGTAGGTGCAAGCTTTCACGGTCGGCAGTGGAGTAAACAGCAACTGTTTTAATATCCATCTCTTTGCAGGTACGAATGATACGTAACGCAATTTCTCCCCGGTTAGCAATTAATATTTTCTTAAACATAATTTAAATTCAAGGTTAAAATCCAAAGTTTACAACTTCGGAATTGAATGTTTTTAATGCCGAAGATTGAATTTTGAATTAATCAGGCTCGACCACAAAAAGTATCTGGTCATATTCTACAGGAGATGAATTTTCGATGGCTGCCTTAACGATGGTGCCAGAAACTTCTGATTCAATTTCATTGAACAACTTCATCGCCTCGATCATGCAAACCACCTGGCCTTTAGAAACCTTATCGCCAACGGAAACAAAGGGAGGCGAATCAGGATTAGAAGAACGATAAAATGTTCCGATCATAGGCGATTTGATTTCAACTGTAGTTTTTACAGCAGCTTTCGGGATTTCGGTTTTCGGAGCAGCTGCTGCAACTTGAGGGGCTGGCGAAAGTGCTACGGGCGCTGCCATGACCGGAGCTGATGATTTCAATACTTTTTGATCGGGCTCACGCTTTACGTGAAGTTTCAATTCCTTAGTTTCAATGTCCACTTCGTTCAAGCCGGATTGTGCAATGAAGTCAATTAGATCCCTGATTTCAGTGGTTTTCATTTCATTTTTGGTTTGAGGTTCAGTGGGTACGCGGGGAGCAGTTTTTTTTTGAGTGCTTTTGGTGCCGCTATTTTTACTTGTTGCCATGAAAATTATTTTACGCGTTCAACATATTCTCCATTAGCCGTCTTGATCTTAATGTTGTCACCAGTATTAACAAATAAGGGTACACGGATTTCAGCTCCGGTATCAATTGTGGCTGCTTTCAAAGTGCGGGTTGCTGTGTCACCCTGCATGCCAGGTTCAGTATAAGTTACATTTACTACCACATGGGTGGGGGCTTCCGCGGTGATGGGTAAATTCCCGTTTTCAAAGGCGATCAAAAGCGTAACGCCTTCTTTGATATAATTAACGGAATCGCCTAGCAATTCCTTGTCCAGATACACTTGTTCAAAAGTTTGGTTATCCATGCAGACTAAGCTTTCCCCATCCTGATAAAGGTATTGATATTCTTTGGTTTCTACCCGAAGTTGGTCTACGGCATCGCCAGGGCGGAATCGGTTTTCAACAATTTTCCCATTGCGTACGTTGCGCATTTTCACTTGATAAAATGCCCGCAAATTGCCTGGCGTCCGGTGCTGGAGTTCTTCTACTTGCACCACCTCGCCATTGTAGCGAATGAAACTTCCTTTATTTAGATCTGATACAGTAGCCATGATTAATTCAAAAAATTAAAATTCAATATTCAAAATTCAAGATAAAACTCCTAACGTTTGGCGCCATCGTATGCCCACTTTACATAAACGGCACCCCAGGTGAAGCCACCGCCAAAGGCAGCCATGATGAGATTATCCCCCTTTTTTAGTTTCTGTTCATAATCCCACAGCAAAAGCGGGATGGTTCCTCCCGTAGTGTTCCCATACCGCTCAATATTCATCATTACCTTATCTGAACTAATTCCTACCCGATTGGCAGTTGCATCAATGATTCTTTTGTTGGCCTGATGCGGAACTAGCCAGGAGATGGTTTCAGGAGTAAGATGATTACGTTCTGCAACTTGCGCTGCCACTTCGGCCATATTGGTAACGGCAAATTTATAAACGGCTGCTCCTTCTTGATACACAAAGTGCATTTTATTGTCAACGGTTTCATGCGATGCTGGCTTGCGGCTGCCACCGGCTTTCATGTGCAAATAGGTTTCCCCAGTGCCATCGCTTTTTAAAATGGAATCCATAACACCTACCTCTTCGGTGGTGGGTTCTAATAGAACGCAACCAGCACCATCCCCGAAAATGATGCACGTAGTGCGATCCGTATAGTCAAGGATGGCTGACATCTTGTCTCCACCGATGACTATTATTTTTTTGTACATACCCGATTGGATGAAACTTGCTCCTGTATTAAGACCGTAAAGAAACCCGGAACATGCAGCCGCTAAATCAAAACTGAAGGCATTGGTTGCACCCACCGCTGAGGCAACAATATTTGCTGTAGCAGGAAAGGTAAGATCGGGAGTAACCGTGGCAAAGATGATACAATCAATTTCTTTAGGGTCAGTTTTGGTTTTGGCCAGCATGTCTTTCACTGCGGCAATGCCCATTACGGACACACCTTGATCTTCACCCTTTAGAATTCTGCGTTCCTTAATTCCTGTTCGAGTGGTAATCCACTCGTCATTGGTATCCACCATGGTTTCCAATTCTTTATTAGTAAGGATATAGTCTGGAACATATCCGCCTACTCCCGTAATGGCTGCCCTTAGCTTATTCATAATCTTCTGCCGACCTTTAAAAATAAAAAGACCCGACTGAAATTCAATCGGGTATTACTAATGAGAAAGTTAATTCAACTGCACAGTTAGTTTAGTGAAGTCAATCGGTTTTGAAAAAAAAATGATTCTCAAAAAATCAGGCATGGCGCTTATGCCAATACTTCTTTTTCCATTACCACATTTCCTTTAAAGAATAATTTGCCCTCATGCCAAAAGGCGCGGTGGGGCAAATGATGTTCTCCTGTAGTGGGGCATACCGCTTGTGCTTTTGCAACGGCTTTGTAATGTGTCCTTCTTTTATCCCTGCGGGTCTTCGAGGTTTTTCGTTTTGGATTTGGCATAACCTAAATTTATTGATTCTATTTTAACTTTTTTAACATTTCCCATCTTGGATCGATCATCTCTTCTTCTGGTGTTGTAGAGGAGGAATAAATGACCTTTCCTTCTGTATCGTCCTCGGGCTCTAACTGAAACCTGGGATGAAGCTTTTTTATTGGTATTTCCAATACTATAAATTCGTACATCAGTTGACCAACATCTATTTTTTGCTGATCATGCGTAATGATAATAATTTCTTCGCTGACTTCTTTCTCTTCTTCTCCGTATTTGAAAACGACTTGTTTTGAAATAGAAATAGGATGGTTAAACTCATCCAGACTCCGATCACAAATCAACAAAGCATTTCCTTTAATCTTAAAATCAGCTTCAATGAACGTTTCACTTTTGTCAAGGGACACATGAGCTTCAAAATCACCCTTTCCTATAACCTCTTGACCATACTTCTCAAAAAAGTCATTCCCAAGTTGAAAATCAAATTGGTGAATACCTCTGCTTAAACCAAGTACGCCAACACTAAAATCCCTTGCCATTCAAGGTTCTTAAAATTAAGACGGCAAATTTATCACGTTTTGCCGGATATATGGCAATCCTACGCTGTTTTTTAAAAGTGGATAGTGGGAAATTGGAAGGAATCAAAGATATTCGATTAAAACCATCGATTTTAACTCTTTAGAGGACTTTTTGTCAAAATTCTCGATTAGGTACTCAACTACGCTTTTCTTGAACCCCAGTTTAATAGCTATGCTTTTCACAAATATTAGCTCACTTTCAAAGATTTTATGATCTACAAAGATCAATCGAATACACGCAATCAGGTAGTCAAATTTTTGGTCGTTGGAAAGCGCACCCAAGGTTCCTATAGATTCCGGGTTTTTGATTAGTAGATTAACATCTTCGTCTGAATAATTACGCTCTTTAGCAATTTTAAATATCATGTCCCTTTCGGCTTGCGCAAAGTGTTTGTCGGCTTCCGCTAATTGGATTAAGATATTGAGCTGTTTTTTTGTAACGATGTCCATTTAAACTTTTACTTTATTCAAAGGTACAAACTCCTTCGTATCTTAAAAATGCGCTTTAAGCCGAAATGCCACACTTTTCGCTAAACAGTCTTAGCTGCCTCTTTTCTATGTTTTATGATATCGCACGCCAAATAGATTGCTTGGCGCATGGAGCTTTCATCTGCTTGATTTTTCCCTGCAATGGCATAGGCGGTTCCATGGTCAGGTGAAGTGCGTACGATCGGAAGGCCTGCGGTAAAATTCACACCGCTTTCAAAGTCGATCGCTTTAAACGCCACTAAGCCCTGGTCATGATACATGGCAAGAACCGCATCAAATTTGAAGTGTTGGCCCGAGGCAAAAAAACCATCGGCAGGAAAAGGCCCCATTATTAGCTTACCTTTAGTTTTTAATTCGTCAATTACTGGCTTGATAATTTCTTGTTCTTCAGTTCCTAGTAATCCTTCATCCCCCGCGTGTGGATTTAGCCCCAAGACGGCAATCTTTGGCTTGCTGATATTAAAATCATTCTTTAAGGTGAGCTCTAGCAAGCGAATTTTTAATTCCACGCGATCACGGGTAATATGACTGGCAATATCTTTTACAGGAATGTGCTCGGTTACCAATCCGATTTTCAAACTGTTTCCTACAAGCAACATCAGGCTTTCCCCAGCCTTGAATTCCTCGGTCAGAAATTCAGTATGTCCTTTGAAAGGAAACTCATCTCCATGAATGGTATTTTTGTCTATGGGTGCAGTTACCATCGCATCGATCAATCCTTCTTTCAATTCTTC
Source organism: Cytophagales bacterium (assembly GCA_027317105.1). Lineage (GTDB taxonomy): Bacteria > Bacteroidota > Bacteroidia > Cytophagales > Cyclobacteriaceae > ELB16-189. The sequence continues at coordinate 40,389 of DAHVFH010000132.1, forward strand.
AACGGCTTTGTTTAAAGACAGGAGAGCCGCTTTGCCAGCTACCCGGGAAGGTTGGCCTGGATTTATTTCCATCATATCTTCCCAACAATTTACCACGTTGATTGCTTTAGCAAAGAATTGTCCCTTTGTTTTTACCTGACTGTAATTGAATTCTTCAAGATCCATCAGTTTCCGGTAATACGAAAGGGCGCGGGTAGAGCCGTAGATGACCGGAGTTAAAATTGAAAGGAGACGGCTATCGGCTAGTGCTTTGATCACTACCTCGGTACCGATTCCGTTTAGATCACCGAGTGTGATGCCGATGCGTGGCTTATCTGTTGTGGGGGCGGATGTCATTGAATAGTTTCTAGTTGGCGCAAGTTAGTTAATTCGATATTGAATGTTCAATTTTGATTTTTTGAATAGCAATGGTTCGTCCTAAAAAATTCCTTGGTCAGCATTTCCTCAAAGACCAAAATATAGCCGCAAAGATTGTGAATGCGCTGGAATTGCCGAATGGAAAAAATTTTGTTTTGGAAATCGGTCCGGGTACAGGAGTGCTCACAAAAATTTTAATGGCTAAACCGGATGTGGATTTATACATGGTCGAGATTGATCGCGAGGCGGTGGCTTATCTTAAGCAACAGTATTCGGATGTTGCCGATAAAATAAGAGAAGATGATATTTTGCGCATGGATTTGTCCACTTTGACTCAGCAGCCCATTTATATCATTGGGAATTTTCCATACAATATTTCTTCACAAATTTTTTTTAAAACGCTTCAGCACAGGGATCAGGTCACGCAAGTGGTGTGCATGTTGCAAAAGGAAGTGGCCGAACGTATAGCTGAAAAGAAGGGAAGCAAAACCTATGGTATTTTGAGCGTTCTTTTGCAGGCGTACTACGACATTGAGTTTCTCTTCAAAGTTCCACCTGGTGTTTTTTTTCCACCGCCCAAAGTGATGTCAGCGGTAATCCGTTTGAAAAGGAATGAAAGAGAAAAACTTCCATGCGATGAAGCTTTGTTTCAGAAGGTTGTCAAGCAAGGGTTTCAAAACCGGAGGAAAACCTTGCGCAATGCGCTCAAACCTCTAAATTTGCCAGGCTCAATTTTATCCCATGCCTTTATGGATTTAAGAGCCGAACAATTGAGTGTAAATGATTTTATCTCGCTTACTTTTCAAATAGAACATGCCGGTGAATGAATTTGCAGAATTTGAGCTGACTAAAGAATTCCGTGACCGGTTTCAGCAAGCCCTGGATGAGCACGATGGGGATTTTGTCTACACTTCGCTGGAGGAAGTAAACCCTGTTGATATTACTTCTTTGCTCTATGAATTTTCAAGTGAGGAGTCTAAATATGTTCTTGATTTGCTTTCATTGCAAGTCCAATCGCAGATCATCAAAGATATGGACTCCGATGCTCGGAAAAATTTTCTTTCCATTTATTCGAGCGAAGAGTTAACGGCTATTGTCAACTTATTGGATTCGGATGACGCGGCTGATATTCTAAATGAATTGCCCATCAAAACCAGTGAAGAGATTATTGCTAACCTGGATTCCGATCTGAAACTGCAAGTGATCGATCTTCTTCGCTATGACGAAAACGTGGCAGGCGGTCTGATGGCCAAAGAATTGATAAAGGCGCATTGGAATTGGACGGTCGTGGAGTGCATTGAGGAAATAAGGAAGCAAGCGGAAAGTGTCACCAAACTATATGCCGTTTGGGTAGTGGATGAAAATGAAAGGTTGCTGGGTCGGGTGGCGCTTCAAGAATTGATATTGAGCGATTCTAAAACATTGATCAAAGATATCTATGACGATGACATTGTTTCGGTGGAAACATACATGGAAGATCGAGAAGTGGCAGAGATCATGAGGAAATATGATTTGGAGTCGGTACCCGTTGTTAATGTGCAAGGCCAATTGGTTGGTCGCATTACCATAGATGATGTAGTGGATGTGATTTCAGAACAAGCCGAGGAGGAACGCCAGCTGATGAGCGGTATTACCGAAGATGTGGAGGAAGATGATAGCCTTTGGAAAAATGTGCGCGCCCGGTTACCGTGGTTGCTGATCGGTATTTTTGGTGGAATGCTGAGTGCAAGGTTTATGGGTTTCTTTGAACATGAGCTGGCAAAAGTTACGGCAATTGCATTTTTTGTTCCGCTCATTCAAGCTACTGGTGGAAATGTGGGCATCCAATCTTCTGGGTTGGTGGTTCAGAGTTTGGTTAGCCCAGGTTACGTTGAAGAGGGCATCGGGAAACGCCTTGTAAAAGTTTTTAGTGTAGCACTTCTCAATGGCTTGTTACTTTCTTTAATCGTTTTGGGCTCAACCTACCTGTTATTCAGCAACCATCAGCTTTCCTTAATTGTTTCCTTTGCTCTTTTTTGCGTGGTTTTATTCTCCTCTTTTGTAGGAACAATTACACCCATGATTATCAATCGATTAGGTTTCAATCCGGCCCTAGCATCAGGGCCATTCATAACAACCACGAGCGACTTATTGGGTCTCACCATTTATTTTTTGACTGTTCAGGTATTGATTTAAGCCAACCCGCCAACGGATGTAATATTCGTTGCTAAAGTGAAGTGTTTAAGGTTGAGGGTATGACTACTTTTGGTTTTTTAATTCAATAAGTTGAATTTGTTTATTTTCGGGTAACGTGAAAGAAAAGAGAAGTATAAAGCAAAGACTAAGAGACAAGTTTGATGAGGTGGTTGAAAAACCGTTACTCACCAGTGCTATTGTTTTATTACTTGTGGCCATTTTGGTGATCACCTTGAGTCTAAATTATTACATCAACGAATTTCATAATTTTTGGGGGCAAGTGTTGGCAGAAGCCCACGGCATGATTTTCGATATTGCGGTGATAGGTATTTTGATTTTTTGGTTAAACCAAAATGGAGAAGTTCGTCAGCGAATCCGAACATACAAAGATGAGATTGATGACTTTCGTTTGTGGGAATCGGAAGAGGCCGCGTTTCGTACCGTGGGTAATATTAAACGATTAAATCGCCATAAAATTTATGAGATCAATTTAGTGAACTGCCACCTTTCACGCACAAACTTAAGCCACGTAAATTTAAGCGCCTCTAATCTTAATTCGGCAAATCTTTCCAATTCATCCCTGATAGAAATAAATTTGGAGAATACCCGCCTCAACCAAACCATTTTCGAAAACTCAAACCTGAACCAAGCCCTTTTAAAAGGAGCGTATGCCAGTGGTGCTAATTTCAAAGATGCTTTTCTCATCAAAGCCAATTTTGAAAATGCCTTTCTGATTAAGACAAATTTTAAAAACGCCTATCTTATGGAGGCGAACCTCCAAAATAGTTATTTGATGGGTGCAGATTTTGAAAACGCAAGCTTGTACAAGGCTGATCTCCGGGGCACAAAAGGATTAACGATCGATCAACTCGCCAAGGCAAAGACCTTATACCTTGCCTTGTTTGATGACAAACTTATGGAACAAGTGAAGGAAATCATTCCGGAATTGGTAGGTAGTTAATTTTGCAGAAGTGATTTAAAGACTTAACTTTGCAACCTCACAACAACGGCTTCTGCATGGAAGCCGTTGTTTATTTTTTAGGACATATTGAAAATAAAATGAGTAACAATAGTTGCTATGGGTAAAAAAAATTCTTACTATACAAAAGAGGGTCTTGAGAAACTCACTAATGAACTGGCTACTTTAAAATCAAAAGGCCGGTCAGACATAGCCAAACAAATTGCAGAGGCGCGTGACAAAGGCGACTTAAGTGAGAATGCAGAATACGATGCAGCAAAAGATGCGCAAGGACATCTGGAAGCGAAGATCGCCAAACTTGAAGAGCTGATGAGCTACGCCCGTTTAATTGATGAGTCAAAAATTGATACCTCATTCGTTTCGATCCTTTCCAAAGTTACCATCAAGAATAAAAAGAACGGGGCGTCAGTTACGTATATGTTGGTGAGCGAAGAAGAGGCAGATTTGAAGGCGGGAAAGATATCGACACAATCGCCTATCGGCAAGGGTTTGTTGGGCAAGAAAAAAGGTGATAGCGCAAAAATTAAAACACCAGCAGGTGAAATGGAGTTTGAAATCACAAATATTGGAAGTTAGGGTGATCGTTTTATGAAATCGATATTTACAAAAATCATTGAACGTGAAATCCCTGCCCACATCGTAGCAGAAGATGATCGGTTTGTTGCTTTTTTGGATATCAACCCTTTAGCTGTTGGGCACACGTTAATTGTTCCTAAACTGGAAGAGGATTATTTTTTCGATCTGGATGAAACCTCACTCTCCCTGATGATGGTTTTTTCTAAACGGGTTGCTGTTGCGATAAAAAATGTGACCCATTGCAAAAGAGTCGGGGTGGCCGTAATTGGTTTTGAAGTGCCCCATGCCCACCTGCACCTGGTGCCTATGAACACAATGCACGATATCAATTTTGCGAATCCTAAATTGAAATTATCGAAAAAAGAATTCGAAGAGACGGCCACCAAAATTAGCTCCGTTTTTGTTTAAGATTCCTTCTAGCAGAGAAGATTAAGTCTTTAGATAAAATCGATATCTACATTCAGTGGATAGCGCATTAAAAATTCAAGTGCTTCTTCTACGGTAAGTCCTTCAAACAGCACTTTATACAGGCGGTCTGTGATCAATGCCCTGACTTTGTAGTGGTCAGCGCATTTCTTTGCAATGCGAACCGTGTTTATCCCTTCGGCTACTTCTTTCATGTCTTCAATAATATCCTTCAATTTTTCTCCCTTGGCTAGTCGATACCCTACCGTGAAATTACGGCTCATCGGACTGTTGCAAGTGGTGACCAGATCGCCAATTCCCGCTACGCCCAAAAATGCTTTGGTATCGCCACCGAGTGCGCGGCCTAGGTAAACCATTTCCACTGCTCCTCGGCTGATCAAAAGCCCTTTTGCATTCTCACCAAATCCCAGGCCGCTCAATGCACCGGAAGCGATGGCGATAATATTTTTAAGTACTCCGGCAATCTCGACACCGACAATGTCACTGTTTTCATAGACCTGAAACCGATCGGACTTGAGTAATCTTTTTCCGGTTTGGATCACCTCATTGAAGTGACTCGCCACTACGGTTGCAGCTGGTTGGCGAAGCGCTAACTCCCGACTAAGATTGGGCCCGGCCAAGCATCCAATTCTAACGGCCACACTTTCCTCCTGAATCACCTCACTCATGGTCTTTACCACGCTGCGGTCGAGTTGTTGGACGGTTTCAATAGTTTGCCCGCCCGGCAAGGTAATATCGAACCCTTTGGTTCCGTGAATGAGCATATGGTAAGGATGAAGATGGGGGGCTAGATTTTTCATCATCGCGCGAAAATGCTGCGAGGGAACGATTGGAAAAATGACTTCGCACTCCTGTGCAAGTCGAGCCATGTCATTGATGACCTCTACTCTTTCATGTATCGCGTAGCCTAAGTGTTCACGACTTTTATTGATTCGGATGACATCTTCAAGGCTACGGGCGTAGAGCAAGACCTTGCGGTTTTGCGCCAGCATATTTGAGATGACTGTGCCGAAATGACCCGCACCAATGACTCCGACCGGCTGCTCAGATAAATTGCTCAAGGCCATAGCCAACCAGTCGGTTGTGATAATAATAGAGTAGCGACAAATCTTTCGTAATGATATTTCCTTTTTTGTTTTTGAGTACCGGTCGATTTAAATGAAAAACGCCCACGTTGTCAATACCTCGGCTAATGACTAGATTAGTTTGGCCTTTCAGGTGGGAAGCGTAGTTAATTTTACCCTTTTCTTTCATCAAATAAACTTGCGTCCTAAGCCGCTTGAAAACCGTTTTGAATTCTTCATAATCAATCTCCAAGTCTTCTTCTGGTAAACGCAGCAGGTTGAATAAATCCAATTGATGATATTTTTTTTGCCACATTTCAAACGCAATAAACGAGACGAGATGGCTGGCAAATACCCGATTGATTTTATGAAATTCAGAAACGATCCGGTGGCTCAGCATCCGCGTGTATTCATCTTCGCGCTGACGATCAACAGTGATTTCACCGCTGTTCATAAAATAATCTTTCGTGTCAATGATCCGGCCATGAGCATCTAAACTATTCCCTTCCTCATCCACATAGTTGCCCATCACATCAAGTCCTGGCCCAATGGATACAGATATGTTTGATCGATTGCCGAAAAATTTAATCAGAAATTTGATCATTTGAAAACTACCGTATTTGTCCTCTTCTGGAAAATAGCGGTTTTTGCCTTTTACTTGAAGATAGTCTTCAATTAGGTCGGGTGCTTCAAGCACAAAATGATAATTGAGTGAAACCGGAACGACAAATATTTTTCTGGGCTTTGCTTCCGAATTGTACAAGGAGCGTTGTGCCTCAATGGCCGTACTTAATAAGCCTAATTTCAATTCCTTTTCCAGCATTCCAGAACGCGAACGCCTACCGCCAGGAAAAAACAAACTGTGGGCTCCTTTTTGTATCGCCAGGTTGGAATACATTTTTAGTGTCTCCAGATAGGGCAGGTTCTTTTTTCTCCGATCCACTTTATAAGCCCCAAGACTGTTCATAAAGTAGGCGAGAATCTTGATATTGAAAAGATTAAGCCCCGCCCCATAAATAAAGGCAGGTAAGCCCATAGCATGAATAACCCAGCCAATTAAAATAGAATCGAGGTTGCTGAAATGCGTTGGCACCATTACTACTGTTCCCTTTCGCGCCAAATTCCGAATCATCCTTACTTTTCCTACAATATGAATCTTATCGCGTAGAGAGTATTTATTTCTGAAAAAAGCACCGAATTTCTTTACCCGCGCTCCGTTTAACAACCTGGCAAACCAAAATTTGATCACACTGCTAGCAAACCGATAACTGTTTGGCTTAAAGTTACCCGCGATTTCAGAAGCATAGCGATGGACAATACGTTTCAATATTTCATCCACCTGAGGGTGTACAGCCGCTGTATATTGAGCATTAAGCTCAGCGAGTTCATTTTTAACGGTTAACCAGAATTGACTGTCATCCTTTGGGTCAACGCGCCATCTGTTCCGTTTAATACGGTTCTGTTCGCGTAAAGCAGAAGTTTGAAGGTCCTCGATCAATTTGGTGTACAAGGGCCGAAGTTCATGGATTCGCTCAATCGCTTTACAAGTAACTTCCTCGATAAATTCCTTCCGGTTTTGGCTTAGCTGATATACTGGCCAGTCGGGGATGCGATCGAGGATCGGCTTGTATTTCTTGGTTTTATTTTTCTTTTCTTCTATGATTTCCATCCAACTGTTCAAACAAGGACATCAAAGTTAAACTACTCGCCATCAATCACAAAATGTGTTTATCTACCCACTCGTGCCAGAAACAAAAGAATATCAACTAAAGATTGGCCAACGACCGATGAAGACTATCCGCCATTTGGTTAAATCGCTCAATGACCCCTTTCAGAAATTCATCAGTCACGATTTTTTTGACATCCGCTTCAGCGGCAACATCATATTCATGGATTTTATAGGTTTGTTCAAAAAGACCCGCCTCCAATTTGATGAGGTACCGGTTGTTCCAGTGGAATATTGTAATTTTTATTTCCGGATGGGGGATTTCGCCTATTACTCGCATACGTCAAAGATGATTAAAATTGGATTACAGATTTTTAAAATCAAATAAATAAATCCATTTATCGTTTACTATCAAAACTATTAACATTGAACTAAGGCCATTTCCCACTGGCCAATAGTTTTTAATCATAATATACTATTTTTGGGAACAGATTTTCTTTGTGCCGGCTAATGACCATTCGATTTTACTTTTCTTTGCTGTTGTTCACCCTGATTGCTTTACCAAAAGCAAAGGCTACCCATTTGAGAGCTGGGGATATTACGGTTGTGCTAAACAATTGCGGAAGCCTACAATATACCATTCATTTGAATGTTTACACTCGGGTAGATCCGCCTACTGTAACCGTTGTATTTGGAGGAGGTACGCTAAATTTTGGTGATGGTACGACATTAGTTACGAGTAGAGTCCCTAATCCGCCCATTATAGCGCAAGTGGATAATGGCGGAGTTGGGTACGTTAATTATCCTGTAAACCACACCTTTCCAGGGCCAGGAACTTATACAATTACCTATTATGAGCAAAACCGAAATGATGGTGTGTTAAACATGTCAAATTCGGTGGAAACACCATTTTTTATACAAACACAGATAACCATCGCTCCGTTGCTGGGCTGCGATCGTCCTCCAATTTTGCTTGTGCCACCTATTGATGAAGGCTGTACCGGAGTGAGATGGACACACAACCCGGGCGCCTACGATCCTGATGGCGACAGCCTTTCCTATTCACTTTATGTGCCCCAGCAAGGTGGAGTTTACGATGCTACGGGCAATTTTACATCTGGAGTGCCTGTGAGTGGGTATGAGGTTCCGGATGCAAAAAAGTTTTACACTCAAATTAACTTGCCTTATCCGGATGTAAGAGAAGATGGCACAGGCCCGCCTATATTTGCTATCGATGCCACTACGGGTACCATCACATGGGATGCCCCAGGCGAAGCGGGGGAATACAATATTGCTTTTTTTATCACAGAATGGCGAAAGCGCTTTGGTCAATGGTACTCGTTGGGCTATGTGGAAAGGGATATGCAAATCATTATCCAGAATTGTAATAATAAGCGACCATTAATTACGGTACCGCATGATACATGTGTGGTAGCGGGGGCTTTGGTGAAGGGGTTGGTGATCGCTACTGATCCGGATGGCAGCCCTTCAAGTGGTGCCGGTGGAATTGGTGATAGTGTTAACATTCAGGCCTACTCGCAGGTATTTAGTCTTGGCGCCACTTATACGCCTCCTTCAACCTATACCAACCCGATTTGGCAACCTACATTTAGTTCTATTCAGCAAGCGCAACTCCATTTCAATTGGCAAACGGATTGCAATGATGTGGCTCAGGAGCCTTATCAAGTGGTTTTCAAGGCAACAGACAATGGAGCGCCCCCTTTGGCCACCTTTGGCACCTGGAATATTACAGTGGTTGCCCCTCCACCTTTATGGATTTCCGCTACCGTTAATCCCGGGCAGCGGTCGGCTCAATTAAATTGGCAATTGTACTCCGCAAGTTGCGCTGGTGTTTCCTCAGGATCACTAATCCAAATATGGCGGAGGGTGGATAGCAACCCTTTCACACCACCTAACTGTGTTACAGGTATGCCAGAAAGTGCAGGCTATACTATGATTGCACAAATTCCGGTTGGCTCCACTTCCTATTTAGACAAAGGGCTTGCCCCTGGGGCAAAATATTGTTATCGTCTAGTTACTTCTGTTTCACTCACGTCTGGAAGCTCCGTGCCCAGTATCGTTTCTCAAGAGATATGTGTTCCCCCGATTATCGCTGACGCCCCCGTAGTAACCAATGTGACTGTGGATGTTACAGATAGGCAAGTAGGCCAGATAACCGTAAAATGGAGGCCTCCTTACCAGGCCAGTACCTCACAGTTTCCGCCCCCATACACCTATAGGGTTTTTAGGAACAACTCAAATTCCGTTAGCGGATTTAAGGATGTCAGCCCCCCAGGCCCGTCTCCAGGGCCTATCAAAGACACCACCTACGTTGATAATTTGGTGAACAGCCAATATCCAAATGTGTATTACTACCGAGTGGTGGCTTTTGCCAACAATGGTAATTTCGTAGACAGTTCAGCGGTGGCCTCGTCTGTGCAACTCTCACTTAAACCCATTTTCAAACAAATCCAGCTCTTCTGGAATGCCACGGTGCCGTGGTCTAACAACACCCTACAATATCCAAGGCACTTGATTTACAGAGGCGGGAGCGGAGCCACCAAAATCAAAGACCTCGTCTTAATAGATAGTGTTGACGTCAATGCATTAACATCATTTATGTATCTGGACTCAGGGCAGTACAACAGTACCCCATTAGTGGTTGCACAAAATTATTGTTATGCAGTGATGACGCGGGGCTCTTACGGAAACCCGCAAATAAAATCTCCGTTGAATAATTTCTCGGAGATCACCTGCACCATTCCAGATAACCAACTTGCACCATGCGCCCCTAAGTTGGCAGTTACAGGTATAGATTGCAGCACTTACACGACCTGCCCTTTAATTGGTCAGCAGGGTCAGGGGAACTATAGCAACTTGGTTAAGTGGAACAAACCACCGACTAGTGCCAGTTGCAATCCCTACATAAAAGGCTATAATGTATATGCGTCACCGTCTGTAGGCAAACCATTTACATTGATCGCTCCCCTTGTCTTGGATACCTTTTACATTCAGTCTGGCTTGGCCTCGTATGCAATGTGCTATCAGGTTTCTTCTGTTGACCTGGCGGGCAATGAAAGCGCAATGAGCGACACTTTCTGTTTTGACAACTGTCCCAATTACGTGCTGCCAAACGTATTCACTCCAAATGGCGACAAATGCAATGAGGTCTTCAGCGCTTACAGCCTGAGGAATTTAGGAGAGAATGGTATCACCCCTTGCTCGCAATTGGATAGTGCTCAGGTACAAGTTCTCAGAAACAATTGTGCACGTTTTGTGCTTGGTGTGGCATTTAAGGTTTATAACCGATGGGGCAAGGAGGTCTACAGTTATCAATCGGGTGGTGAGAACACGATCTACATTGATTGGAACGGGAAAGACAATGCAGGGCGCGATCTGGATGCAGGCACCTATTATTATGTGGCCAACGTGGTGTTTGATGTGGTTGACCCTAAAAAACAGAACCGAACACTCAAAGGGTGGGTGGTAATCATGCGGTAATGAAAATCATTTTGTTTGACGGGGTGTGCAATCTGTGCAGTGCTTCTGTTCGGTTTACAATTGAATATGACCACAAACAAGAATTCAAATTTGCTTCTTTACAATCCGATTTTGCGAAACGGACTTTATCGGAAAGAGGAATTAATGAAGATCTTCTAAAAACAATTGTGCTGATCAAAAATGAGAGCATTTTTTTGAAAAGTGATGCCGTATTAGAAATTTGTAAAGGCCTGAATGGGCTTTGGCCGATTTTTTATTCGTTTAAAATTATTCCACGCCTTATAAGGGATGCTGTTTACGATTTAATTTCCCGAAATCGCTATCGGTGGTTCGGTAAAAAGGATAAATGTTGGTTGCCATCCCCTGATTTGAACGGTAGGTTTCTCTGATACCTAGTGATCAGTTAATTGTGAATGGTTATAAGTTAAAAGTGGTTTGGAAGAATATTGCGTGTATATATTTTTTGCTACTTTCACGAATTAACATTAAGAGTTAACAGATAACAATTAACGGACAAATCATGCGATCATTTATCTTTCCAGGACAAGGCGCTCAATTCACCGGCATGGGCAAAGAACTTTATGCGGCCAGCGAAAAAGCAAAATCATTATTTGAATCCGCCAATAAAATTCTAGGCTTTCCAATTACTGAAATAATGTTTACCGGTTCTGCCGAAGAGTTGAAACAAACGAAAGTCACACAGCCCGCTGTTTTCATCCATTCTGTATTGGTAGCCATTACACAAGATCAAGACAAACCTGAAATGGTAGCGGGTCACTCGTTAGGCGAATTTTCAGCTTTGGTCTCCAACGGAGCATTGTCTTTTGAAGACGGGCTTAAATTGGTATTCAAACGGGCACTGGCCATGCAAAAAGCCTGTGAAAAGAATCCATCCACTATGGCTGCCATCCTTGGTCTTGATGACAAAATTGTGGAGGAAATATGTGCAAGCATTAATGAGGAAATTGTGGTGGCAGCAAATTACAATTGCCCAGGACAATTAGTGATTTCTGGATCTATGAAAGGAATTGAAATAGCTTGCGAAAAGATGAAAGCCGCAGGCGCAAAACGTGCGTTGCCCTTGCCCGTGGGCGGAGCATTCCACTCGCCACTCATGGAGCCCGCGCGTGAAGAACTGGCGACTGCCATTGAAACTACTCATTTTGAAAAACCTTTTTGTCCGGTGTATCAAAATGTGAATGCACTACCTTTTGTTGATGTGGTCTCCATTAAGAAAAATTTGATTAATCAACTTACCTCCTCGGTTCGTTGGACGCAATCCGTTCAAAATATGGTGAAAGATGGAGGCACTACCTTTATAGAATGTGGCCCTGGAAAAGTGTTGCAAGGGTTGGTGAAGAAAATTGCTCCTTCTGCAGAGGTGTTTAGCCTATAAATTCCCTTACCGGAAGCACATCTTTGCATTCCAGTAATAATTGAGCATTTGATTTTTGGAGTTTTGGGTGAATAAAATCAGGACTGATTTCTGTTAACGGGATCAACGCAAATCTTCGTTCAGCAAGGTGTGCGTGAGGTATTACGAGATCCGGTAAACGGATGATCGCGTCACCATAATAAGCAATGTCGATGTCGATTATTCGCTCGCCCCATTTTTCAGCTCGCCTTCTGCCCATGGATTGTTCAATGGCATGGATCGCTGACAATAGCCCTTCGGGCGATAACGTAGACGCCACTTGTAATGCCTGATTTAAAAAAGGCGGTTGATTGGATTTGCCCCATGGTGCAGTCTCATAAATTTTAGATTGTTTCGTAATCTTTCCAATATTGCTATTGATGGAATCGATGCATTGGCTAAGATAAAGAACGCGATCACTCAGATTACTGCCCAATAAGAGAAAAATATTTTTTTGATTCATAACGAAGCTTGTGGCCCTGCTGATCAGGGGGTTTTACTGAACGACCCGCAAAGAACTACTAATTTACTAACTAATCGCTTGAAGGCATAAGGTAGAAACCTAATTTGGCGTGCACCAAAAGTAAAGGCCTTTTATTTACCGTTCGCGTTTGCGTATTTTTGCCGCTTAATTTTCCTTCCAATGAATTTTTTTAAAACCTTTTTAGCTTCCTGCCTGGGTTCCCTATTGGCGATGGTGGCCTTGGTATTTATTTTGATTGCCTTTTTTTCTGCCGCAGTCTCAAACTTCTCTACCGATAGTGCCCAAGTGGTAGTGGCAGACAATTCGGTATTACATTTGAATATAGATGGCAGGATCACAGAATTAGAAGTGGACGATCCTTTGGAAGGGTTACCTCTTCCCGGAGCAAATGATCCTGCAATTGGATTGCTTCAACTAAAAAAAGCACTGGTTCACGCGAAAAGCGATGAAGCCATTCGGGGGATTTATTTGGATGTAAGTGTTTTTCAGGGTGGATATGCAGTCGCCAGGGAAATTAGGGAGTCCATTCTAGATTTTAAAAAGTCTGGAAAATTTGTGATCGCCTACAGCGAAATGTACTCCGAAGCTTCCTATTACATCGCCTCCTCGGCAGATAAAGTATTTCTCAACCCGGAAGGCGAAATTGAGTTTAATGGCCTGGCCGTAGAAGTCAGTTTTTTCAAAAAGTTATTCGACAAATTAGAAATCAAGCCCGAGATTTTCAGGGTGGGCGATTTTAAGAGCGCAGTGGAACCTTTTTTCTTAGATAAAATGAGCGATGCCAATCGCCTACAATTGAAAGAACTGATCGATGAAATAAATTCTACTTCCCTCAAAGAGGTTGCCGAAAGCAGAAAAATTGATCTTGAAAAGATAAAAAATATTTCAAGCCAAATGCTGGTGGTAAGTCCGCAAGATGCGAAGGACTATAAGTTGATAGATTCGTTGGTTTATTACGATCAGGTGCAATCGGAATTAAGATTAAAAATGGGCATTGGCAAATCTGACAAAATTACTTTTGTGAAGTATAACAAATACAGGAAAAGCTTCAGCACCTCATCTTCCTCTAAAAACGAGATCGCGGTAATAGTTGCGGAGGGTGACATTCTTCCGGGCAAGGCGCAAGATGGATCAATTGGCTCGGAAACTTTTGCAGAAGAGCTACGCAAAGCCAGGACCAACGATAAAGTAAAAGCCATTGTGCTGCGTATAAATTCGCCAGGCGGTAGTGCACTTGCTTCGGACGTGATGTGGCGCGAAGTTATTCTGGCATCAAAAGCAAAACCGATCATCGCTTCCATGTCAAACTATGCAGCTTCAGGCGGATATTACCTGGCCATGGGCTGCGATACCATTGTGGCAGAACCTAACACCATCACTGGTTCTATCGGGGTATTCAGTGTGTTGTTTGATCTAAGCAGCTTCCTGGATAAAAAAGTGGGGATTACGTTTGATCAAGTGAAGACAGGAGAGGTGGGTGATCTGGTAAGTTTTACTCGGCCGTTGACTGAAGTTGAAAAATCCATTTGGCAAAAGAAGACCAACAAAATTTATGAGGGTTTCACCGCTAAGGCTGCTGCCGGAAGGAAGATGCAAGTTGATGAGTTGAGAAAGGTGGCATCCGGTAGGGTTTGGTCTGGCATGCAGGCCAAAGAAAAAGGACTGGTCGATATTATTGGCGGCTTTGATGATGCTGTAAGAATCGCTGCTCAAAAAGCAGGGCTCGGAGATGACTACAAAATTAAATTCTACCCAAAACAGAAGAACTTTTTTGCGCAATGGCTTCAAGGACTTGAAGAAAATGCGGATGCGAAAATTCTGCAACACGAATTGGGCGAAGGATACCAGACACTGCAGCAACTGAAGAGACTACAACATTACCGGGGAACCCAGGCACGAATGCCTTTCGAATTCTCGTATAAATAGAGCCATCGCGATTTAAAACTATTTATCCACTCAACTTTTACAATGATCCGTACTAACTGGACCCGCGAAGAGATCACGGAAATTTACAATACGCCTATCCTTGATTTAATTTATAAGGCTGCCACCGTTCATCGCCAGCATCATGATTCACGTGAGGTTCAGGTATGCACCTTGCTTTCGGTGAAGACAGGCGGATGCCCGGAAGATTGTGCGTATTGCCCACAGGCCGCGCGTTACCACACAGAAGTGAAAGTGCATAAGTTGCTGGAAGTGGAGGAAGTGATCGGAAAAGCAATCGAAGCAAAAGAAGCGGGGAGTACACGGTTTTGCATGGGCGCAGCCTGGCGCGAAGTGCGCGACAATAAAGATTTTGACAAAGTGCTGGGCATGGTCAAGGGCGTAAATTCTTTGGGCATGGAAGTTTGTTGCACCCTCGGAATGCTTACTCCTGAGCAGGCAGAAAAACTGAAAGCAGCTGGTTTGTATGCCTACAACCACAATCTCGATACCAGCGAAGAGTTTTATGGCGACATCATCACGACCCGAAACTATAAAGACCGACTTGACACCTTGCACCATGTGCGTGAAGCAAAAATTTCAGTTTGTTCAGGAGGAATCATCGGCATGGGCGAAGGTGAGAACGATCGCATCGGTATGCTATTGACACTCGCTACCCTGCCCGAACATCCAGAATCTGTTCCTGTAAATGCGCTTGTGCCAGTAGAAGGTACGCCTTTGGAAGACCAGGAAAAAGTATCCGTGTGGGAGATGGTACGCATGATTGCCACCGCTAGAATTATTATGCCGAAAGCAATGGTTAGGTTATCTGCCGGGAGGGTTCGGATGACCTTAGAAGAACAGGCCTTATGCTTTATGGCCGGAGCCAACAGTATCTTTGCTGGCGACAAACTTTTGACAACACCAAACCCCGGAATGGTTCAAGATAAAGCCATGTTTCAAGTGCTGAATTTGATGCCCAGAAAGGCATTTAAAGAACCTTTGGATGCTTACCCTACCAAAGTTGCCTCCAACTCGGGGAATTGACTTTTCCACAACGAATAATACTGATTTTTTGTCTTTAGCAAAGAGTGATGACTACCTTCTTCTACTACTTTCCCGTTCTCTAAAACCACAATCTTGTCTGCTTTTTGTACAGAGCTTAATCGATGAGCAATCAGTATTGCCGTCTTGCCACGTTCTCGCATCAACCGCATGGAAATGAGTTGAATAGACCTGTGTAGATTGTCATTCAAATTTTTGAATTTCATCTAATTCCAAGTTAGCCAATCCTAAACTTTCCATAATTTTTGTTTTAAAAGTTAAAATTTATTTTCCGATCCCTGCCGGAGACCTTGAGGTAAATGTTGCTCTTTACAGGTTAGTGTGCAACAGGTAATTAACAAGTTTAAGGAAAACAAGAAGAAGAGAATCAGCGTGAACAATTATAGGTGATGCTTTAGCACTGCACTTCAAAGAGCAACTGCCCTTGCCGCACCACTTCATTTTCTTTGATATAAACCTTGCTGACAAACCGGGCGAGATCGCTTTTGTATTGCTCATGTCCCTTGACTTTAACACCTTGAAGAAGTCGGTAACAGAATTTTTTCACGGAAGCAAAATTCAAATAAAAAAAACGATTCCCTCAAAGATACCACCATATCACTGTGCTGACATCAATGGAAGGATCCTCTTAATCATCACACAAATCCAGTGCTGCGTCATGGCCGCATCGAGGCAGGATTTGATTGGGAAGAGTCGGGATGCGGGTGAGACAACACAAACAATTCAGTGCGTAGTGTTTCTTTATGAATCACATCCGTGATGCTGTTGGCGCCATTGCTTGTTGAAAGGGCTGGGCATACAGTCGCTTGTTGGTGGCCTTGTACATAGCGTTCGCTAGCGCTCCAAAAACAGGTGGAAATGCCGGCTCGCCCATCCCTGTTGGGTCGATGTCATTTTGAACAAAATGAACGTCAATCGATTTTGGTGCTTCGCGATGTCGGATCATGCGATACGTGTCGAAATTGTTCTTTTCCGGAACACCATCTTTGAACGTCATCGCGCCAAATAAGGCGTTGCCAATGCCGTCTACAATAGCGCCTTCCGCCAGGTTAGTAGCTGCATCCGGATTTACCACAATGCCGCAATCAATCGCGCAGCATACTCTTGGCACAACGGCCTTACCTTTTTCAAGAGTAAGCTCAAGCACTTGAGCCACATACGTATCGTGACAGAAGTAGGCCGCAACCCCTCGATGGACGTTGGGTTTTGCATTCGCCCAATCTGATTTTTCACGCACCAGTTCCAACACTCCGGCATAACGTTTTGCTTCGTAATCGTTATCCTTGCCCACTGGATTTTTCAAGGCACGGTCTAAAAGTTCAAGCCGAAAAGTGATCGGATCTTTCCCCGCGGCCTCTGCTACTTCATCGAGAAAGGACTGCTCTGCACCCGCGATAAAATTTGACCGGGGCGCACGGAATGAACCCACCGTAATATTAGAGTTGATAGACCAATCCTCGGCAAGATAATTATCCACTGCCCCTGCCGGGAAGCGGTTGGCGTGGAGCGGACTCTCTGGAATTCCTCCTGCCTTTACATAGAAAGCAATTAGGTTATTATTGGCATCCAAAGCCGCACGATAGATAGCACTGTACGTGGGGCGATAGACGCCTGAAGTCATGTCATCTTCACGCGTGTAAATGAGTTTAACAGGAGCATTCACTTTTTGTGAAATGAGTGCTGCTTCCAACAGCCAATGTGCATATGATCTGCGACCGAATCCACCACCCAAACGGGTCATCTTGATATCAATTTTTTCCAGCGGCATTCCGAGCCGTGCGGAAAGGGCTTTCTCTGTGAACTCCGGTTTTTGAAGTGGCCCCGCCAGTTCTGCTTTGTCCGCAGTTACATGAGCGAAAAAGTTCATCGGCTCCATGCAATTGTGCGCAAGGAACGGAGCCGTGTAGGTGCGCTCAATAATCTTTGCTGCCTTTTTGAACGCTGCCTCGGGGTTGCCGTCCCTGCGTGCAACCTTTGCGGGTCTTGCCATCATCTGCGTCATTGCGGTGTCATGGTCGGTGGTGTTCTCCAGCCCTGAAGGAATCTCTACCGTCTGTTTACTTCCAAAGGCATTTCGCTGGATGGTATGATTTGAAAAGGGCATCCACTCAATCTTTAGCGCTTTCTTCGCATTCAACACTTCCCAGGTACTGTTGCCGACAACGGCTACTACTTCAGGGAAGGTACACGTATCGAAATATTGTCTTTCGTAATCATCATTCATTGACTTAACCGCGAAGACGTCTTTGATTCCCGGCATCGATTTAGCGGATGAGTCGTCTATGGATTTTAAGGTCATGCCAAATGCCGGAGGATGCACGATCATCGCAATGAGCATGCCGTCACGTTTGGTGTCGATACCGAAAAGGGGCTTTCCGGTCACAATTTTTTTTCCGTCAACATTCTTCCGAGAGGTACCGATGAGCTTAAAATCCTTTCCGACTTTTAACTTCACCTCCTTAGGCATCTCGCTCTTGGCTGCCGCAGAAGCCATCTCACCATAACCGGCTGACTTGCCACTTTTTTTATGAACCAGTGTGCCGGACTCTGTAGTGATTTCATCTACCGAAACCTTCCATGATTGTGCCGCAGCCTGTTTGAGCATTTGTCGTGCAGTTGCACCCGCCATTCTAAGACTCTTCCAACCCAAATGGATCGCCTGACTGCCACCAATAAATTGACGTTTAAACAATTCTGTATTCAAAGGCGCTTGTTCAACGACCACATTTTTCCAATCCACATCGAGTTCTTCAGCGATGATCATCGGCATTGAGGTTTTTACATTCTGCCCACCTTCGGGATTCGGTGACACAATCGTGACCACACCGTTTTCTCCAACTTTCAAATAGCCATTTAATTCAAACCAATCTTCGGGCATGGCCATTGCGTCCTTCGGATTGGATTCGCAACCCGCCAACCAACTGAAGCTAAGCAGCAAACCACCTCCCGCAAGGGAAGAAGTTTTTAGAAAGGAACGTCTGTTGATGGAAGTACTCAGAAGTGTTTGTGCCATGATCTTTAAAATTTAAAATTCAACAATCAGCACTACCAATGTCTAAATTACCAACTCCAATAGAATTAACAAACAAAATCTTATACGAACGAATTTATCAATAGAACACTTACAATTCTTTTTACAATCCCGTAGATTTCTCCATTTGTTCGGTGTAGCGAGTGCCTATAATCTTTATTTGAGCCGAAGCCTCTTCAATTTCTTGAAGTTCATCCACAGTAAGTTGAACGGCAGCCGCGCCAATATTTTCCGTCAGGCGATGCAGTTTGGTCGTTCCCGGAATAGGTACAATCCAGGGCTTTTGCGCGAGCACCCATGCAAGGGCTATCTGAGCGGGTGTTGCTTTTCTTTTGGTCGCGAAGGTACTGAGCAAGTCAATCAACGCTTGATTAGCAATACGTGCTTCATCAGTGAAACGCGGAAGAACTTTTCGGATGTCCCCATCGGCAAACGTAGTGGTCTCATTCATTTTTCCTGCGAGGAACCCTTTGCCCAGAGGACTGAATGCAACAAGGCCGATACCCAACTCTTCGATCGTGGGGATAATCTCCTTTTCATGTTGACGCGTCCAAAGAGAGTATTCACTTTGCAACGCGGCCACCGGGTGCACCGCATGTGCTTTGCGAATTGTAGCAGCGCCTGATTCCGAAAGACCAAAATATTTAGCTTTCCCTTCTTTGATCAACTCTTTCACCGTGCCGGCAACCTCTTCAATCGGTACATTAGGATCTACCCGATGCTGATACAACAGGTCGATGGTTTCAACGCCTAGCCTTTTTAAAGAACCTTCAACGGCTCGCCTGATGGTTGAGGGTCGGCTATCAGCGCCACTCATTTTTCCATCCTGAATATTGAAACCAAACTTTGTAGCGATTACAACCTTGCCTTTATGCGGTGCGAGTGCTTCTCCTACCAATTCTTCGTTGGTGTAAGGGCCATATACTTCAGCCGTATCAAAAAAATCAACGCCTTGTTCGATGGCCTGATGGATAAGATGAATGGCATCCTTCTTTTCAGGGAACGGATAATAAGAGAAACTCATGCCCATACAGCCGAGGCCAATGGCAGAAACTTCAAGGCCACCATTTCCTAGTTTACGTTTGGGCATTTTTATTTCCATAATAATTTTCAATTTTTTATTTTACGAACTGGACGAAAAGTTATTGACGTCATTTTAAGCATTTGCGATGGATTTGTGTGTTTACGCGGGTCGGGCCTATCGGGAGGGGAATCGCCTCGCCCTTTACGCTCTCCCCTCAGAAACCTTCTAGCACGGCTCTCATTGAAGTCAAATTATTTGTTTTATGTAACATCAGTTACAAATAGACTACATTTTTGACTGAGATACTTGAAGGTTTTTACCAAAAGGCTGATCGTAAAACCTTTTCCCAGTGGCTTTATAAAGTACATTTGCTACCGCTGCAAAAATGGGTGGGAACAAAGGTTCTCCAAGACCAGTTGGATCCTTATCGTTTTTTACGAAATGGATTTCGATGGACTTAGGCGCTTCTTTCTGTCTGATTAATCTGTATTTATCAAAGTTCTTTTTTTCAGGAACTCCCTCTACGAAAGTCAGTTCACCAAACAACGCATTCCCGATACCATCAACAATGCCACCTTCACCCATATTCTTTGCAGCATCCGGATTGACCACAATCCCGCAGTCCACAGCCGCATACACCTTTTGAAAAACGGCTTGTTTGTCTTTCATCTCCAAATCAAGCACTTGGGCTACATAGGTGTTATGACAGAAGTAGGCAGCAACACCGCGATGAACGTTTGGTTTTGATTCGCCCCACTTAGATTTTTCTTTCACCAACTTCAACACACCAGCATAGCGATCTACATCATAGTCATTTTTCTGCCCTATCGGTTTTGTTTTGGCTCGCTCCAATAGTTCAAGCCGAAAGTCAATTGGATCTTTACCTGCCAGTTCGGCCAGTTCATCAAGGAATGATTGCTCGGCACCTGCTATGAAATTAGATCTCGGTGCACGGAAGGCACCGATCGTGATATTGGAATCTAAACTCCACCCTTCCGCTAAATAATTATCAACCGCCCCGGCCGGAAACCGGTTAGCGTGTACAGCGTGTTCTGGGATACCGCCACCTTTTACATGAAAGGCAATCAAATTATTGTCTTTATCAAAGGCGGCTTTGTAGGTAGCAATATAGGTAGGCCGATAGATTCCATAGGTCATATCATCTTCACGGGTGTAAACCATTTTTATTGGTGCATTCACTTTTTGTGATATCACCGCGGCTTCCACCATGTGATGGGCATACGCACGCAGGCCAAATCCCCCGCCCATTCTGGCCAATTTAATGTTGACATTCTTTTTTGGTATGCCTAGTCGGGCTGCGATGGTACCCGCTATAAACTCAGGTGCTTGCGTAGGCCCGTAAATTTCCACTTTGTCGCCTGTAACATGGGCGAAGCAGTTCACCGGCTCCATGGTATTGTGTGCGAGATAAGGAGCGGTGTAGGTTCTTTCCAAAACTTTAGCCGCATTCCTAAACGCCTCTTCAGGATCGCCATCTTTCCGGAGAACATTCGCGGGCTTTTTCATCATCTCAGCCATTCGAGTTGCATGGCCTTGGGTACTCTCCAATCCACCTGGAACTTTTACCGTTTGCTTTCCACCCCAACCATTCATAACGTAGCTGGAATCAGAAATTTTTTCCCACTCGATCTTCAATGCCTTCTTCGCATTCATCACTTCCCACGTTGTGTTACCAACAATGGCAACCATTTCCGTAAAGGTCTCGGTATCGAAGGCGTTGCGCTCGTAATCTTCCAGAAGGGTTTTGATAGTAATAACATCTTTGATGCCTGGCATTGATTTAGCGGCAGCATCATCTACCGATTTTAATTTCAGTCCAAAGGCAGGTGGATGGACGATCATTGCAATCAACATTCCCTCGCGATCAAAGTCGATTCCAAACAACGACTTGCCCGATACGATATCTTTACCATCCACATTTTTTGTCGATGTACCAATAATCTTAAAGTCAGTAACTCCCTTTAAGGGCACATTCTTTGGCACTTCTACTCCAGCTGCCTTGGAAGCCATCTCCCCATAGCTGGCTTTCTTGCCACTGGCCTTATGATAAATTTTTCCTGCTTCCGTACTAATTTCGGTTGAAGAAACATTCCAGGTTTGTGCAGCCGCGTTAACCAGCATTTGCCGAGCCGTTGAACCTGCTGCACGAAGCGGTTTCCAACCCAGCAGAATCCCCATACTTCCGCCGGTGAACTGGCGCTGGAATCGTTCCGGATAGAAATCTGCTTGCTGAACCGTTACATCTTTCCAATCAACATCTAGCTCTTCTGCCAAAATCATGGGCATTGAAGTTTTCACATTCGACCCAAACTCAGGATTGGCAGACATCAGTGTGACTTCTCCGTTTTCTTTTATTTTAATGTAGCTATTCAATTCAAACCATTCTTCAGAAAGGTTTAATTCTTCCATTTCCTCTTTTTGTAATCCGGCCAAGCCATTAAAGCTTAGCATCATCCCACCACCGGCTAATGCAGAAGCCTTTAAAAAAGATCTTCGGTTTATATTTGATTTAATGCGTGTCATATTCATCACGGTTAAGGTTTAAGATTTGGCAGCGGTCTTTATTGCTGCTTTGATTCTCAGATAAGTACCGCATCGGCAGAGATTTCCATTCATGGCATTATCGATGTCTTCATCGCTCGGGTTGGGCTTTCGTTTGAGCAAGGCAACCGCACTCATGATTTGACCAGCCTGGCAATAGCCGCATTGAGGCACATCGTGTGCTAACCACGCTTTCTGTACAGGATGATCTACGTTTTCAGAAATTCCTTCAATGGTGGTTATTTCTTTGTTCACTGCGGCAGCGGCAGGCAACTGACAAGAGCGAACAGCATTACCATTGAGATGTATTGTGCACGCACCACATTGTGCAATGCCACATCCGTACTTAGTGCCAACTAATTTTAAGTGATCGCGCAATACCCAAAGCATGGGTGTTTTCGGATCTACGTCTACGGTCTTTTTCTTTCCGTTTACCTTCAGGTTGATTGTTGCCATGGCTCAAAATTTATTTTATCAAACACATTTCTATTTTAAAATTAACTAAACAAACCCAACAATTACTACAAAATTCAAAACATCTCTTCATTTCACAAATCCAGTTTTCTGCCAGCAAGCCATTTGACCATCGCGGGATCACGATGGTCAAAGAAAGCGCTCGTTTTTTGATCGAGCGTTTGAATGAGTTGGATGTCTTCATCACTCAATCGAAAATCAAAAATATTGAAGTTCTCTTCCATTCTTTCTTTTCGCACCGATTTTGGAATGGCTACAATTCCTCTTTGGGTTAACCAACGAAGTACAACGTGCGCAATTAACTTATCGTATTTCTTTCCGATTGAGGACAGTAAATCATTTTTGAAAAGATCATTCTTTCCTTCTGCAAAAGGTGCCCACGATTCTTGTTGTACACCATTTCCGATCAGAAACTTTTGTGTTTCGATTTGCTGGTTAAAGGGATGCGTTTCAATTTGATTGACAGCCGGAACAATCTTGTTAAATGACATCAAGTCCATCACTCGGTCCGGCTGAAAGTTACTTACCCCAATCGCTCGCGTCTTGCCTTCCTTGTACAGTTCCTCCATCGCTCGCCACGCACCGTGAACATCATTATACGGCTGGTGAATCAAATACAAATCGAGGTAATCAAGCTGAAGTTTCTTCAATGATTTTTCAAGCGCCTTCTTTGTGCTCTCATACCCCGCATCCTGAATCCAAAGTTTTGTAGTGATGAATAGTTCTTCTCGCTTCACACCACTTCTTTTGATCGCTTTGCCAACGGCTTCTTCATTTTGGTATGAGGCTGCAGTATCAATTAAGCGATAACCTACCTGAATGGCATCGTACACACTTCGTTCGCATTCATTCGGATCGGATACCTGAAATACACCGAATCCAAGGATAGGCATTTCAATTCCGTTATTGAGTTTTACAGTTTGCATCTCTTATTCTTTAGTCGAGTTTCCTTTCTTTAACCACTTCGACATCAGGTCTTCTGTCTCAATGTTGCTCAAATCAGAAAATGGAAAGTGTGTGTATTTCCTTCGATGCGGATCTCTGGTAATGGATGAACATCAACAAGCCTTCGATGATAAAAATCTTCCCTTTGATGCGATTCATGTTAGAAGTGGAGTTTTTATTTATTTTCACCACAAAGATGCGGTCAGTTAAGGATTCCTGACTTATATGGATTACTGGTTTGCCTACCAAATTCACTGATTCACTGATTGTATTGATTATCATCTGACAGAACTGTTTAAATTTGAGTCACAAAACACAGAACTATTATGGAAGAGATATTGAAGTTTGATTCCATCAGTCAATACAATAGTTTTAACAATCAGGAGACTTTGCATCCCTTGGTCAGCGTCATCGATTTTTCAAAGGCTACTCCACGGAGATTAAGGAAAACATATTTCGGTTTTTATTTGGTCTTGCTTAAAGATGTTGAATGTGGCGACCTTCGTTATGGAAAAAATACCTACGACTATCAGGAGGGTACACTGATTTTTCTGGGCCCAGGCCAGATCATGGGTGCAAATGGAGGCAAGGAACTTTATCAACCAAAAGGCTTTGGTATCGTTTTTCATGCTGATTTGATAAAAGGAACTTCACTCGGACGCCATATTGACGATTATACTTTTTTCAGCTATAAGGTGAATGAAGCACTGCACGTCTCTGAGCGCGAACGCCAGCTCGTATTGGATTCCTTTTCAAAGATCAAATACGAACTGGAACATGCAGTAGACAAACACAGCAAAACGTTGGTCACTGACAATATCGAATTGCTACTGAATTACTGCGTTCGATTTTACGATCGCCAGTTCATTACACGCGATCATGCACACAATGGAATCCTTGAAAGATTTGAAACTCTTCTTATCGAATTCTTTTCTTCCGAGAAGCCACAAGAAGTAGGGCTACCTTCGGTCGCCTATTGTGCAAGTGCGTTTCACCTATCTCCAAATTACTTTGGCGATCTGGTTAAAAGAGAAACCGGCAAATCCGCACACGAGTTTATACAACTTAAGTTGATGGAGGTTGCCAAGGAAAGAATTTTTGATAGGTCTAAATCGGTGAGTGAAATTGCTTACAGTCTGGGATTCAAATATCCGCAGCACTTCACGCGGGTGTTCAAGCAACTTGTGGGGGTTTCCCCGCTTGAATATCGCAGCTCGATGAATTAGACCGAGCGGTTTGAGCAAAGTTTCATATTTGAAAAAAGCCGGTGCCCCCTCAAATGGTATTGTGGCTTCAAACCTGTTATACCGAGCGACCTATAAAATTCTTCGGTGTCAATCTGTGGCAAAATGGCAGTAGCGGTATATCAGTTGTTAACCAATTTAACTGAAACCGAATTTATGCAAAACCTTAGCCCAGTTGGTGGCGGGCCGTCAGGGAAAACATGGCCAAGGTGACAATCACACACATTGCACTCCACCTCAATGCGCACCATGCCATAACTTTCATCTTTGGTATATTTTACTACGTTATTTTCGGCCGGCAAGCTAAAACTAGGCCAGCCAGATTTTGATTCAAATTTCGTGCGTGAATCGAAGAGTATTGTTCCGCAGCAACGGCAAGCATAGATACCCGGCTCGTGAGCTTCACAGTACGCTCCGCTAAAAGCGCGCTCCGTGCCTTTCTTCCTGCAGATAAGAAATTCTTCGGGGGTCAAAATTGTCTTCCACTCGTCTTGACTTTTGTCAAGCCTGCAAGGCGGAGATTCATTTCCTTTGCTGGCGTATTGCAGCACGTCCAGCCATTTCACGGCTAAAAGTTCTTAGACGCACGCTTGGCTTTCTTCTCAGCGCGTTTTTCCTTTATCGTTTTGGCTGCTGGTTTTTTTTCTTCTTTCTTTTTGTCTTGTCCTTTTGACATAATGGTGGGATTTAGTTTATGCCAAAAGTAAATATTCGGAATTCAAAATTCAACACTGAATATTTAAAATTTTCGAACGTCAACACTTCCGAACGTTAAAGCTTTTCATCCTCATCACTTTCACTTATTTTTACCATTCAATTTAATTAACATTTCATGGGACGGGTATTTGAAAAAAGGAAACATAAGATGTTTGCGCGCTTTGATAGGATGGCGAAAGGGTTTACACGCATTGGAAAAGACATTGCGATTGCAGTAAAGCAGGCTGGCCCTAATCCTGACAACAATCCCCGGCTGCGGATGGCCATCCAAAATGCCAAAGGGATTAATATGCCTAAAGATCGAGTTGATGCGGCCATCAAGCGTGCATCCACCAAAGAGGAGAAAGATTTTCAGGAAGTCATTTATGAAGGCTATGCTCCGCATGGCGTTCCCATAATAGTTGAATGTGCAACTGACAATCCCACCCGCACGGTAGCCAATGTGCGGTTGCATTTCTCTAAAAATGGTGGAAGTATGGGTAACTCTGGTTCGGTCGCATTTCTTTTCGAACGAAAGGGGGTGATTAAATTTGACCCGGCCAAACTCAACCTCGAAGAATTAGAACTTGACTTGATTGATGCAGGAGCCGAAGACATTCAACAGGATGAAGAAGAGATAACCGTTTATACTTCGTTTACTGAGTTTGGGCATTTCTTAAAATTTATGGAAGCCAAACATCTGGACTCCAAAAGTTCGGGCCTTCAATACATCCCTACAACCACAAAAGAACTCACCGAAGCAGAACAAGATGAGGTCTTAAAATGTGCCGAGGCTATTGAAGAGGATGATGACGTGCAAAGTGTGTATCACAATTTGGCGTAAGCAACTCATTACATGAGGAACTTAGTGTCTTTGTGACCGAATCCCGAATCTGGGCGTCATCGTACTTATCAATGATAACCGCGAAGTGGCGTTTTCTTTTAAAGCTTGGTTAGGAATGGCAGTGCCATGTTTAATTTAACCGATGATAGCGCGCGGAACCTTTATGATCGGTTGTTCGTCTCCTCACGTCTCCTTACGAACAACAGGGGTAAGAAAATATTCTCTCATTTTCATAAATCCCGATTCAATTTCAGGCACTTCAAATGTCATTCAACAACAAAAAAGGGCAGGTTACATCAGAAATTTGCCATTACTTGATTTTCGTAAGTAAATGTTTGATTTACGTATTAACTTAGCTGTAAATTATAGTTGATTACATATTCATTAAATCTGAAAAATCATGGCAGCCATCAATCTGAAAGTGAACGGGAAAAAACAAGCCGTTGACATTGACCCCACCACCCCCATGCTTTGGGTATTGCGCGATCACTTGAACCTTGTCGGCACAAAGTTTGGTTGCGGCATTGCGGCCTGTGGTGCCTGCACCATCCTGGTCGAAGGAAACGCGGTGCGTTCTTGCCAATTGCCGGTATCTGCGGCAGCGAACAAAGAGATTACTACCATCGAGGGGCTTTCAGAAAACGGAGACCATCCGGTGCAGCAAGCCTGGCTCGAGCATGATGTGCCACAATGCGGCTATTGTCAAGCTGGACAAATTATGAGCGCTGTTTCATTGCTCAAAAGCAACCCCAATCCTTCAGACGAGGACATTGACAATGCCATGAGTGGAAATATTTGCCGATGCGGAACTTATGTGCGCATTAAGGCCGCCATCAAGACAGCCGCTAGTATTAAATCATAAACCTAAAAGGATTACACCATGACTATCGTAAAAACAACAATAGGAAGAAGATCTTTTTTGAAAGCTTCTGCATTAGCCGGAGGAGGTTTGATGTTGGGATTCAACAGCCTGATCTCCTGCACGTTTAAATCAGAAAAAGAAATATTGGCACTACCTAAAGAATGGTTTGAACTAAATGGTTACCTGAAAATTGGTGATAACGGTGTGGTCACCATCATGTCGCCCAATCCAGAAATTGGGCAGAACGTGAAAACTTCGATGCCGATGATTGTGGCCGAAGAATTGGATGTGGATTGGAAAAATGTGATCGTTGAACAAGCTCCTCTTAATACCGAAATTTTCGTGAGGCAATTGGCGGGAGGCAGTCAGTCTATCCGCCAAAGTTGGAAAGGTCTTCGCACGGCAGGCGCTACCGCACGACAAATGCTTCGTGAAGCTGCGGCTGCCACTTGGAAAGTACCTGTAAATGAAATCACTACTGAGGCTGGTATGTTACATCATAAAGCCAGCGACAAGTCCGCGGGCTATGGTGAAATGGCTTCGGCTGCTTCTAAAATTCCAGTGCCCAAAGAAGTAACCTTGAAAGAAGTCAAAGACTTTAAAATTATAGGCACACCAACAAAAAATGTGGACGGTTTAAATATCGTTACCGGAAAACCATTGTATGGTTTGGACTACAAAAAAGAAGGAATGCTAATTGCCATGATTGCCCATCCACCGGCATTTGGATTGAAATTAAAAAGTGTTGACGACTCAAGGGCAAAGGCAATGCCAGGGGTAAAAGACGTGTTCACTATCAAAACCTACAACGAGGATTATTCCAAACATATGTTTGACGTGTCAGCGTTTCCTGATTTGGTAGTAGTGGTTGGTAACAGCACCTGGGAAGTGATGAACGCGAGGAAAGCGTTGAAGTTGGAATGGGAACCTTTTAAAGAGTATGAGGAAACGTTCACTCATTTTGCGACCGGAAATAAGATGCCGAAGAAAGTTCCTGCCGGCCTTGAAAGTACAGCCAAGCATGAGCAATTGATGGCCGAATTTTCAGCAAAGCCGGGAAAAGTGGTACGCAAAGACGGTAACCCTGAAGTTGCCTTCAAGAAGGCAGCTAAAGTTATTGAGCGCACGTACACAGCTCCTTTTCTTGCCCACAACACTATGGAGCCGATGAACTTTTTCGCGCACGTGACAGACGACAAAGCCGATCTGGCGGGCCCTGTTCAGACGCCTGAGTTCATGGAGAAAAGTGCGGCAGCGCGACTTGGGTTACCACTCGAAAAGGTTGACATCCAAATGACACGAATGGGTGGAGGATTTGGGAGAAGATTATACGGACACTTTTTGGTAGAGGCCGCTGCCATTTCTCAAAAAATGAAAGCTCCTATCAAACTGATTTATTCACGAGAAGATGATATGACCGATGGTACTTATCGCCCTTCTTATCAAGCCGTGTATCGTGCCGCCCTGGATGCTAACAATAATTTGATCGGCTTCCATGTGCGTGCAGGAGGTATTCCAGAGAGTCCTCTTTTTGCCAATCGTTTCCCTGCTGGTGCAGTAGAAAATTATTTGGCTGAAGAATGGTCTCATGATTCCAACATTAGCATCGGTGCATTTCGGGCGCCACGCTCGAACTTTATTGCTGGTGCGGAGCAATCGTTTCTCGATGAGGTATCAGAGGCGGCAGGGAAAGATCCGATTGCCTTCCGTCTTGAACTTTTAGATCGTGCCATGAAAAACCCTGTCGGCAAAGACAATGACTATGAAGCCAATCGCTATGCGGGTGTGTTGGAATTGGTGAAAGCAAAATCAAATTGGGGTGAAGCACAGCCTGGCGTTTCCCGAGGGGTGTCTGCTTATTTCTGCCACAACAGTTATGTGGCACATGTGATTGATCTGGTGATGGAGAAAGGGAAACCAAGAGTTCAAAAGGTACACTGTGCGGTGGATTGTGGGATTGTGGTGAACCCACTCGCTGCCACTAATCTCGTGGAAGGGGGAAGCGTAGATGGTATAGGTCAATCCATGTATTGTGGCCTGACCTTTACTGATGGAGTACCAGACCAAACTAATTTTGATAAATATCGAATGATCCGCCATCGTGAGGCACCCGATGTGATAGACGTGCACTTTGTGAAAAATGAAATCGATCCAACCGGTTTAGGCGAACCGCCATTTCCTCCGGTGATGGGGGCACTTGCTAACGCCCTCTATAAAGCATCAGGCAAACGGTTTTATACACAACCTTTCATCAAAGACTTTGAGACATCTACCATGCGAATGTGAGGGTGGAAGATGACTTAGAGGAACAAATAAAGTTCTGATTTCTAAACGTAGTTTGTGTTGTCGCTTATGGTGACGGTGCATCGTATAGTAAATAGCCAATTTCGCTTCTAGTTGTCTCAGGAGTGTGGACTAGCATGCCTCTTCTCTAAAGCATTAACTTTAAAAATTAATATGGAAATTATAATGAGTGGATCACAGCCTTCCGGCAAGGGTTCAGCGGAATATTTTATCGGATCGGTGAGGATAGATCCATTGATGAATCCACCTGAACCGGCTCGCGTTGCGATGGCGTTGGTAACCTTCGAGCCGGGTGCACGTACGGCCTGGCATACACATCCACTTGGTCAGACTTTAATCATCACTGCAGGCGCTGGCTGGGTTCAACGCGAAGGGGAATCAAAAAAAGAAATTCGTCAAGGAGATATCGTGTACTTCCTTCCAAATGAAAAACACTGGCATGGTGCGACAACGACTACCGCGATGAGTCACATCGCCATCCAGGAAAAGCTGAATGGATCACCAGTGGATTGGATGGAGCAGGTAACGGAAGAACAGTATGGCAAATAACTAAAAAAGATACGATGAAAATTCGCATGTTAGACTTTCGGGTGATTAAATCCTTGATTGCCGCAACAATGACAGTGCTCTCCCTTGGAAGCATTTTCGCACAGGAGAAAGATCAAATGGTACGCATCGCAATACTTGAAATCGATCCGGCCCAACTGGAAAATTATAAAGTGCTGCTAAAGGAAGAAATTGAAGCGTCAGTCCGCCTCGAACCTGGAGTGCTGACCTTATATGCTGTTTCTGAAAAAGGAAATCCCAACAAGATCACTATTTTGGAAATATATGCGAACAAAGAAGCTTACCAATCGCATTTGAAAACTCCTCACTTCTTAAAATATAAAAGCGTCACTAAAGAAATGGTCAAGGCAATCGAATTGAAGGAGACTATTCCACTCATTCCAGGAATGAAGATAAAATAAGGAACCCTAAAGAATGTAAAATGTTGGCGTTGTATCGAACAATAAATATCCAAGCGCTTTACTTTGTTGGGACTTATTTTTTGGTGTGAATGGTTAATGTTTCCGGAAGGAAAGTGACTGCTCCTGTGGCAATGTTATGTGAGCCTCCCACAATTCCGATTTGGCCGGCATCAATCATTTCTTTTAGAATAAGGCTTCGTTCCGGGATTAACTTTACGCTTTGCATCACATTTAAGGTGGTGACTTTTTCTATAAAGTCTGTATTGCTTGAATTTCTATTTTTAGTGATTGTAGTTTCAGCCTCAATGGCCGGTTTTATTTTTGTTAACAAGGCGGTGAGGTTTCCCATTTCCACGTGATCGCATGCACCATAAATCGCACCACATTTTGTATGTCCAAGCACGACAATAATTTTAGCTCCGGCTACTCTACATCCAAATTCCATGCTGCCCAAGATATCTTCGTTAATGATATTTCCGGCAATACGAACGCTGAAGATATCGCCCAACCCCTGATCGAAAATTAGTTCGGCTGAAGTACGGCTATCAATGCAACTGAGAATAACGGCAAAGGGATGCTGGCCATCCGATGTTTCGTTGGCCTGCTGAAGTAGGTTTCGATTTACTTTTAGGTTGTTGATAAACCTTGCATTCCCATCTTTTAATAATGCTAGTGCCTGAGCAGGGGTGAGGGCAGCTTGCATTTCTTTCGTCAATGTTTTCATTCTACTTTTCTTTGCAAGTAAAATTAAACAAAGTTTGGTGTTTGGGAACCAAATGGTAACTAAATGCTGCTTTTAAATAGTTGGCTTTGTGACTTTCTGAAATTAAATCTTATTGTCACCTCAAGGATTGATCGTAAAGAAAGGGTCACTTCAACTTCTGGTTGAAAAAATCAATCGTTCGCTGCCAAGACAAATCAGCAGCAGCTTTATCATAGCGTGGCGTAGTGTCGTTATTAAAACCGTGATTAGCTTTTGGATAAATATAAGCGGTGTATTCTTTCTTGTTCGTCTTGAGTGCGGCTTCATACGCTGGCCATCCTTCATTGACGCGGGTATCGAGTTCGCCATAATGCAAAAGTAATGGCGCATTGATCTTGGGCACATCTTCAGTAGCCGGTTGCCCACCGTAAAAAGGAACGGAGGCAGTTAAATCTGGAATATGGACTGCCATCATGTTTGCAATCCATCCGCCAAAACAAAAACCAACCACGCCTACTTTGCCATTGCAATCGGGGTGCGCTTTTAAGTAATCGTATGCGGCAATAAAATCGGTCAACATTTCATTTCTGTCGCGCTTGCTTTGTAGCTCACGACCCTGGTCATCGGTTCCGGGGTAACCACCGAGAGGAGTGAGCATGTCGGGAGCTAACGAAATAAACCCTGCCAGCGCAGCCCTTCTCGCCACGTCTTCGATATGCGGATTTAAACCTCTGTTTTCGTGCACGACCACAATCCCACCCAACTTTCCTTTGGCGTCTACTGGTTTTGATAACAACGCCTTCATTTCTCCGCCTCCTTTGGGTGATTGATAGGTAATGAACTCAGATTTCAATCTTGGATCATTCGCTTCAATTTGAATCGCACCCTTATAATCCGGCATGAGAAAACTGGAAAGCGATGCTACGGTAACTCCACCTACGGCATAGGTAGATAGTTGTTGCATAAAATCGCGTCTGTCAATTCGGCTGTGGGCATAGTCATCGTAAAGGTCAAACACCTCTTGTTTGATGTCTTCTTTTTTGATCTCGTTCATGGTATTACAATTTATGGTTTTAAAAATAAACTTAAGATCAATTTATTTCCAAATGTGGTGTACCCAATAGATTCTTTGGATATGAAATATACAAATCCCTTTCCTATCAAACGATATCTTTATACAAGAATCAGAATTAGGGTCAACACCATGCCAGCCAATGTAAAATACAAACCTTTTTTAAAAGTATTTGTGCCCGGTAAAAACATGTAGAAAGAGGAGACCACAAAAAAGAATAAGGATAACCCAAAAAATACGTTCAGGAAAAATAGGGGACTCTTCGTGTCGGCCTTGTGTAAATGTTGCAATTTATCAACGAAGCGAGGCAATTGTATAGTTGTATAGTTGGCGATACCAGTGGCTTTATTATAAGTGCCTTGTCTGAAACTCAAAATATCTCCTTCTTCTTTTTCGATTTTGAGATCACGCATTCTCAATTCTCTGCCCAGTTCTTCACCGGCCAAATTTGTTTTTAGTTTTCGTTCAATTTGTTTTTCACTTTTCAGAAAGCCAGTGTCCCTAAAAATCAAAGTAATTCCACTAAGGGAATAAATGGCCATGATACCGGCTAAAAAATAACCAAGGTAGCGGTGATATATTCTCATTTTTTGCGTTTTAACTTCGCTCATATAAAATTTGTTTATTGGTTTGCGGTTGGACAAATGAAAATTTGGATTTATTCCAGTAGTGGAATTTTTATTTTATAATAGCCTTACTGCTAATAATCGCGACATTCAATTTAACCCAGGCACAAAACACGGCATCGAATCTTCCCAAATGCTATCGGTTAAGGGATGTTTATTACTTCCATCGGCATTCATCATAAAAATGACACAGGAGAATACAAACTATTTCCTGCCTCAGGCGATTCCATCCACGTTGGCAATATAGAGTTCGGAAACTGATGGTCTGATGCCGTTCATCAGCATGACCTCCTTTTTCTTATTGGTGACGCGCGGACTATCCTTCTGAGAATACCCATTGAAAGCAACCAGACACACCAATAGCACTGAGCAAACTGTACCCATTTTAATAATCATAAAATCGTTATTAAAAAGTTGTTAAAGGTTGAATCATTCTATTTACGAACTGCCCAGGCGAGTCCATCAGGTCCTGGCCCAACATCAATATGGTTGACCACTTCCAATTTTTTTAAATCGATCACAGCAACATAATTACTGGGCGTACAACCGACAAAAGCACGCGATCCATCGGGGTCAATCTCGATGCCCGCTCCGCCCTTACCCAAATTCAAACGCTTTATTTCCTTGTGGGAAGCCACATCGATAATGAAGAAGTCCCCAGTTCTCAACGTGGAAATAAGTGCAAGCTTCCCATCGGGCGTAAACTTGAGGCGATTGGCGCCCATGGCTTTGGCATCAATCACAAAAGCCACTTTTTTTGATGTGAGGTCTATAGCAAAGATTTTTCCATCATCTGCAGATACGGTCCACAATTGCTTTCCATCGGGGGTCACATCAAATCCTTCAACCCCTCTTGATACCGGCACGACTGTCTGCATCCAATCATTGTGGGGCTTAGCACCTGGAAACGGAGGTGCAGGAAGCAGTGTGTCGTAAAGGATGCTGACGGTTCCTTCATTAACGTTCGTTGTGTAAATTCTTTTCTCATCGCTGGTCACATAAACCATGTGGGTTCTTTCCTGGCCAGTGCCCATGCTCCAATCTAATTTGCTAGTGGCAGGATCGTAGCGGCCCACCGCCTTTGCGCCTTCTGCCGAGAACCAAACTTTTCCACCTACAAAGGTGATTCCGTGAGGGCCAAGCAAGGGCCTGGTATCAATATTAGGTAAGGCCTTGTACGCAACAAGGTCGATGACATTGATTTCCGTGGAGCGACCGCCACTTGTATTGGTAACGTAAGCTGTTTTTCCATCCGTGGAGGCGATTACTTCATGGGGATCAGGACCTACTGGCACCCGGGCAATGACTTTGTATGTAACGGGATCGACAATCGCAAGTGTGTGATCATTTTTTGAAAGCGCCAGTAAAAAAGTCTGCGAGGATTGCGCAAAGCAGTCGGTCGAAACGTTTACGGACAGGGTCAACAGTAAAATGGAGACCAGTGACCCCATCACGTTGAAATATTTTGTTATCATAGTTTTAATGGTTTACAAAGAAGTGAGTAATTTTTTGAACGAATTTGAAGTTAGACAAATTATTGGAAGAGCATATTCCATTCACATTAAATTTAGTTTATCGCGCTTCAAATGACCCCGGAAGGTGCCCTTTTTGAATGACGTGCCGGATGACCTTGCGTCATTTATTTCTAGAAAAAGATTTGGATAATCGTTACTTTAGGGATTGAAAAAACTGTGAAACACTTACTATTCTTTTTGATTGCCTTTCTAGCTGCGGGTGCCATTTATTGGTGGGCAACCGAATTGGCTAAGCCCGTTGATTTTAACACCCAAGTTAAGCCGATATTAAATAAACGTTGTATTACCTGCCACGGTGGTGTAAAACGCGAATCGGATTTCAGCTTGTTGTTCCGAAAAGATGCGCTTACAAAAGCAAATAGTGGTAAAGTGGCCATTATCCCCGGTGATGCTTCTCATAGTGAGTTGATCAGCAGAATCAATAATCCTGATCCCGAAGAGCGGATGCCTTATAAAAAAGATCCACTGACGAAAGAAGAAATTGAAATATTATCGAAGTGGATAGATCAAGGTGCGCAATGGGGCGACCATTGGGCGTATACCAAAGTGGAGGAGCAAAAATTACCACCGTCTAACTCTTGGGTAAAAAATGATATTGATCGATTCATTTTTGAAAAGATAAACGAGAATGACCTATCGCCATCACCTCCAGCTTCAAAGGAAGTATTGTTAAGAAGATTGAGCCTTGATCTAACCGGCCTTCCAGCCGATCCAGAATTATCGAAGCCATTTCTCAGTGATAAGACCTCGGTAGAAGGTGCGGTAGACTCTTTATTGAATTCCCCTCACTACGGGGAGCGATGGGCTTCTGTTTGGCTTGACCTGGCACGCTATGCGGACACCAAAGGCTATGAGCGTGATGACAGCCGCTCGATCTGGCGTTACCGCGATTGGGTAATCAATGCGTTCAATCGCGATATGCCCTACGATTCATTTTTGATTGAGCAACTGGCTGGTGATTTACTGCCCAACCCAACAGACAATCAATACATTGCTACCGCTTTTCACCGTAACACGATGACCAACGATGAGGGAGGAACGGATAATGAAGAATTTAGAACAGCAGCCACACTGGATCGGGTCAACACAACATGGGAGGCACTGATGGGTACTACCTTCGCTTGCGTGCAATGCCACAGCCATCCCTATGATCCGTTTCGCCATGAAGACTATTATAAGTTTCTTGCCTTCTTCAACAATACCCGCGATGAAGATACGTATGCCGATTACCCGCTGCTACGGAATTTGGAAAGAGAAGATGCAACCAAGCTAAAAGAGATCACGCAATGGGTTGAAGAAAATAGCTCTAAGGAAAAAGCGAAAGAGGTTTATCGATTTGTGAAAACGGGTGAGCCCGTCATTAACTCATTAACGGCAGATCATTTTGTCAATGCCGAATTATCGGACACCAAATGGTTGATTTTTAGGAATCATGGTGTAGCACGTTTACCGCGTGTTGAACTAACGGATAAAAATTATTTAATCTTTCGTTTCACAAGCTATAAACCGGGTGGTGTGTGGGCTATTCATTTGGACAGGCCTGATGGAAAAATTATCAGCGAAGTTTCACTTCCGGATTCGAAAAGTAAGTGGGTAACGAATGAAATTAAAATTTCACAAAGTCAAGGGATGCATGATTTGTATTTTACCTACGCCAATCCCAACCTTAAAAAACCCGATGACAGTGGAATGATCTTCGACTGGTTCTATTTCACTGACTATTCCTTCAAAAGTGTAGCAGACAATGGAGTTGGAAAAAAATATTGGGAATTAGTCACAAAGGATTTTCAGACCACACCGATCATGATTGAGAACCCCCCTTCCATGCGAAGGGTCACGCAGGTTTTTCAGCGCGGCAATTGGTTAGTTAAAGGCGACACGGTTCAACCGGATGTACCAGCCTCGCTTTCAGCTTTTCCAAAAAACGCTCCTTACAACCGACTCGGTATGGCGCAGTGGATGGTATCGAAAGACAATCCGCTGGTGGCGCGAACAATTGTTAATCGGGTATGGGAACAGCTCTTTGGAATTGGGTTGGTTGAAACGCTGGAAGATATGGGCACACAAGGAATTCCACCGACCCATCCTGAATTACTCGATCACCTGGCCCATCAGTTGATGAATGAGTACCAGTGGAGCTTGAAGAAGTTAATTCGCGAAATCGTTTTATCTGCAACCTACCAACAAGATTCAAAAATAACTCCACAATCATTAGAAAATGATCCCACCAATAAATATTATGCCCGTGCTTCGCGCGTTCGTTTGTCTGCTGAGCAGGTTCGTGATCAGACATTGGCAGTGAGCGGTTTGCTGAGTAGAAAAATGTTCGGCCCAAGTGTGATGCCGTATCAACCGGGTGGCATCTGGCTCTCGCCCTGGAATGGTGCCACATGGGTACGAAGTAAGGGTGAGGACCAACATCGCAGGGCCATCTACACCTATTGGAAACGCACCGCGCCTTATCCCAGCATGATGACTTTTGATGGATCGGCACGCGAAGTTTGTACGGCTCGAAGGATTCGTACGAACACACCTTTGCAGGCTTTGGTGACTTTGAATGACTCAGTGTATGTAGAGGCTGCGTATCAATTGGCTTCGTTGATGAAGAAGTCGTCAAGTAAATTGGATGATCAAATTCGGTTTGGTTATAGAAAGGCAATCGGTCATGAGCCTTCTCTTGAAGTAGTATCGGCTTTGATGACTTTGCAAAATCGTACATCATCGAAGGTGGAAATAAGAAAGGTTAAAAACACCGAAGATGAAGGCAAGAATAGTGGAGAAGATCAGCCGTTGATGTTGGTGGCCAGTGCAATTTTAAATTTGGATGAATTCGTAACGAAGAATTAATGAAAACAGATGACGTAAGGTATTAGTATTATTAGCCAATAGAAAACATGAATTCCGAATACCTCCAGCAAATCACGCGAAGACACTTCCTGAAAGAAGCGGGCCTTGGTTTAGGCACATTGGCGTTGGGTTCTTTATGGGGCTGTTCTTCGGGAGGAAATAAAAATTATTTCAATGCTGCCAATCCGCTGCAAACCAAAGCACCTCAGTTTCCTGGCAAAGCAAAATCAATTATCTATTTGCACATGGCTGGCGCTCCCTCGCAGTTAGAGCTTTTTGATTATAAACCCGCGTTACAACAACTTGACGGTCAGGATTGCCCACCCTCATTGCTCGAAGGAAAAAAATTCGCGTTCATTCGTGGTGTACCCAAAATGCTGGGCCCGCAGGCGAAGTTTAAACAGCATGGTCATTCGGGTGCATGGATATCAGATAACCTCCCTCATCTTTCGACTGTTGCTGATGAGATTACTTTTTTAAAAGCCGTTCAAACGGATCAATTCAATCACGCTCCTGCACAATTGCTTATGCACACCGGTGGTCCACGATTAGGAAGACCGAGTATGGGAGCATGGGTTACTTATGGACTCGGAAGTGAGAACAACAATCTCCCAGGTTTTGTGGTGCTGACTTCGGGCGGGAAAAACCCCGATGC
Source organism: Cytophagales bacterium (assembly GCA_027317105.1). Classification (GTDB taxonomy): domain Bacteria; phylum Bacteroidota; class Bacteroidia; order Cytophagales; family Cyclobacteriaceae; genus ELB16-189. Next base: position 78,411 of record DAHVFH010000132.1, read on the forward strand.
CGGAAAAAGTGTGTGGGGCAGTGGGTTCTTGCCTTCGGTTTATCAGGGTGTGCAATGCCGGTCAGAAGGTGATCCGGTTTTGTTTATTAACGATCCGCAGGGAATTACCCGCGATGACCGAAAGGCCTCTATTGAAGCGATCAATGAAATCAATCAACAGCATTACAAGGAGGTGGGCGACCCGGAAATTCTTTCGCGAATAGCGCAATATGAGATGGCTTACCGGATGCAGATTGCTGTGCCCGATGTGATGAACATCAACAACGAACCAAAATACATTCATGAAATGTATGGCACAAATCCCGGCAAGGAATCTTTTGCCAACAATGTTTTATTGGCAAGAAAGTTAGTAGAAAAAGGCGTTCGTTTTGTTCAACTCTTCGACTGGGGTTGGGATAGTCACGGCACGGAATCCAATTTAGCGATCGACATTGGGTTGATCAATAAATGCCGGCAAACTGATAAGGCGGTGACTGCGTTGCTGCTTGATTTGAAGCAACGTGGTTTACTGGAAGAAACGTTGGTGATTTGGGGAGGGGAATTTGGGCGTACACCGATGGCCGAAAATCGTGAAGGCAAAAAAAATCCATTCCTGGGTCGTGATCATCACACCGAAGCCTTCACGATCTGGATGGCTGGTGGAGGAATCAAAAAAGGTTTTTCGTATGGAGAAACGGATGAAATCGGTTATAGCGCCATCAATGGGAAGACCAATGTATTCGATATTCAAGCCACTATTTTAAATCAGCTCGGATTCAATCATGAACAATTTACGTATGAGTTTCAGGGCCGACCATTCCGCCTCACGGACGTTCACGGAAAAGTGATCAACGAAATCATCGCGTGAGGGCATTTAAAATTCAACATTCAAAATTTAAAATTGATGACTACAAGACGAGATTTTCTTTCCGCCACCGCAGCAAGCGCTTCGCTTTTATTAACTCCTTTAAAAGATCTCGCATCACCAATCCAATCAAAACCGGCTAACGGATTTTCTCTTTTGATTATGGGCACGAATTGGGGCTTCAGTGGGTCGTGGGATGAATTTTGTATAAAAATTAAGAAAGAGGGATACGATGGCATTGAGGTCTGGTGGCCTTCGGATGAAAAAAGTAAAACGGAGCTCTTTGAAGCGTTGAGCAAGTACAATTTAAAGGTGGGTTTTCTTTGTGGTGTAAGTGAAACTGATTTTGTCATGCATGAAATTTCTTTTCAGGCGATGGTGAGTGAGGCTGCTAAATTAAAGCCGGTGTATATCAATTGCCATTCAGGTAAGGATTATTTTACGGCTGAACAAAAATTTAAATTGATCAACTATACGATCGGAGTTTCCGCTTCTTCGAGGGTTCCCATCTACCATGAAACCCATCGCAGCCGCGCGTTGTACTCTGCTCCGGTAACGAGAGACTTGATTGAAAAAATTCCCGACCTTCGGTTGACGTTAGACATTTCGCATTGGTGCAATGTGCATGAGTCGCTGTTGCAAGATCAGGAGGAGACGGTAAACCTCGCGCTTGGTCGCACCGATCACATCCACGCACGCATTGGTCATGCAGAAGGTCCGCAGGTAAACGATCCGCGCGCACCGGAGTGGGAGAGTGCCGTCAATGCTCATTTTGCCTGGTGGGATAAAGTGGTAGAGCGCAAAAAGAAAGAGGGCAAAATGATTACGTTTCTTACTGAGTTTGGTCCCCCACATTATTTGCCTGCATTGCCTTATACACAACAGCCCGTGGCCGACCAATGGGATATCAATGTTTATATGTTGCAGATGTTGAGGAAGAGGTATAGTTGAGTACTGCTGTGCATTGAGAAATGAAACTATCTAAAAATTAAAAAGGATCTTTTGAGGATCCCTTTTAATTCTTTTACTTGATTACATTTCCTTTCGGAAAGAGGCTTGATCAAGCATCACGATACAAAGATACGGTAAACTTCAATAAATTGTGATTAAAAAATGAAAATAAATGAGGTTTGAGAAGATCAGATTGTATATCTCAATGCCAAGGATTGGTCGATATCTCCAAGCTGCAAGCAATAATAAGTCTAAAGCAACGAGACCTTATAAGGCAAATCTGAAGGTTTTGCAGGCCTTTTTGCCGATTATAGCCGTTTTAGAGGTGACTTTGAGAAATCGGATAAATACAATTTTAAGTGCTCATTTCAGTGATCCAGATTGGATAATCAATCAAAAGAATGGGTTCATGATTGACCCAATCCTTACGCATACGGATAAGCGAACTGGTAAAAACATAACCAATAGGTATCTCAAAATTGAAATTGAAAAAGCCGAGAAAAGAATTCTTAAATCTGGAGCAGATGTAACGAGTGGTAAGATTATATCAGAACAAACCTTTGGATTTTGGACTGATTTATATGAGGTTCATCACTACAAAATTCTTTTTGGAAGACCAATACAAATCTTTTCTAACCTACCTTCTGGTCATGGAAGAAAAGAGGTTACTGATGCACTTACCAAAATCAGGTTGTTTCGGAATAGATTATATCACAATGAGCCGATTTGCTTTAATGGAGCAACGAAAAGTTTTCAGAATGCTGAAGATGTTCATAGTCTAATTATTAATGTTCTCATATGGATTGACATTGACTTGGTAAAGTGGATAAAAAATATTGATGAGGTCAGAAAACTAATAGAAAAGGGAAGGAAAATATAGCGTACAAATGACCCACCTCCTCGAATTTTTTGGAAGACTCCACCCGATGTTGGTGCATTTGCCTATCGGAATATTATTGCTTGCAATCGTTTTGATTTTCTTTTCAGAATTCAAAAAGAAAAAGATTTCGCGCAGTGTTTTAAATTTTACTCTTGGTGCTGGCGCATGGTCGGCAATGGCATCTGCACTCACTGGATTTCAGCTATCTCGAACGGGCGATTACGATGAGGTAATTGTCTGGCGACACCAGTGGCTGGGAATAAGTGTGGCTATCGCAAGCCTTGTCCTGTGGTTGCTTTTTCAAAACAGACTTATCAAAAGAAGATTACTAAAATTATCTTCGGTTTTGATTTTAGCCCTCTTGGTAGGCACAGGGCATTTGGGTGCTTCACTCACGCATGGAAGCGATTATCTAACCGAACCTTTATTGGAGATCGGAAAAGCAGAAACTCCACCCATCGACTTTGCCACGTTGGATTTAAACAAAACCCAATTTTATCCGGATGTGATCAAACCTATTCTTGAAAAGCGTTGTGTCTCTTGCCACGGGGAAGGAAAGCAAAAAGGTAAGCTCCGACTCGATCAACCGGAATACATTTTAAAGGGAGGCAAGTCAGGCAAAGTGATTGAGCCCGAAAAACAAGATGAAGGTGAGCTGCTATATCGGATCCACCTTTCTTTAAAAGATAAAGACCACATGCCCCCTAAGGAAAAACCGCAGTTGACGGTTCAAGAATTGGCCTTGCTAAGGCTTTGGATTACTACCGGCTCAGATTTTAGTAAAATGATTTCAGGCATCGTATCAAAGCATCAACTTGACTCTGCATTAGGTAGTCACGACAATCAAGCAGTGTACGTGCCAGTTAGCGAGCCACCTTCACTGGATTGGAATTTAGTTAATGCACTAATTACAAAAGGAGTTTCGATCACTGCGGTTGCACAGGGCAGTAATTATTTGTCAGTCAGTTTTATCAGCGTGCCGAAAGAGGCCTCCAAACTGATCGATGAACTTCCTCCGCTTCGTCAAAATATAATTTGGCTTACACTTAGCGATTGTAATGTAAATGATGATATTTCTCCCGTACTTAAGCAATTCACTAAACTTACCCGCTTGAGCCTGGACAATACCAACTTTAGTGATAAAGGACTCACCGAAATTTCTTCGTTGTCGGAATTGGTTTCCCTTAATTTAAAAGGAACAAAGGTGACTTTTGAAGGAGTAAAAAATCTTGTGACGCTTACCAAGCTTCAAGATTTGTATTTGTACCAAACGAAGCTCGAGGCAGCCGATCGTCAAACGTTGCAATCCATTCTTAAAAATACGAAGATTGATTTTGGTGATTATGCCGTTCCCACCTTGCCAACCGATACTACCGAAGTAAAGCCTCCGAAAAGATAAAGGCATTAAATAAAGTGTGTTGTACAAGCGCACTTTATTTTTTAGCTTTCCTGATGATCAATAAAATAACGCTAATCGGTAGTTGTGTATTGCTGACACTTGCAATCAGTTGCTCAAAGCCAACGCCTCCGCACCGCAGCGTTTCAAAATCCTACGACACACTCGTTGAGTTCTTCAAATCATGGAGAAAATTTCAGCAACCCAATATGAAGGACGGTGTGCCTGATTATTCTATTGCGGCCATGAAGAACCAACAGGAGCAGCTGGTTACATGGAAACAACGGCTAAGTTCCTTTGATACCACGGGTTGGCCAGTGAGCCATCAGATCGATTATTATTTGGTGTGGGCAGAGATGAACGGTTTGGATTTTGACCACCGTGTGCTACAGCCGTGGGTGCGCGATCCAGCCTTTTATGTTTGGTTTTATCCTTCTCCTTCTGATGTTCCGAAACGTGAAGGCCCTGCTATTTTTGGTGCTATTGAATTATCTGGATATAAAAAGCCGTTGTCAGGCGAAGACGCGAAGGAAATTGCTGGGCGTCTACGAAATGCAAAGGCTGTTTTTGATCAGGCCAAAATCAATTTTAAAAGCAATGCCAAAGACTTATGGCTTTATGGAACTCGATCTATACGCGAGCAAAGCAATGACCTCGGTAGTTTTGCGAAATCCATCAGCAGTACTTATCCCGACTTGGCATCCGCTGCAAAAGAAGCGCAAGAATCCTCCAATCAATTTGCCTCGTGGCTTGATCAACAAGCTTCTTCCAAAACAGGTCAATCCGGTGTTGGCAAAGAAAACTATTCGTGGTATATTAGAAATGTTCACCTGGTGCCATACACCTACGAAAGCGAAAAGAATTTACTGGAACGGGAGTTGGCACGTTCGCATAGTGCGCTTCGCTTTGCCGAACATCAAAACCGTAAACTTCCCAAGTTGAATAAAGCGTCCAATGAACAGGAATATAAAAAGTTATTAACTACTGGTGTAGAAGAATACATGGCTTTTTTGGAGAAAGAAGATTTTCTTACGGTGCAACCGTATATGAAACCAGCCATGATGGCGCAGATTTTTGATTTTGTTCCTTCCGATAGCCTTCAAGGTTTTTTTTATGAAATTGATTATCGCGACCCTATGCCGATGCGTGCGCACCATTATCATTGGATTGAAAAGGAGCGGGAGATTCAAGAACCAAATGCAAGCCCTATCCGAAGAATGCCTTTGCTCTATAATATTTTCGATAGTCGTGCTGAGGGGATGGCTACCGCGATGGAGGAATTGGTGATGAATGCCGGACTTTTAAAAGATAGGCAGCGCGCTACTGAATTGGTTTACATCATGCTGGCGGAACGTGCAGCCCGAGGTTTAGGCGGTTTGTATCAGCATGGACTTGAAATGAATTTTAAACAAGCCACTGAATTTGCAGACAAATGGGTGCCTTGGGGCTTGCTTCCTGCAATAGGTGAAACGATTCAACATGAAGAGCATTTTTACTTACGGCAGCCAGGCTATGGAAGCAGTTATGTGGTCGGCAAAGCGGATATTGATAAGTTGATCGCTGAGTATGCCCGTCAGCGTGAAGGTAAATTTTCATTAAAAGAATTTATGGACGAATTTAATACGGTGGGCATCATTCCCGTTTCTTTGGTTTATTGGCAAATGACCGGAAGCAAAGCCATGTTGAATGAAGCACTAAAAAAAGACCTATAAAATTATTCTTATGAAAAAATTCATTTATTCCATTTCATTTCTCCTTTGCACGCAATGGTGCTTGGCGCAAATTTTTAACGGACTAAGTGTAGGGATGGATAATCTCTACCGGTTGTCAAAGGCAAAGACCCGATCTATCAGCCCAGAGAATGTAAATGGTGAAAAAGGAAAGGGAGGGATGGACAAAGAAGGTGTTGCTTCTGGTGCGGCCAAAGGGTTAGGCCAAGGCTGGAAAGTGAGTCCGTTCATTACTATTGATGCAGGCAAAACGCAGACCATTGCTGACATTTCAGGCTCTGGCGCTATTCAACATATTTGGCTCACGCCAACGGGAAATTGGCGCTTTTCTATTTTAAGATTTTATTGGGATGATGAAGTCCAGCCTTCAGTAGAAGTTCCATTAGGCGATTTTTTCGGGATGGGCTTGGGAGAATATGCGCCTCTCAATTCATTGGCAGTTTGTGTGAACCCCGGAAGTGCATTCAACAGTTATTGGGTGATGCCGTTTCGGAAGAAATGCAAAATCACTATTGAAAACATCAACATTGAAAAAGTAACGATCTACTACCAGATTGATTATACGCTTACCGATGTGCCCGATGACGCTGCCTATTTTCATGCACAGTTCAATCGCACCAACCCGGTGAAGTACAAAGATGTTTATACCATTGTGAACAATATTAAAGGCAAAGGCCAATATGTGGGGACTTATCTGGCCTGGGGTGTGCACAACAATGGCTGGTGGGGAGAAGGAGAGATTAAATTTTATATGGATGGTGACAAAGAATTTCCGACCATCAATGGAACAGGCACGGAAGACTATTTCTGTGGCTCGTATGATTTTGATTCAAGAAAAAAAATCAGTGAAGGAGTTAGCGCTGTCAACTACACTGAATTTTCAACTCCGTATAGCGGATTGCATCAGGTCATTCGCGGTGACGGACATTACAAAGTGATGCAACGATTTGGTATGTACCGATGGCATATCGCAGACCCAATCCGGTTTGAGCAAGATTTGAAAGTCACGATCCAAGATTTAGGGTGGCGCGTGGATGGAAGATACCTCGCTCAGCAATCTGATATTTCATCGGTGGCCTTTTGGTATCAAGCCGAACCGCATCAACCATTTCCGAAGCTTCCTGCGAAGGATGAATTGGAGGTTGACTAGGCATTTTTGAAGCGATGAATCACTACTATCTAAAATAAAGAAATGATTCCTATGAAAATTCTGATGGTTGTATTTCTCTTTGCAATTTCTTTCCAAAGCAAAGATGAATATGTATGCACCCCATGTGGTTACGAGTGCGACAAGGAAGTTCATTCCGGTTCCGGGAAATGTTCTTCTTGTGGAATGGACTTGGTGAAAAGATCTTCCATCAAAATTTAAGAATATTGATCTGGAAGCAATGTGCAACAGATTGACAGCCAATCCAAAAGTAGTGTTGCTTGACGTTCTGTCTCCAAAAGAATTCAAAGGCACATCAAAAGACATCCCAACATTCGGGCATTTCAAAAATGCCATTAATATTAATGTTCAAGAATTGGACAAACGGGTAGGGGAACTCTCCAACTATAAAAACAATGAGGTGATTGTATATTGTAGTCATAGCCATCGCTGCCCGAGGGCAAGCTATTTCTTGACGGCACACGGCTTCACGAATGTTAAAAATATGGAGGGCGGAGTTTCTACCTTCACTTCGTCATCCAATCCCGATTGCCTGAAAAAGGCATTTGTTTTTCATTCCAAATGAATGCGTAACAGAACCTACTGGAAAAGGAGTCAGCGCTGATTTGTTTTTGCAGCAAAAAAAAAGCTCAGTATCCCCGAGCTTTTCTGTATAACTAAAAAAAAATAATTAGTCCTTTCTTTTTTCACAATCCACATGACGCGTCAATAATTCCATCAGCTGGTCTGCTAATTCTTTGTTGCCATCGTCATTCAGCGGATCAATGGTGATCGTTCCATCATTGTTCCCGTCTTTAGCGTTCCTGAGATCGACCCCACCATTCGCAACGGCCATTATTTTATCCAATTCCAAATGGATAGCTAGTGTAACGGCACCACCTGAGGTGGATAAAGCAGTGCTGTCTTGGAACTTAGCACCGAATCGAACCCTTTCGTTATGCCAAAATATAAACGGAATTGTTCCGATAGTTCCTGATATAAGGATGGACTTTCCGTTCATGTCACCTGATTCAGTGCTTGACACTAATTTGAGGCTTACTTTCTCATATTTGGCGTTAGGAATGTTCACCGATGTGACAACCTGATCAACAAATGATCCCGAATTTAACAGATCAACGATAAAGGGACCCTTTAATTTTGCGTCATCATTTTCAGTGTAAGCTGAATCTTTCTTGAAATGATGATCCTCATGGTCAAAATCAAAGTGAATATCCCTCACGTTTACTTTTACATCGGTAAGGTTGATAATCGCAACAGAATCGATGCGTGATCCGCTGGAGGCTACCCTCCCACCGATGGAAGTTTTTCCATTTGTGGTAACAGCTGACATCTTAATGGAGGCTGTGGTGGTAACAGCGGGGTCTGTGTTAGTTGAACAACTTGTTAAGAGACTTACACCCCAAAGCACGGTTGATAAAAATTTAATCTGATTCATATTTATTTTTTTTTAAGAATTATGATGTTAATCCCATATTCAAAGAAATGGTAACAAGTTAACGTGGTCAATAGCCATTCTGTTCAACCATTCAACCAGCTAAAAGCGTACTTGGTCGATTTTTAACTCCTATTGCATTCTCTTTTTTATTCTTCATCACTGATCTGTTGAAATGAAGGATTTTTGGAGGTTATTATTCCAAAACAAAAGTAGCTACTGCGCCACTTGGAAGAAAAGTCTCAGCAGATTTACGTTTACATTTAATCACCAAGTTTTTTGGTGTATCGGCTTGATTTGATACGATTAAAACTTTCCTTCCAATGGGAGTCAAGAAGGCAACGTTAGGTAAGGAATCTACGTAGGTCGATGAAATTCTTACCGATCCTGATGGAACGAATTTGGAGGCATGGGCGATGATGTAATAAGAGACGTTTCGGGTTATAGTCTTCCCGATTGTCAACGCACCTTGGCACAAGTCGCAACCGCCATCGGCCGTATGCGGATTGAAGTTTTCATCCGCAGCCAAGTTCCATTCCAAAACATTCTTGCTCCAATTACGCGTAGCACCAACAATAAGGTTGGCCACATGCCACTTTAAATCCTCTCCAAAATTTCCTTTGCCGGAGGTCCATTGTTCGGTGAAATAAATGTTTTTATCGGGGTGCGCATCGTGTACGGTTGAGAGCGCATTCACGTCCCCCAGGTAGAGATGAAAGGCACTACCATCCACAAATTCTTTTGTTATCGGATCATTAAGAATGGAGATGGGATATTCAGAATGATCGGCATTGTGGTCGAATAACAGAATTTTTGTTTTTATTTTCGTTGACTTGAAAGCCGGACCAAGATGACTTTTAATAAATTCATTTTGCTCCTCAGCCGTCATCACCATGCTCGGTGTGTTCCCCGGGTTTTCCGGTTCGTTCTGAACGGTGATCGCGTCAATAGGAATGCCTGCCTTTGCCATCGCTTGAATGAACTTCAAGAAGTAGTTGGCGTACACACCATAATACTCCGGTTTCAGGCCTCCCCCTTTTGCTTGATGATTAGTTTTCATCCAGGTAGGAGCAGACCAGGGGCTAGCCATTATTTTGATTTTGGGATTGATGGACAAAATTTCTTTCAAAACAGGAATCAAATGTTTTTGATCTTCTTCAATACTAAATTTTAGCAAAGAAAGATCCGTCTTTCCGACCTCCATGTCATCATAAGAAAATACATGATCATCCAAATCTGAGGCGCCAATGCTTATTCGTAGGTAACTGATGCCAATTCCATTTTTATCGGAAAGAAACAATTCTTTAAGCAAAGAAGACCGCTGTTCGTTTTTCAATTGATGGATCAGGCCGGCACTTCCTCCGGTTAAAGCAAAACCAAAACCGTCTATGGTTTGGTAGATAATGCTTGTATCAATTTCAATGGTTGCACCTTCAGCAATTTCATTTTTAAATATCAGGCCTTCGGAAGGGCTGAGTAGTTTGGACTTATCGGACGTGGTGATCCAAACACCAGTGGTTTTTTGTTCTGTCAAGTTCTGGCCTATCAAAAATCCGGAGGATGCAAGAATGAAAATGCAAAAAAGTGAATTGAGTTTCATTTTAACCTTCGTTTAAAAGCGGATGCCATCAGCAATTTCTTAGAGGCTTAGTGCCTTGGTGGCAATTTTAAAAGTATCATAGTTTAACCACAAAGGAACTAAGAAACTAAGTTCAGGAATTACCAAAGAAATCAGATTTACATCAAACATCACTTAATAATCAGAGTATTCGGTTGGCCGTAATAAATAGATATTGATCTTGGAAACGTTGTGTTGATATTCGGGCATGGCCGAAAGCTGCTTCCATTGAGGATCATCCACAAAGGCTTTCCAATGCGCATCGTGCGAAGCCTGGTCGGCAAAGGTGGTCATGTACATCAAGTTAGGCATTCGAGGGCCGGAAATGACTTCGGAATAAAATACTGCATTGAACCCCAGCCTTTTGAATAGGCCTACTTCGTCACCTTGGTTGAACATTTGCACCTTATTTTTATGAATCTTTTCCGTTGATCCTTCGTAGCTTCTCAGCTCATAAATTCTATCCGTGCGAGGATTGTTAAATTGTGGAGCTTCCATTTTCGGCATTCCTGAAAAGGCTTCTGATAAAACCGATTCAATCCGGTCGTAAGGAGGATTAGTGTAAGGAGCCTCCACGTATTCTTTTCCTTTTACATCATGTTCAGTCGCAGCAGTAAGCAGCGTCTGCAATTTGGAGAATTGCTCCAGAGAGGAGTAGGGGATGATCACAACAATGCGCTTGCCGTAGGTGGTGTCCGTCTCCAATGGCGTGAACACGCCTATTTTTTTAATCCCAAACTGATGTAGCCTCGGCAGAAAATCAGCCGCGAGGTAGGCATGCACACGTTCCGCCTGATTTTTGTCTTTTAATTTGTAGGTTTTGATCTCGTAAAATTCTTTAGCTTTATTTTGACCCTTTAGCGATAAACCTAAAAATAAAAAGAAGGTCAGCGGTATTAATTTGGTAACGAAATGTTTTAATATTGTCATGGCTTTTTTTTTACAATATACTAAAACATCAAATGGCGTTTTAAGTATTTTGAACAAATTAGGTCTTTCTGGTGTTTAGAAATTTCATTAGACCAATAAAAAAATGAAAACTGCATTGATCACAGGCGGAAGCAAAGGAATAGGATATGGCATTGCTGAATCGCTTATTAAAGAAGGATGGAAGGTAGCCATTACGGGGCGTCAGGCGAAGGCGGTAGCTGAAGCTATGGAAAAATTAAATTTATTAAAAAAAGGAAATGCAATTGGCCTGGTTGCGGATGTGCGCAATTTTGATCAACAGAAAGAGGCAGTAGAAAAGGTGCTTCAGGCCTTTGGTCAGTTGGATGTGTTGATAGCCAATGCCGGAGTTGGTTTTTTTGGATCAATCGAAACTTTAGAACCCAGGTATTGGCAAGAAACGATAGACACCAATCTGACAGGGGTTTTCTATAGCGTCAAAGCGAGCTACGAAGCATTGAAGAAATCCAAAGGTTATATTATTACCATCGGAAGCCTGGCCGGATCTAATTTTTTTGCTGGCGGAAGCTCATACAATGCGAGCAAATTTGGCTTATTGGGATTTACACAAGCGGTGATGCTTGATGCGCGGGTACATGGCATCAAAGTGAGCACTATTATGCCTGGGTCGGTCTCAACAAATTTTAACGAGAATACACCAAACCCACAGGATGCCTGGAAAATCCAACCCGAGGATATAGGGGAATTAGTGCTGGATTTGCTGAAGATGAATCCTAGGACTTTGCCCAGTAAAATTGAAGTAAGGCCTTCGCAACCAAAATAATTTTGGTAGGCTTTCTATTCTTGCTTTGGTAATCGAATGGTGAAGACAGTCCCTTTGTCTAATTCACTTTCCACATCTACGGATCCGTTGAGTGTGGCGATGGTCTCCTTTAAAATGTAAAGTCCAAGGCCAGATCCTGAAACCGTATCAGTAGCTCGGAAAAACATATCGAAAATTTTCTCCTTAAGATTAGGGGCGATGCCCATTCCATTATCAGCTACGGTAAATTCATAATATCCAGGAAATTCGTTTATGGTCACTTTGATATAAGGTGATTCGCGTAAGTCGACCACATGAAATTTGATGGCGTTTGAAATTAAGTTGTTGAAAATAATCTTTAACCTCATTTCATCGGATCGGAGTTCAGATTTAATTGTATTGATTATTTCAAAGTTTATCTGTTTTACATGAGGGGCGAACAGATGATCAGCCCAAATTGATTCCAATATTGCGTTTAGAGCAATGGGGTCGTGCTTGATAGGCAACCGAGTATTACGCGAATACATAATAATGTCCTGAATGAAGGAGTCTAATTTCAGAACACTTCGTTTCATCAAATCAAGGTACTGTTCGATTTGAGGAGGCGGTTTTTCCATTTTAGCCACGTTGATCAGACCCTGTATAGATTTTAGGGGTGCACTAAGATCGTGGGAGGCGGAATAGACAAAACGATCTAACTCGTTATTGCGAATTGATAGCTCTTCGTTGCTCAACCGCAAGGCATTTGTCCGTTCTGCGATAAGTAATTCCAGGTTTTTCCTCCTTCGTTTATTGATGACGTTGGCCCAGAACATTGAGCCGGAGATGAGAACAGCCGCCACCAAAATACACGATAAAATAAAACTGTTACGCTCCCAAAAAGGTTGGTCAATCTTAAATTGAATGAAGGTTGAATCACTCCATGAAAACGGCCCGTTCTTTCTCGATCGTATTTCGATTGTATATTGGCCAGAGGACAAATCTGAAAAATCAATTCCAGCGCCTTTAGAATTAATCCACTCGCTTTGGGCATTCATTCGATATTGCACTTTCACTTCATTTTCAGGAAAAGTAATGGAAGACGCAACGAGCGAAACGAAGCTTCCATGTGCAATTTTTGGATTAGTGGTTGTGCTTATTCTTTTTCCATTGGCAAGAAAATTAACAATTCGAGGGGGTGGCGTTTTACTTAACGAAGTAAGCGATTCATTGGTATAACAAAGCCCCTTTGATGTGCCCACCCAAACTGCGCCATCTTGCGCTACAAAAAGACCGTGGGTCTTGATGGTGTTTGAAATCAAACCGTTACTTTCATTGAAAAGATCGTAGTCTCCAGAAACTGGGTCGAATAAGATCAACCCAAATGAATTGGTGAATAAGAGTTTGTCTCCCTGGTAAATCCTTACCGTTTTTACTGACATTTCTGTAAATAAACCTAATTCTTGCCGTTCAAGTGTTCGTTTGTCAAACCTAAGAAGGCCTTCGGTTGAAGCTAACCATAAGGTGCCCTTCAGGAAGGCGATCTCTGAAATATTAAAATCACCAAGTGGCGCAAAGGGAACGGGCAAGCTGATGTTAACGAAAGCAGAATCTTTTGATCCCTTGAAAAATAAATATGAATTTTTCTCTGCAGACGCAATGTACATTCCGTCATGGCCTTCGCGAACAACGTTAACAACATTTTCCTTTTCAAAAGGTATTTTATAGCCGTGTATCTTCATGGCTGAATCTACCTGGTAAACCGATGGATTACCGGGTTGTGAAATCCATAAATTGTTTTTTGAATCGTTGAACAAGTCGGTAATGAACCGAACATGATCACTGAAATCAAATTTCTTCATAATCCTTCCATCCTTGAAAAGAAATACTTGGAAAGCATTGGCGGCCCAAATTCCCTTTTTTGAAAAGGCCAGCGACTGAAAATACCCTTCGGGAATGGTAAGAATTTCTTTATTTGTTTTTTTGTCACTATCAAATGAATAGAGTGTGTTTTTGGTTGCGTAAAATTTCGATGCGGAAAGGGGTATTTCTGTAATGGCTTCAATAAAGTCACTTTGGATTTCGGAGGCACGATGGAAGATTTTTTCTTTCAGCAGGAACAGGCCTTCATTACTCGAAACCCAAATATCTTTATCCCTGCTTACATAGACGTGATTTACATTATTGATTTTGAATGGAATGGCGTTCTGTGATTTCTTTTTTGAATCGAATAAAAATTGGGTTACCCCCCTGGTAGCCACAAAGTATCTTCCCTCGGCCAAGGGTGTGATGAAGGAAACGAACTCTTGCTTCAACCTCAAATTTACATTTGCAAAGCTTCCTGCTGCCAATAACGAAGCAGTGTAAAAACCTTCGGAACTTCCGATTAACAATTGATCGCCATCAACGGAGAGGTGTTCTATTCCCGTTGGCAACTTCTCTTTTCGAAATTCGAATTGATCTGTGGAGGGGTCGAAAAAAAATATATTGCCCTGAAAGGAGGCAACAAATAAGTTGTTTTTTTGGTCTTCAAAAAAGGAAAATGAACGTAGGAATTGTGGCGACCGATTAGCCAAGTCAAATTCATAACGTTTAAAATAATTTTCGTGAATCCGGACAACCGATTGCGACTCGCTAATCCAGATGTCTCCATTATGGTCTTCATAAATTGCCTTGGGGTAAGTGAGGGTATGGGCGCTTGGCAAACGTGTTCCCAACAGGATAGGTTTGAACTTGGCTGAATCACCATCATTCCTGATTTCCATAAAATCAAGATCGCCAAAAACGAAAAAGCGGCCGTCCTTAGCAGTGAAAAATCCTTTTATATAACTATTGTGGAAGGGGCTATGGAAGGTGGTGAAAGTAATCCCATCATACTTGACCAAGCCATCGTCCGTAGCAATCCAGAAATAACCTAAAGAATCTTGCGCACAACCTTTTACAATGTCGCTTGGCAATCCATCATTAACACGATATTGTTTAATGTGGTAATCTTGCGATAACCCTTGGGTGTTTAGTATTAAAAATAGAAATAGGATGTAAAGTTTAATCACCTACTTGGAATTTGGCATTTCTAAAAACAGCTTAAAAATTAAGGATTTCTTGCTGGATTTACTAAAAAGGATTTTAAAGAAACCTGTTATTCTAGGGTAATCCGATAGACATCTGACTTGTTGCGCCTGATGTTCTTGACTAGGAACCCACCGGGCTGCGGAATTTCTTCCGCCAAATCAAACAATGTACACGTTTTTGGAAGCGCAGAGAAAATAAGAAGAAATGAGAATACCCCCGAATCCGGAACCAACGTCCACTGTGGAGCCAATGAAATGTTCTCCGCTTGAATTAACGAGGACTGGCCCGAGGAGTTAGTGTCTTTTAGGAATGTTGTTCTCCAGATACGAATCAGGAATCCCGGGGAGGGAATTGAGAAGGAGCAATGAACATATACATAAGAATCGTCCAGCATAGCTGGGTCTATGGACGCGAGCACATCCACCCCAGCGAGGATTTTCTTTTCGGGAGATAGGATATGACTGGCTGAATGTTGAACCATGGTTACCCTTGTTTCCTTCTTATTCAATTGGCATATTTGATTACCGCCACCGCGTGGCAAGCCGTTCCCGCTATAACAAAGAAATGCCAGATAAAATGACCATACTTCATCCGGTGAGAAACAAAGAACAAAACACCAACCGAATACATTACTCCACCAGCAAGCAGCCAAAATAACCCCCAAGGGGGAATGCTAAACCAAAATTGCCGCGCTGCTACAACTGCTATCCAACCCATTCCAAGATAAAGAGCCGTGGAGAGTTTTCCACTGTGTGCTCCTGCAATTGATTTGATGACCACACCAAAAATGGCAAGTGCCCATACAATACCAAACAGCGACCATCCCCATGCACCTTTGAGCACACCAAGGGTAAATGGCGTATAAGTTCCGGCAATTAGCAGGAAGATCGCTCCGTGATCCAGGATATTGAAGACGCGTTTTGTTCTACTTTGCGGAAAAGCATGATAAAGGGTAGAAGCGGAATACAATAGTATTGCCGTGGCACCAAAAATGCTAGCGCCTACCACAGAGGAAGCTCCAAAAGGGATCGCATGGATGATGAGAAAAGGCATCAGGGCAACCGCGCCCAGAAAACCAACACCGTGACTAATGCTATTGGCAATCTCTTCGCCTAAGGTTTGGTCGCGTATTTTTATTGCGGGCTTCTTCACTATCGTTTTATATTTTTCATGCTAAAGATCGGAATTTATAAAGAAACCTTTGCTGGGTGAAATGAGAAATAAATTCTATTGCTACTCATTAATAATCCTTGCGGAACACTAAACTTTGGTTGGATCAGGATGCACCCATGAAGGTCGATACGGACGCTTTAGAAGTTGAGTGCCTCGATCATTGTTCATTATTTTTTGTGTTTGAGGGTCGTACTTAATAGGCTCACCGGTTTCCATGGAGAGATTGGCGAGAATACAACAGGCTGTAGAAATATGGCCCTCCTCAATGTCAGCGACCGGAATCGTTTTATTTTCAATCGCACTTAAAAAGTTAAGTAGGTGATAGCGTGTGGCTGGAGCAGTATGTAATTCAATATTCTTTTCTTTTAAATCTTCCGGAAACTTTTCCTTTTCAAAAATTACGTCTTTGTAAATTTTATTGCCTTCACCAGTTGGCGTAAAATCGTAACTCATCACACTGCATGAAAGCGTACCTTTTTCTCCAAAAATTTTATACCCCCAAGGATACTGCGGATCTGCTGGGTTTCCCCACGTGCGGTGCTGCCACACACAGTTAAGGTTATCGTATTCAAAGATAGCCGTCTGTGTGTCTGAAATATTGGAAGGCCCTTCATGTGGTTGATAGATGCCACCGGTGGAGTAAATTTTTGAAGGCCATCTCAAGTTCAACATCCATCGGACGGCATCGAACATGTGTACGCCCATATCGCCCATGATGCCGTTGCCGTATTCCATAAATCCTCGCCACCAACCACCGTGTGGAAGACCACGATAGGGAAGTAAAGGTGCTGGACCTGTCCACTGATCGTAGTCGAAAAATTCAGGCACTGCTTGAATGTCGGGATTGCTGTTGTTGCGCATGTGGTAGTAGCAAAACATTTCAACGTGCGAAATTTTACCAAGCAATCCAGCCTCTACAATATTCTTCTTTGCGTCAATTAGATGAGGTGTGCTTCTTCGTTGCATGCCCACCTGAACGGTGCGATTATATTTCCTTGCTGCCGCCAGCATCGCTTCCCCTTCAATCACATCTGCACTGATGGGTTTTTGCAGATAAAGGTTGGCACCTGCCTTTAAGGCATCAATAGCTTGTAGTGCGTGCCAATGATCAGGTGTTCCGATGAGTATGATATCGAACTGATTTTCAGAAAGCATTTTTAGATAATCTCCATATAGCGTGGGGATTTTGCCTGACTTTTGTCGTTGGCTTACTAAGGTACCGGCTTCCGTTAAGCGGTTTCTATCCACATCGCAAAGTGCCACCACATTCACCTGAGCCACCTGAAGTAAGCGGAACAAATCACTTTTACCATACCAGCCCGTTCCAATTAAGCCCACACGCCAGGTTTTGGAGGGATCGATAATTGCCATTCCATCTACCCCCAATGCACCAAGCATAAGGGATGCAGCAGCTCCTTTCAAAAAATGCCTGCGATTGATATTGAAAGTATACGTCATAATTAATTTATTTATGAGGAAATAAAATTAGCAGGAATAACGCAATAAATAAATTGGGCTCATCGTATTTAGCGGGCGCGCTGACCACCGATTTCGGCTGTAAGGTCACAGGCCGTGGACGTTAAACTTAGTTGAATAAAAAATCCTTACGGATAAAAGAATGTGAGATTTAGAAAATATTCACACTCAATCTTTGAAGCGAAGTTTGAAAAACAACAGGGTAGACGCGAGCATGAGTGTGACAAGGTTTGCTCCGATCACGGGTATATCGTGTTGATAGATTCCATAAATGAGCCAAAGCAACACACCAAAACAAAAGAAGGAAAACATGCCGAGTGAAAGATCTTTGGCCGAGCGGCTTTTCCACGTCTTAATTACTTGCGGTAAAAAAGCGATGGTAGTGCATGAGCCGGCAGTTAAACCAAGAATTTGAACAAAATCCATAAGACTTAATTTCTACAAAAATAAATAGGAAACGAATCGCTTTTGATGGGGTGTAAGGTTATCCGCTTGGATTGGTAGATCAATCGATTGTGGGATTCTTTTTGTAAATGATTTTGAGATGTGATTAGGAGGGTTCATTTTACCATAAAATTATTTTTGCCTGATTTCCCCGCTCTTCCAACAAATAAAGTTCGGGTGAAGCCCAGACTCATCAAAAATGCTTTGTGGAAGGCACCACAAAATGTACTGGCCTTCGTACTTAAGTGTCAGAAAACCAACCACGCGGTGTAATCCGAGATTGTGATTGTTGGTTAACAAAAACGGTTTCCATACCAATAATTGATACGTTTTGCGTTATCCTGATTTTCAAAAAGGAATCCCTTTTACTATGGGAATTGGCAATCTTTTCTTTGGCAAGATATTGATATTGCCATGCCTAACGGCTTAATGGTTAAATGCCTAATTAATTTGCCTACCTTTGCAGCTTATTTACTATTATATTAGATGAAATCATTTGACGCCCTGGGACTATCTGGGGAATTGGTGGAAGCGATCCGCCAACTGGGTTTTGAAACACCCACACCCATCCAGGAAAAAGCAATTCCTATACTGTTACAAGGAGATACAGACCTGGTAGGCCTTGCGCAGACCGGAACTGGCAAAACTGCTGCTTTTGGTTTGCCATTAATCCAACTGGTGGAAGAAAAGAACCGGGCAACTCAGGCTCTGATTGTTGCCCCAACCCGTGAGTTAAGCGTGCAAATAACCAATGACCTTGAGCGGTTTATGGTGAAAGTGAAACGCCTTAACATTGTTACCGTTTACGGGGGGGCTAGCATCTCTGACCAGATCCGTAAGATCAGGCAGGGCGCACAGATAATAGTAGCAACACCCGGTCGTTTGATCGATCTGCTTTCGCGAAAAGTGGTTGACCTCACGCATATTCAATTTGTGGTGTTGGATGAAGCGGATGAGATGTTGAACATGGGCTTCAAGGAAGATATTGATGAAATTCTTTCCACTACACCAGACAGTAAAAAAGTGTGGCTCTTCTCGGCCACGATGCCGCGTGAAGTGCGTGAGATTGCCAGCAACTATATGACCAATCCGAAAGAGTTGACCATGGAGGGCCGCCAGTCGGGGAATGAAAATATTGATCATCAATTTGCCGTTGTAGATGAGCGCGACAAGTATTTGGCGTTGAAACGGTTTGTAGACTACACGCCAGACATTTTTGGGGTAATTTTTTGCCGTACCAAAATGGATACGCAACGCATTGCCGAGCATTTGATCAAAGATGGCTATAATGCCGATCCACTCCACGGTGACCTTACCCAAGTTCAGCGGGATCGGGTGATGAAGAATTTTAAAGACAAAACATTGCAATTGCTGGTGGCCACAGATGTGGCAGCGAGAGGAATTGACGTGAACAACATCACGCACGTGATCCACATGAACATGCCCGATGAGATGGAGTTTTATACACACCGTAGTGGGCGTACTGCCCGGGCAGGGAAGAAAGGAATTTCACTCGCGATCGTATCAAAAAAAGAAGTAGGCCGCATTAGCATGGTTGAAAAAATGCTGAAACGGAAATTCACGAAAGTATTGGTGCCAACCGGTGATGAAGTGTGCCAACAAAAAATTGTTGGGCTTGTGCACAAGGTACGCCATGTGGAAGTGAACGAAGAAGAAATTGATTCATTCTTACCGGAAGTGTATCACGAATTGAAAGATTTAAGCAAGGAGGATATTATCAAACGGTTTGCCTCAATTGAATTCAATCGCTTTTTGGAATACTACCGCGATGCCCGCGACCTTAATAAATCGGAAAAGAAATCCTTCTTTGATGAAAGAGATGGCAGGTCCGATGGTGGCTTCTCTTCTGGCGACCGCATTTTCATCAACGTGGGTAAAATGGATGGCCTTGAAACAGGCACTTTACTCGGGTTGATCTGTGACTATGGTGATGTAAGTAAAGACAAAGTGGGTAAAATCGATCTGAAGGGAGCTTATTCCTTCTTTGAAGTTGGAAAGGAATTTACAAGCCAGATTATGAAAGGCTTTGAAGGCGTTGAAGTGCGCGGCCGCAAAGTACGACTGGAAATGACAGGCGGAAGGCGCCCCGAAAAATCATCAGGAAATGATGAGAGCAGAGGTAGAGTTGAGGGAAGAAAAAGAACTTTTTCCGACAAGAAACGCGAAGGCTCTTGGGGTGGCAAAGGAAAGAAGCGCTATTAAGGTGGAAAATCTGCACACCCAGTCCAGCCATCGCAGTGTCTAATTCAAGATACCAAGGTGTGGTTAAACCACCTTAACCTCTTCCAATCTTCCAGGTTGAAACAGTTGTGTGGTTTGGAATGGAAAAGGTAGCTGTGGTGGATTGAAAATTTAACCAAAGTCCTGTGTTTGTATTGGGCCCATGCAATCCAACTTGTGCACTGTCCTGCAAATAAATTTCAGTCGGCACGTGGTTTAGTTCATGGCCCAATAATGTTGATCTATTATTCATGTTGGCTAGTAACCAGGCGGTTTGAGTGTCTAACCAGCTTTTGTTGATGTAAAGGGTTGACCGATCTTTTGCATAATAATTCATGTAAATGCTTGCTGCATTTTTTAAATTTCCTTCCTGCGTTCTGAATTCTACATATTCCAGCTTGACTTTACTACTGTCCTGTGTAGTTATCGACCGCTCGTTGCTGATTTGATTGGATACTATGAATTGTTCGCCCGTTGAATTTGGGGATGCATGTATCCAAAGTTCAGCCTTTCCTTTTAACAAAATATTTCAGCGTACCACAAATGTATCAGCCACAGCACTCGTGAGGTCAACGTTTAGTGTCGCACCATTCAAGATAGTTAAGTCACCAGTTATAGTGCAGCTTCCTTTGATGAAGCTATTCGCGGTAACGGTTAGGGAGCCAGAATTACAT
>DAHVFH010000140.1 GCA_027317105.1 Cytophagales bacterium
TTGGATAACGGTTCGGTTAAGACGGATCGCACAGGAACAGGCACAAAGTCGGTGTTTGGAAGGCAGTTGCGATTTGATTTATCCAAGGGCTTCCCTTTAGTAACAACAAAAAAACTTCACTTGCGGTCTATCATTCACGAATTGCTTTGGTTTTTAAAAGGAGAAACGAACATCAAATATTTAAAAGAAAATGGCGTAACGATTTGGGATGAGTGGGCAGACGAAAATGGCGATCTCGGCCCGGTATATGGAAGCCAATGGCGGAGCTGGCCTGCGCCCAATGGAAAGAAGATTGATCAGATCGCCAATGTTATCCATCAGATAAAAACCAAACCGGATTCTCGCAGGCATATTGTCTCCGCCTGGAATCCTGCCGAAGTCGATAATATGGCACTCCCGCCTTGCCATGCGCTGTTTCAGTTTTATGTTGCCGAAAATAAACTTTCTTGCCAACTGTACCAACGCAGTGCAGATTATTTGCTTGGCGTTCCCTTCAACATTGCCAGTTATGCCTTACTTCTTGAGATGGTTGCCCAACAATGCGATTTGACCCCGGGGGAATTCGTTTGGACTGGTGGTGATGTTCATTTATACGCCAACCATTTTGAACAAGCTAAACTCCAGCTTGCTCGGAATCCTTTTAGTTTACCAAAATTGCTTATCAAAAGAAAACCAGCTTCTATTTTTGAATACGTATTTGAAGATTTTGAAATTTTAAATTATCAATCCCACCCGGGAATTAAAGCCCCAATAGCTGTTTAAATATTATGGTAAACTATAACCCTAAAGTTTGGCTTGATCTGATTTTCCATTCGTATAGCAAGCAGGTTTTAAAAACGCTACTACCAGCCCTGGCTTTTATGGGAGGATTTACAGCCTTGTCATGCTACATTATTTTGCAGCATGTACGGCCTGAGCAGTTTCCTTCATCCCCGGTAGTTCATTCCCTATTGGGTATCGTGTTGGGATTGTTTCTTGTCTTCCGTACCAATTCAGCTTACGATCGCTGGTGGGAGGGGCGAAAGCTTTGGGGCGGACTAGTAAACAGTACGCGCAATTTTGCTTTGAAGTTGGATGCCTATTTACCAGTCGATCAACCTGAGGTAAGGAAGTGGTATGCCAAAATGATTGGCAATTTTGTTTTCGCGATGAAAGAGCATTTGCGAAACGGTGTGGATTTTACTGAGCTTGACCTTGCTGATCCTGTTTTTACAGAGCGATTGAAGAGCAGCTCACACCGGCCAAATTGTATCATGACCGCGATGCATCAAAAGACAAATGAACTCTATAAACGAGATGTTTTAACTGGATATCATTTGTTAAATCTTGATAAAGAACTTAAGGACTTTATCGATTTGCTGGGGGGATGTGAGCGGATTAAGAAGACGCCAATTCCGTACTCCTATACGATGTACATCAAGAAATTTATTTTCATTTATCTCATCACACTGCCTTTTGGATTTATTTCCCTCTTTGGCTACTTCACGATCCCCACGGTCATGTTGGTTGCTTTTATTTTATTAAGTGTGGAATTGATAGCCGAAGAAATAGAAGATCCATTTGGCCGCGACATCAATGATTTGCCGACCGATGACCTATCTGAAATGATTCGGTTGAATGTTAGGGAGATTTTACAGTTAGCCGGTCACAAAGAAATTGACGTTGATCGCCAATTCAGGTAAACAGAAAATTCGTTTTGAGCCAGCCCTCAAAACTTATATCTTTCTGAAACTTATTTTATTAAAAGAAAATCATGAAGAAAATTTTCCCTTCTCTTTTTCTGGTTTACGCTACCTCGTCAGCATTCTGTCAATCGCTACCGTTGATGAATGTATTGAAGAAAGAACTGAACCGGGAAATAGCTTCCTTCAAAAAAACGGATCAACCGCCTTACTACATAGATTATCGGGTTACCGACACCAAGCAACTCAATATCGAGGCTTCTTTCGGAAGTCTTACGCAATCAGCAGCCAATCATAGTCGGATGTTGTCCACGCATGTTAAGGTAGGGAGTTATGGTTTAGATAACACCCATCCAACCGATAAGAAAGGCAGGTTTGATTTTGATTCACACGGAGGTGAATTTCTTCCTCTTGATAATGATACACTGGTGATAGCCTACATGGTTTGGAAATCGACTCAAAACAAATATCGAATGGCGTTGGAGGAATTCAAAGAGGTAAAAAGTCAAGACCCTTCTGCTGAACCAAAAATTAAGTATGATTTCTCGAAAGAGCCATCCTCCCAATACATTGATACCACCGTTAATACCTTTGAAAAAGAGATTAATAAAGTATTCTGGGAGGATCGACTAAGGGAATTGTCCAAGTCCTTTCTTTCCGTACAGGATATTGTTACTGGTGAAACGAATTTTCATTCAGAATCAAATTTCAAATACTTTATTTCTTCAGAAGGATCGACTATCGTACAACACAGTAGTTATGTCTATCTTTTTATATCAGCCAAAATCCGTGCGGCTGATGGGGATATCGTGCCGCTGCATAAATCCTATTATGCGCAAAATCCGGATGAGCTACCTTCTCTGGAAGTGATGTTGAAAGATATTTCTGCGATGTGTGGATTGCTGATAAAATTAAAAAATGCACCAGTAGCAGAACCCTACACAGGTCCGGCCATTCTTAGCGCCCCAGTGGCAGGAGTTTTTTTTCATGAAATTTTTGGCCATAGGGTGGAAGGGCATCGTCTTCGTGATGAAAAAGATGGGCAGACATTTAAAGAGAAGCTCAATGAGCAAGTGCTTGCAAAAACCATGAACGTCACCTTTGATCCTACTCGAAAGGTATATCAAGGCCACCCTTTGAATGGCTATTATTTATACGATGACGAAGGTGTACAGGGCAGGCCAGTGAAAGTAGTGGAGAAGGGTATTCTGAAGACTTTTTTGATGTCGCGCAAACCGCTTGAATCGATTGCTCACTCCAACGGTCATGGCCGTGGTTCAAACGGAGCTGAAGCCGTATCACGGCAATCGAATTTGATTGT
This sequence comes from Cytophagales bacterium, assembly GCA_027317105.1. GTDB lineage: Bacteria > Bacteroidota > Bacteroidia > Cytophagales > Cyclobacteriaceae > ELB16-189. Next base: position 3,004 of record DAHVFH010000140.1, read on the forward strand.
TGAAACAACAAAATCGTTTCATGATGAGGAATTAAGAAAATTATTGATAAAGGAATGCGTTAAGCAAGGGAAGCAATTTGGCTATTTATTTAATGACGTGCAGGGCGGCTTTACCAACACAGGTAGGTATAGTCCAAATGCGTTTAATATTTTTCCCACCGAAGTATACCGGATATTTGTCAATGGTCAGAGTGACGAATTGGTTCGCGGAGTTGATTTAATTGGTACCCCCTTGGCGATGTTCTCAGAGATTGTGGCAGCCGGAGACCAGAAAGGAGTATTCTCAGGATTTTGTGGCGCTGAATCAGGGTTTGTGCCGGTGAGTGCTGTTTCTCCTGCCTTGTTTGTCAGAAGAATTGAAACGCAGAAAAAACCGAAGTTTGACCATGAGAATACGCTTTTACCACCTCCTTCACGATAACTTAAGATATGAATATGCGAACTAAATTTTTTCTTTCAGTTCTTTTTCTTCTTTTTCTTCTTCTTGGTATATCAAGTCATACAAAGGCGCAAGGCAAAGACGATATAATCTTAACCGCTATGCGAGATGAAATGCAGCGGACGATGAAAGAGCTGAAATTAAAAGATTATGCCCCGCCTTTTTTTGTCAGTTTCGCTATTCAGGATAATAAATCATTTGTTGTTTCAGCTTCATTGGGTGCGCTAGTGCAATCTAATATTGTCCCTCAGCGACAAAAATCCTCTGTCAGAATTCTGGTGGGTGATTATGAGTTGAATGATGAAAGCATTGATGACAATCTTTTCAGTCAGCCGAAGGCAAATGAAATTAATCTGCCCTTAGACGATGATTACCTTGGTATAAGACGGGCATTATGGGTGACGGCCGATGTAGTATATAGAAATGCCGCAGTTCAAAGTCAAAAAAATTCACTCACCTTGAAACAAAAGAACAAGACTCTGGATGAAGTGCCGCACCGCACTTTTGCAAAAACACCTCCAGTCACGAATATCAATACGGACACCTTTGCCGATATTAAGATCGAAACCTTGGAAGACTATGTACGAAAAGCCTCTGCAATCTTTAGGCAATTTCCGGAAATTGAAAATAGCGGAGTAGTCATCAGTTGCAGTCAGGGATATAATTATCTTGTTAACAGCGAGGGGACGCAAGTTAAGAAACCGCAACAATTTTCTGCCTTGTTAGTGACAGCTCAGTTGCGAAATGGGAAAGGTGAATTTTTCTTTGATGCGATTACCCACTTGGTCAAAAACCCAAATGACTTCCTTGACATGAATTTATTGGAACGGGAAATTAAATCGTTTGTCGGAAAATTAATAGAGGCTCAAAAAATATCACTCTACAAAGATGATTACTTCGGCCCAGTACTTTTTTTAGGGAAATCTGTTGCCTCAACCTTTGCCGAAAGTTTATTTTCTCCTGGGGAGAGCCTGATGGCTACTAATGATCTTGAAAAGCAAGATGAGATGGATGCAGGGATAAATAAGGGAATCAACTCAAAAATTGATAAACTGGTAGTGAATGAAAGCATTCGGGTTAGTGCTACACCGAAATTAGATTCTTTTGCTGGAGTTGATTTATTAGGTTCTTTTAGTGCTGACACAGAAGGTGTAGTACCTCCTGATGAATTGGTGTTGATAGAGAAGGGTGTGCTTAAGAATTTGTTGAATGACCGATCTCTGATCCGAAGAGAACAGACAGCCAATGGTCATTCGGGAGGGCCGGGAGTGATTCAAATATTTACTGACAACGGGGTACCGTTGAATGAAATGAAAAAAATACTTCTAGCTGAAGCGAAAAAAGAAGGGTTGGAGTATGCTTATTTCGTTAGTGATGAAAATAATTTTGGTTCGCCCATCGGTTACGTAACAAAAATTAATGTAGCCGATGGAAAGGAACAGATTTACCGCGGTGCGGCTTGGCGATCTTCTTCCATGCGTTCGCTAAAAAAATTGGAGGCTTCTTCCAAAGAAAGAAAGGCCTACAACTTGCCGGGGCGCGCAACTGGCAAAGTGATTTCCTTCATTGTGCCAGAAGCGATTTTGTTGGGCAACTTTGAAATACGCGAAGGCCGGGGTTCCATGATCAGAAAAGAAGAGGACTATGTCGTTTCTCCTTTAAAACTGGAGAAGAAGTGATAGACTTTATAAATCTCCACAGAAATTTTATTTCTTAAAATCAGAATCCAGGATTTTATCCCACAACACGGAACTTACGCCATAGCCTTTGTCAGGTTCATGGTAGTGGTGGCGCATGTGATGCTGCTTTAATTTTTTCAAGAGCGGATTTCGAAGGGAAAGATGATGGAAGGCATAATGCGACATATCATAAATCAGGTAGCCAACCAGGAAGGCGGCAAAAAAAGAAGGCAGCCAGGTGGGGGGTAAAATTGATCGGAACAAAAAATAAAACCCAATAGCAAGTGGAATACTGACAGAAGGTGGCATGACGAGCCGGAGCCGATCATTAGGGTAATCGTGGTGCACCCCATGAAAAATAAAATGGAGGCGCTGACCCCAGTTTGACTTAGGGACAAAATGAAAGACGAAGCGGTGCAAGGAGTACTCGGTAGCCGTCCAAAACAGCAGGCCACTACCAAAACTCAAAAAGAAGGTAAGAAGGCTAAAATTCTCGATAGAAAAGGCGTTCCATAAAAAGTATAAAATCAGCGGGACGTATATGATCAGCGGCACACTGTAGTGCACTTTGGAGACTGATTCGAGCAAATTGCTCTTAAACATCCTACTGGACTCTCGGGAATCAGAAACGAAATTTTTTATCATAACACAAATGTAATTTGTTTCCTTTGCAAACGTTTAAAAATTGTACATTCGCGTTGTCGATAAAACGCATATAATTATGAAAACTGTGTGGTTGGGATTGGTAGCCGTGTCGACTCTAGGCTTCTTCGAATGTACAAATCGGTGTTTGTTCGAATAAATAGTTAGGTGATCCAGTGCGAAAACTCCTTGCGATATTGTTTCTGGTTCTCTTGAGCCTTCCAGCGGTTTATCAAGCGGGTTTATTTACGTTCTTTCAACTCAACAGAGCTTACATTGCTGAGAATTATTGTGTTAACAAAGAGCGACCCATGACTATGTGTTATGGTAAATGTTTTTTGGAGCGAGGTATGCAATTGATCGATCAAACGCCTCACGCCAAAAGCATAGCTTCCCAATTAAAAATGGCGAGCGTAGAATTTTTTGTTTCTGATTTCACCCTTTGCCCATTCTTCCCGGAAGAAATTCTTTCTTTTTCAATTAGCCCAACGCCATCAATTTGTGATGGGGTCTCCTCCTTATTCCTACGCCCCCCGCTGGATTAGTTTGAAACCCACTTATTTCTGGCAATCCTCATTGGGATTGTTGTGTTATTTTTTTCAAACTAATATCAATCGATCATGAAAAATATTTTTCTTGTTTTAATTTTATCATTCCTTTCATTTAATAGCACCTTAGCTTGTCCGTATTGCGGGTGCGGCAACAGTAATTTTCAAATTGGTGTGTTGCCTACCTATTCCAATGCTTTTTTTGGAGTTCGTTATAACTATTCTCATTTTAAAACGGATAGCGGTTCACAGTATAGTCGTGATTATTTCCACACCGCAGAGATTTGGGGCGGTTATAAAATAGGAAAATTTCAAATGATGGCCTTTGTTCCTTACCTCTCCGTTCACAAGCTGAGCGATGAAGGAGATGTTAACTCAAGCGGTCTTGGCGATATTACACTTTTGGGGAACTATGAACTTTATACCAAAATGAAGCCCGGTTCAGAAACTAAAAGATCGTTCACCAATGCGCTTTGGATAGGTGGAGGGATTAAATTTCATACGGGTCAAAGTATAGTCAATCTCAATGATCCTGCATTTACGGTAGGTGATTTCAGCCAGACTCCGGGTACGGGAAGTACAGATTATCTTTTGAATGTTAATCACAATCTGCTATCAGGAAATAATGGCATTGTGACTAATCTTGCCTACCGCATCAATACGTCAAATGCCCAACAGTTTCAATACGGCAATCGGCTCTACGTGACCATGAATTATTTCCATTCTTTTGTCGCGGGGATGTTTGTGATTCGACCTACCGCAGGATTCAACCTCGTGGTGAACGGCACCAATCATTTTCAGAATACTCGGGTGATTGGAAGTAGTGGCTATATTGTGGTTGGCCATGTGGGTGTCAATGTTCAACGTGGCAACATTGGGTTAATCATGAATGGTGGACTTCCGATGGCTGAGGATCTATATCATGGACTTACACAATTTAATGAGAGCGCATCGGTTGCACTGACTTATTCCTTTTGATGAAAATATTAAGATAAGAGAAACCTGAGTACAATTAAAACGGAGTCCCTTCAGTTAATAAGAAGTAAGTTTGTATACGTAAATTTGAGTGTGCGTTTGATTGCAGAATTTCATACTTCAACAAAATTTTTGTTAGCCATCGGATTGCTACTCCTTTGGCTTACTTCTTATTCCCAAAACACTTATCATTTTGATCAAACCATTCAGGTACAGGTGGAAGGGAAGACTATCGCTATGCCTTGGGCTGGTGGATTGAACTCTCCACAACTCAGCACGATGGATCTTAATGGCGATGGTATGGAGGATCTTGTTGCCTTTGACCGAACGGCCAATAAAATATTTACGTACCTCAACATTGGAAATCAATATTCTTACGCTCCCGATTACGAAACCTTTTTCCCACCGTCCATTACGGATTGGGTTTTGCTTCGCGATTTTAATTGTGATGGCAAGAAGGATTTGTTTACCAGCGATCCTGCAGGGATAGACGTTTTTGTCAATACAACCGTTTCAGGTGGCCCACTCTCTTGGCGACCTTTCAATCCAGGTCACCCGCTTCTCACCATCGGATACAATGGTCCTATTAATTTGCAAATGAATGCCACCGATATTCCGTCTATTGACGATGTAGATGAAGATGGAGACCTTGATATAATTGTGGCGAGGTTTGTGGGGGTTGGTTCATTGGAATTTCATAAAAACATGAGCATTGAAAATACAGGGCGCTGTGATTCGATGCAGTTGGTGCGGGTTACCACCGAGTGGGGAGATTTTCAAGAATGTGCTTGTGGCGTGTATGCCTATGAAGTCTATGGACAGACCTGTAGTCAGCTGCTGGGCGGTCGGGTACAACACGATGTGGGAAAATCTTTATTGACCCTTGATCTTACCAACGATGGCCTTCATGATTTGATTTTTTCGGAACAGACTTGCGATTCTCTTTACCTGTTGACCAATCACGGCACGCTGGATTCCGCAGTGATGACTGCGCATACGAGCTTCCCAAAGTCCAAACCAACTTCTTTACTTTTTCCTGCTGCTTATTTTGAAGACCTTGATTTTGACGGGGTGAAAGATTTAATTTTGGCAACGAATATAAGTGCACGGGTGACTACGGATATTGATCTTTCTAACTCAACCTGGTTTTATAAAAATACGCGCACCAATAAGTTTCCGAATTTTAATTTTGTGAAACCCAATCTTTTACAAGATCAGATGATTGATGCCGGGAGTTACGCCTCACCCGCATTTGCCGACTATGACAATGACGGGGATCTGGATATGTTCATTAGTTATTGGGCGGTACCGGATTCAGTGGCTTCTATCTACCTCTATAAAAATACAGGCACTTTCACTGCGCCTGCATTCGAATTTGTTACGAAGGATTACCAACAGTTATCGAGCAGCGGTTTGTATAACATCAAAATCCAATTTGTAGATGTGAATGGCGATGGGAAAACCGATTTGGCTTTTACAGCAACCAGTAAGCAAACATCAATTACCCAATTATATTATTTAAAAAATATCGGTGGGGCCAGTATGGATTTCAGTGGAGAGAGTCCGGAACCAATAAACTTTACGATTAACCAACTGGATAATGTTTTGCTCTACGATGTAAATAAGGATGGACTTTTGGATATTCTTTGGGGCGCCTCGGACGGTTCTTTGCAATATTATAGAAATACAGGTTCACTTATTTTTGTTCCTTCTAATCAAAGTTTCATGGGATTGAACTCTAACATTATTCAGTACAGTGTTTCGCCCACCGTGAGTGATTTAAGGCATGATGGGAAACCGGATTTATTGGTTGGCAATCACGGATCAATTGTTGTCTTTCCCGATTTCCAAACTGAACAGTCGCAACCGGACACACTGACGGTGGAAAACATGTTGAAGAAAGATTCTGAATCTCGAAACTTAAGTAGTTTTCTAATTTTAACTACGGCCGATCTTTATTCTACTACTAATCCGCTGATTGTAGCGGGCACAATTACAGGCGGGATTTATATTTTGAAATCAGACAGCACCAGCATTAATCAAAATGAGAATACCCTTTCGGTTTGGCCAAATCCATTAAACCAAAATGAGAAGATAAATATTCGTGCTACTCAAAATTCGGTAGTTCAATTTTATACCATCCTCGGTCAAAAATTGGACGGGCCAATATCCCTAGCCGCAGGAGAAATTGCGCAAGTTGATCAACCGCTTAGCTCGGGAATTTACATTGCTCGTGTCAGCTGGGCTGGCAATACCAAAACCGTGAAGCTGATTGTTCGATAAAGTTATTGTTGACAAAAGATGGTATTCTGACACAGCGGATAGATTATTTACTGTCGCAATAAAGAAATTCTGCTTTTAGGCATATCCTTTTGCCCTATTTTTGCGTATGCAAGACTTATATTAAAAGCCTATGCCTGAAAAAAGCAGTATTTTTGACATGATTGGCCCGGTTATGATCGGTCCGTCAAGCTCGCATACGGCTGGCGTTGTGCGGATTGCCCGTGCTGCGGTTAAGATTTTAGGTCGTGTGCCCGAGGAGGCTGAAATCATCTTTTATAATTCTTTTGCCCGTACTTATGAAGGCCACGGCAGCGATCGGGCTATTTTAGCGGGTTTAATGGATTTTGAAACGGATGATAAGCGAATTAAAGAGGCGATAGAGATTGCCACGAATAGCGGTTTGAAATTCCATTTTAAATCGGTGGGAAATGCTTCTACGCTGCACCCCAATTCCATACGTTTGAAACTAACGAAAGGAGTACGCCAGGTTGAGGTTTTAGGTGAAAGCAAGGGCGGTGGGATTATCAATATAGCAGAGGTGGATGGGTTCAAAGCAGATTTTTCGGCTAATCTGCATACCATTATTGTTTTTGCTGATGATGTAAAGGGGAGCATTGCCTTTATTGCCAATGTGTTGGCCCATGACGAATGCAATATTGCCACCATGTCCGTTTCCCGAAAGGGAAAAAACGATTTGGCTTGTATGGTGATCGAAATGGATTCTGGCATGAAACCTGTAACATTTGAGTATTTAAAGAGTCTTAACTGGATAAAAGAAGTGATTTATATCCCCCAAATTCAATAAGGTAAGTTATGAATAGATTATTACTGGTCGCTGCAATTGCGTTGGTTTCGTTTCATGTTTCAGCGCAGGCACAGGAGCTAACCCTTCAGGAATGTGTAAAAATTGCATTGGATAACAACCTGACTGTAAAGCGAAGTGTCTATAATGTAGAATCTTATCGGGTGAGTTTCATGACTGCCAAAGGAAACTTCTTACCAACTTTAAATCTAAATGGATCAGGCAGCCAAAATTCTGGCCGGAATCTGAACCCGGTAACCTATCAATACATCCAGGCAGTTACGCAAACGGTCAACCCTTCTTTGACTGGGAGTTTACTTTTATTCAATGGGCTAAAAAATCAACTCACCTATCGGCAAAATAAGACGTACATATCGGCTGCCGATCTGGATTTACAAAAAGCAAAGAATGATGTGATTATCACGGTGGTCACGAATTACACCACAGTTATCCTAAACAAAGAACTTTATGAAAACGCAAAATTTCAACTTAATTCCAGTAATCAAACATTAGAGCGTATTAAAAAGCAAGTAGCCGCCGGGGCCTTGCCTAAAACAAACGAACTCAACCAGGAAGCTACCGTTGCAACCAACGAGACAAATCTTGTTACGCAGGAAAACAGCTACAATTTGGCACTGCTCACGTTGAAGCAATCCATGCAGGTACCTGCCTCTAATCAATTTGAAGTGGTTATTCCGAAAATCACCGTTGAGGATATGACCATAAACGAAAATACCGATGAGATTTACGCGATCTCTAAAAAAACGTTACCTCAAGTGAATAGTGCTTTGTTAAAAGTTGATGCTGCCCAGTATGCTGTGCGTGCGGCAAGAGCTTCTTATTATCCACGACTATCATTTGGCTATGCGGCAGTTTCTAATTACAATAGCGCCTCTGATAGGGCGCGCTATGCTACTACCAAAGCATATACTCAACAGACAATTGGTTATGTTGGGGGCGATCCTTCCATGCCTGTGACCACATCAGTTCCACAACAAACCCTTATATCTGACTCCTATCATGTCTCAACCCAATTGACCGATAATTTATATAAGAATATAAGTTTGAGTCTATCGATTCCAATACTTAATGGATTCCAAACCCGTACCGGTGTTCAGCAAGCTATTATCAATCGCGAACTGGCCAACATAACAGTGAAAGAAACTGAAAACACGTTGCGTCAAGCTATTGAAACAGCTTATAATAATGCGGTGTCAGCGGCTAAAACATATGCTGCTGCGGTAAAGCAGGTGAATGCGAGTGAAGAAGCCTATCGGATGACTACTTTACGGTTTGATAACGGTGCTGCCAATTTTGTGGAGTACCAGATTTCGGCCAACGATTTATTCACAGCTAAATCAACTCTTTCAAGGGCTAAGTTCGATTTTATTCTGAAAAAAAAGATCCTTGAATTCTACGAAGGCAAATCCATCGAATATTAAATCGATTTGCAACCAATACGCCATTTAACTATTAACTCTTAATCATCAACTTATAACTTTTTCCATGGCTAAACAAAAGAAAAAATCCAACCGCTTAATGTATTGGGGCATCGGCATCCTTATTGTGTTGATCCTTTTCCTCATTATTGGAAAACAAATGGGCTGGATTGGAAAGTCCCGTGATATTGAAGTAGAATTCGCCAAAGCAAAGAAAGTTTCTATCACCGAAAAGGTGAGTGCCTCCGGTACCGTTCAGCCAGTGACGGAAGTAAAAATCGCGCCAGAAGTTTCCGGGGAATTGATTGCATTGGATGTGGAGGACGGTGATTCGGTAAAACTCGGCCAGCAGTTAGTAAAAATCCGTCCGGAGGTGCTCCGTAGGCAATTGGAACGGAACGAAGCTTCCTTGAGCCAGCAGGAGGCAAATGTGGAGTCCAGTAAATCCGCGCTCTTGGTAGCCCAAGCGAATTTCACAAAAGCTGAATTGGATTATAAACGGCAGCAAAAATTGTATGCCGAAAAAGTAATTGCTGATGCCGATTGGCAGCTTGCTGAGCAGACCTATAAAGTTGCGAAAAATAACTTGGCTTCTGCCAAACAAAACCTTGAGGCAACAAAATATGTGGTGAGCAGTTCAGAGGCTTCAGTGAACGAAGCGCGTGAGAATTTGCGCAAAACTACGGTGGTGGCTCCGATGAAGGGAACCGTTACCAAATTGAGCGTAAAAAAAGGCGAGCGGGTACTGGGAACGGCTACGATGCAGGGAACCGAAATGATGCGTATTGCCGATCTAAACGTGATGGAAGTGCGCGTAAACGTAAATGAAAACGATATCGTGCGGGTACACTTAGGGGACACTACGCTTATTGATGTAGATGCCTACTCTAACATTAATAAACAGTTTAAAGGCGTGGTCACCAATATTGCCAATACGGCCAAGGATAAGACATCGACCGATGCCATCACCGAGTTTGAAGTGCGGATTTTGATTTTACGTTCTAGTTACGTTGACCTGATAAAAAAAGGAAACAGGTATCCCTTTCGCCCAGGGATGACAGCCAGTGTGGAGATCATCACGAGTAAAAAGAATAACGTGTTGTCCGTACCCTTGGCGGCCGTAACTACAAGAAGCCCAGCCGACTTAAATAAGGTTGATAAGAAAAAAGGTGGGCCTGATGATGGTGGCCCACGCGACAATAGTGATCGAAAAGTGACCTCTGCCAAAGATAAAGCTCCTGAAAAGAAAGAAGATAAAGTGGTTGTATTTGTGAATGAAAAGGGAGTCGCTAAAATGGTTGAGGTAAAAACGGGCATCAGTGATTATGATAACATCGAAATCCTTTCTGGCCTTAAGGATAGTGTGGAAGTGGTTACGGGGCCTTTCTTGGTTGTCTCCAAACGATTAAAAGATGGTGATAAAATAACAGTAGCCAAAAAGGAAGAAAAGAAAGCGGAGAATAAGTAGTAGCAGGTTAAACGTTATAAGTTTTAAGTTGAAAGTAGGAGGCTTCCTCTATTTATTTGCTTATTACTATCACTTATAACTTTCTACTTTTGCAGTATGATTAAACACCCTTGGCACGAGACTCCGGTTGGCGATAATCCGCCAGAATTCATCAATGGAATAGTTGAAATCTCTACGGGCATGCGCACCAAGTATGAGGTGGACAAAAATACAGGCTTACTTAAATTGGACAGAATTCTCTATTCTGCCGTTTACTATCCTGCCAATTATGGGTTCATCCCACAGACGCTGGGCGATGATCACGATCCGTTGGATATTATGATTTTATGCCGCGAACCAATTCAACCGCTGTGTTTGGTTCCTGCCCGTGTGATCGGTGTCATGCGCATGATCGATCAGGGTTTGGGTGACGAAAAAATTTTAGCGGTGGCAGAGAACGATGCGAACACCAAGCACTTGAACGATATTAGTGAATTAGAAAGTCATTTTAAGTTGGAGTTGAAAGAATTTTTTGAGAGTTATAAAAAACTTGAAAATAAGATTGTCACGGTGCCTGATTTTCAAGACAAACAAACAGCTATGAAAATCATTGAGAAGGCCATGGCATCCTACAAAACTGAGTTCCACAAATAATGCCGGCAGCACCTCGATCTTTTCTGATCATTCAAACGGCCTTTATTGGAGACGTAATATTAGCTACTGGATTGATTGAAAAAATCCGTCAACATTATCCAAATGCGTCCATTGATTTTCTTTTGCGCAAAGGCAACGAAGGTTTATTGAAAAACCATCCTAAGCTTCGTGGTGTTTTAATTTGGAATAAGAAGCAGTTAAAGGTTTTTAATTTACTGAAAATTATATTTCGAGTTAGACGGAATCGTTACGATTGTGTGATCAACGTTCATCGCTATGCCAGCTCGGGTTTTATCACGGCTTTGTCGGGAAGTAAAATGAAAATTGGATTCGATAAAAATCTATTCTCTTTTTTGTTGGACAAAAAAATCAATCACGAGATAGGCAGTGTACATGAAGTGCAACGAAATCATCAATTGATTGAGTCGATAACAGATTCAGTATTTGCTAAGCCAAAGCTCTATCCTACAGAAAAGGATTTTGAATCGGTCAAGGATCGCAAAACGGAAAGGTATATCTGCATCGCGCCTACTTCCGTTTGGTTCACCAAACAACTCCCACCCGAAAAGTGGATCGACTTCCTGATTTCGCTAAAGAACTCGATTAAAAAGGTTTATTTATTAGGCGCCCCCGCTGACCATCATATCTGTGAATCTATCCGATTGTCTGTTGGCTTTGAGGGCATTATTAATTTAGCAGGACGACTTTCGTTTCTTGAATCGGCTTCCCTGATGAAAGATGCGATGATGAATTACGTTAATGATTCGGCACCGATGCATTTGGCTTCGGCCATGAACGCGCCTGTGACGGCCGTGTATTGCTCTACCGTTCCTTCGTTTGGCTTTGGTCCACTGTCAGATAAATCCATTATTGTTGAGACAAAAGAAAAACTTGAGTGTCGCCCATGTGGATTGCATGGTTTCAAAGATTGCCCGCTGGAGCATTTTAAATGTGCCTATTCGATTTTGAATGACGAATTGTTAGGGGCATTGAAAATTTGAAAATAAACAAGGTTACCTGTTTAGGTATTGAATTTGTCAGTCTTTTTTGGTGCACCATCTTCTTGCACTTCGTTAGCTTCAATTATTACTCCCAGATCATCAGGTGTCTTGTCTTCTCCCTTATAAAAATTGTGCATTCCCAACATATAAGCAACAATGATTGCCCATATAGTTCTTTTTACAAATCTTAGCGATCGAAAAAAGATTGACTCCATGCTTCTTGATTTATTCCGTTGAAACAAATTCCTTATCAACTATTAATCCATGATTTTTATTATGTCAGGCTGTCACGGTGATTGTGAATTTTCCTCCCCCTAACGGTAAATATCCCGTTTGGATACCTGTTTGTATAAAGCGAAAATTGTCGAACTGCTTTTTGAATTTGGGTTCTTTTTTTACAAACGGACATACATAGGTAGCTCTTACAGAGCTAAATCATACATTCCTTGTCTATATCTATTAACAGGTCGCCCCTAATGGGGAAATATCCCGTAGGGATTGCCTGTTTGTAAAAATCGAAATGCATTATCTGACAGCCCCAGCGGGGCTACCTGATCAGTGCCTTAATATCGTAAATCAAATATTTTGCCTTTTATTCCTCCACTACAATCACCAAATCCATTACGTTAGTCATTGTTGGCCCAGTAGTAATATGGCCACCTACTTTTTCAAAAAAATGAAACGAGTCAAAGTTGTTCAAATACTTCTTAGATTCAATACTTGATTTTGCGGCAAATTCATTGGTAGTTGAATCGACCACCGCTCCGGCAACGTCTGTTAGTCCATCTGTTCCGTCTGTACCTGCTGCGAGTATGGTGATTCCCTTTTTATCCTTTAAAAGTAAGGCGGCACTTAGTGCCAAATGTTGATTTCTTCCACCTGTTCCTTTACCGCTTACTTTAACCGTTGTTTCGCCTCCGAAAAGCAGACAACAAGGTTTTTTAACGAGACTATCTTTTTGATATTTCAATGCGGCCGACACAATATCTTCGGCAACCTTGCTGGCATCACCTTGCAATTCAGCTGTAATGAGGATTGGATGCAACCCTAGATTTAATGCTTTTTGACGAGCTGCCTCCAATGCAATTTTGTTACTTCCAATTAGTAAGTTGTGGGTATTTTTGAAAACTGCATCGTCATCTTTTGGTGTTTCCAGATAAATTCCACTTACTCCTTTTTTTAAATGACTAATTATGGACTGAGGAATTTGAGTATGCAGATTGTATTTTTCAAGTACGCTGATCGCGTCTTTATATGTAGACGTATCGGGCACTGTGGGTCCCGAGGCGATGACATCAAGCGGATCGCCAATCACATCGGATAAGATAAGGCTTATAACCTTCGCGGGAAATGCCACTCTCGCCAACTGACCGCCTTTTACATTCGACAAGTGCTTACGGACGGCATTGATCTCTTTTATTGTTGCTCCACTTTTTAATAAAAGGTCATTAAGTGCAATGATGTCGTTCAGACTGCTGCCTTCCGGAAAATCCACTAACAAGGCAGAACCTCCACCTGACAACAGGCATATTATTAAGTCGTGTTCATTGGCTTGGCGGGCAATCTCCAGGATTTTTTTGGTGGCCAGAAATCCATTGTTATCCGGTACAGGATGTCCTGCTTCTGTAACTTCTATATTTTTCAATTGGCATGCATGTCCGTATTTCACTACCACGTGTCCAGCGGTAATTCGATCATCCAAAATACTTTCGATTTCTTTGGCCATCAAAGCGCTGGCTTTGCCCGCACCGATCACAAAAATCCGTTGAATATCATTTAATGAAAAATGGAAGGACGCAATGCAAAGGATTGAATCCTTTATGTACACCTGATTACGAATCAACTTATCAGGCAATACGCTTTCTACACCTGCACGAAAAATTTGTTCAGCGATATTTTTAAGATTCATCTCATGAGAATTTATTCACAGATGTAAAAAAAACTAATAATTTAACGTCATCGCGAGCGCCACGTGGAAAGTGGGAAGGGCGAAGCGATCCCCCGTCCCGATAGTCCCGACAGCAATCGGGATCAGGAAGGAGATTGCTTCGCGCAGCCACACAAATCCTTCGCAGGTGCTCGAAATGACGTTCATGATTGTTTTGCATAAGTTCAATTATTCATTAACCTCAACTAAAAAAGAGAGATGCAATCCATACACAAATAAAAACTGTCAGTCCCATAATTGCGGTAGCCGTAGAGAAAACACGCAGCGTAATGTCCGCATGAATGCCTGAGAACTTGGTGATCACCCAGAAATACGAATCATTGGCGTGCGATACCATCATTGAGCCAGCTCCCATGGCCAGCATGGTAAACAATTTACCCGACTCGGATTCCAGACCTAACACAGGAAGCATCGGCACGACAATGGAAGCAGTGGTAATAATTGCTACTGTAGAAGAACCTTGTGCGGTTTTCAAAATAACAGCAATCAAAAATGGAATCGCCAAACCAAGTCCTGTGTAGCTTAACGCCATACCTACAGAAGTACCCACACCGGTTTCTTTAATGATCATTCCAAACATTCCGCCTGCCGCGGTCACAATCAAGATCGGTCCAGCTTTTTCGATGGCAGTTTCAAAAACAGAATTGACGGTAGCCATTGTTTTGTTTTTTAACAAGCGCAAAGCGAAAACAACGCCAATCACCAAGGCAATAATGGGTTGCCCAATAAAAACAAAGATGCTGACGAATGAATTTGCAGCGCTCAACTTTAAGATATTTAGTAAGGAGCCGATTGCGATCAATAAAAGTGGAATGGCTATTGGCAAAAAGGATGCTAATACGGTTGGACTTATCTGCTCATCGGAGTTAACGGAAATTTCTTTTTCAAGAGAAGGCGAATATTCTATTCCCTTCGTCATCCAACGCACCCAGAAATAAGCGGCCAAAAATCCGGGAAAAGCAAAGACAATTCCAGCGACCACAAGATTTCCAATGTTTACATTAAGAATGCCAGCGGCAGCAAGCGCACCGGGATGAGTGGGGACGAGACAGTGAACGGTATATAATGAGCATCCTAACACGCCCGCAATAAAGGGCATCGCGCTTTTTGTTTTTGAACTGAAAGATTTTGCCAGTCCACTTAAGATGATAAAACCCGAATCACAAAAAATGGTCATTCCCGCAAGGAAGCCTGTGATTCCTAATGCCGCGGCTGCATTCTTTTCTCCGGTCTTTGATAAAATATAGTTAGCAAGTGTAATGGCTGCCCCTGTTTTGTCGAGCAGAATGGCAATGATTGCCCCGAGGATAATCAGGAAGCCCGTTGCGGCCATGGTGTTGCCAAAGCCTTCTTTCATCAGGGTGACAATGTCTCTGGTCGGCATTACGGCAAGGGCAAGAAATAAGGAGACAAGGAAAAGTGCAATGAATGCATTGAGCTTCCATTTTGAGGTAAGTAAAATGATGATGACGATGCTAAAAAAGACTAAGGTTGATATCGCGATGATGCTCATTACTCCTTGTTAGTCAGAAAAGATGTGTTAAGTGTAGCTGCAAAGTTACTTCATCCCTTTTACCCAGAGAAATTTGTCAAACCATCTCGAAAGAGCAATTAAAATTCTATGCTTTAACTTCAAGGGCAAATCAATTGTCGGTTTGAAGTCATGTTTTAATAATTCTAAATTATATCCTCTTTTATCTTTGTACAAAATATGTTTTTCATAATTGAGTCTTTGAGAAATTCTGATGATATTTTTATAGGATATTAACTTGTCTAAAAATAACCTTGAGTTGATTTTATTTAGCAATGATTTCCCCTCCTTTCGTAGAAATGCCCAAGTTAAAAACTGAATAACGAAAAGGATTTTAATAAAATTTTCAAAGTCGTATGAAAAATCATCCCCAAACTTGTGGAGTATAGAATGCCTGTTAACTTCATTCGTAATACTCTTTGAGTTGGTATTTAAATAAAAGGATTTTTCAATAAAATCTTTGACAAAGGAGAACCAAGTTCCGTAGTACTCATTGTCAAATTTCAAAAGCTCCTCTAATTGCTCCCTGCTAAACAAAATTCTGGTTTTATTTTCATCATAAAAGTTTTTCATCCTTTCTTGGTTTGCTGTTATTATGTCTATTTTAATTAGCTCGAAACTCTTTTTTAGAATTTCGTAACTAATGTTATTGTTGTCATAACCTTTCTCAGTAACCAGATATTTTCTAAGGATTCCTTCTATTATTGGTATCAAGGTTTTAACGCTTCCTTCATAATCTTTTTGAAATGCAAGGATAATACTTTGTTCAATCGATTTTAAGAATGGCAATATGTGGTTGCATCGTGAGCAGTAGCCATCAACAAACGTGGCTGTCCAATTCAGATAATAGAATTTACGAGCAATTATTTCAGTGATTTTCTTTTTGTGATTTCCTTGTTTTTTGGATAACTCGAAAATCTGATTCAATTCAAATCCCTGAAAAAATATTGGGGAAATGAATAGCCAATCATTCTTGTTTAGGAAATCATTGACTATTTTATATTTTTCTAAAATATCAATCTCTCTTTGATGAGTCTTCTGTAGTGATTCAAAGTGATAATCATTTAAGCTATATGTCATGTTTCAATCGTTCATAAATACGGTTCTAAATTTACCTTAATGAATTATATGGATTAAATTTGTTTTTGATTATAGCCAAATCTCCAAAACTCAGAACAGTTTCAATCGTTGGTATACCTTATGTATTGGTAACCCCATCACTGTAAAATAGGAACCCACAATTTTTTCAATGATTACAATTCCGATCCCAGCCTTCGTTTCGGAGATTGTTTTTTGGATCAAATCAACTTTATTTATTCGTTCTAAAAAATTAATTTCTTCATGGGAACAGGGATTCACTCCGCCAGGCAGGCAATCTTGGGCTCCATAAGCCCCTGCTTTATCGAAAGGTTTATAATGATCAACGTAAAATTCAATTTCTTCCAGGGTAAGTTTTTTGAAGGTAACATCCGTGTGGTCTTCAAAGTAATCTGATTTTTCTTTGCTCAATAAGAAAACTGCGGTGATCACTATGTGGGTTTTGTCGCTGAGGTCTTTAAGCATTTTTATGGCTTCTTGTCTGTCGGCCGGTTTGTTCAAAATTTGTTTCCCTAAAATAACAACCGTGTCGGAGGCGATAACTATTTCATCAGTGATTTTCGGAAGCAGTGCCCTTGCTTTTTTTTCGGCCAGGTAGCAGGGGACTTTTTCAATGGGCATGTCTTCCGGAAAAGATTCATCGATGTGCGGAGGATCGATTGTGAAGTTAAGTCCAATTTCTTTTAATAGGAATTGCCTTCGTGGCGAAGCGGATGCGAGGATTAGTTTTTGTTTTTGAAACACCTTGATATCTAAGATTTGGAATTTATGATTTATAATTTTGAATTTAATCCTGGTAAATCCTCACGTAATCCACCACCATTTGCTGTGGCCAGATGGATGGATCGACACCTTGAAGGCCTCCCCAGTTTCCACCCACAGCCACATTTAAAATCAAATGAAAACGCTGATCAAACGGCCAACCGTTGAAATCATCGGATGGGTTTCTTTTTACTGAATGATAAATTTTCTCGTCAATAGAAAAATCAATTTGTGATGCCGTCCAGTCAATGGCGTAAACGTGAAAGGCATCCTGGCAATCTACCACGGTAGATTTTCCTTCTTGTTGCGTGTGTTTTATGTGATTATATTTTTCGGAATGGAGCGTTCCGTGAATCACTCCCGGGTCGTAGCCCACGTGTTCCATAATGTCGATCTCACCACTTGCAGGCCAGCCGCCATATTTCCAGTCGGTAGAAAGCATCCAGATGGCAGGCCACGTTCCTTTGCCTTTTGGCAATTTAGCGCGCACTTCAATGCGTCCATATTTCCAATCGCCCTTAAACTTTGTGACCAACCGTGCCGAAGTGAACGCCATTTCGCCCATCGAATCTTTCCGGGCTTCGATGATGAGGTTTCCATTTTCCACTCGCGCATTTTTCAAGTCGCGGGTATAAAATTCGGCCTCGTTGTTTCCCCAGCCACAAACATTGGGGCAACCGTCACCTAAATCATAGCTCCAACGCGTGGAGTCGGGCAAGCCCATATTGTCGAATTCATCCTTCCAAACCAATTTTCGTTTGGGGTTTTCAATAAAGTGAAAACTGAAAATAGCCAAAAGACTAAACGCGTAAAGACTGTTGTTTTTAAAATTTTTCATTCGGGATTAACTTATCTCGAAAAATACAAAGGATTTTTTAACTGATGTTTCTTAGTCGCTTCGTGGCAAATGTAAAAGTGCTAAAATTGAACCACAAAGGCACTAAGATTTCACAAAGTAAAACCAAATAAATTCCATTATATGGAGACATCAGTTGATAAGGAAAACCTTCCTTTCAAAATATTTCTGAATTGTCGGTAACCTTTTAATAATTCGTTAGTTTCCCTACCTGAACCCCATAATTTGGAAGCGCTTTCTGATAACTACCTGATGGCAAAAGTGCGGGACGGTGACCCCGAAAAACTTGGCCTGCTTTACGAACGGTACAAACGTCCGTTGCTTGGATTCTTCGTGGGCATGGTCCGCGATAAGGAATTGGGTGAAGACCTGGTGCAAAATACGTTCATGCGAATTTTGAAATACAAGCACCTGTTCCGCTCCCCGCAAGATGTTGAGGCCGCAACTCGCGGTGAGGGCGATTTTCGGACGTGGATGTTTCACATTGCCCGTAATGTGAAGAACGATCACTTCCGAAAGAATAAAGTCATTCACGAAAAAGTAGAAAAATGGGAAGGGAAAATTAAAGATGAGGGTAACCCCCTATTGGAGTGGGAAGGCGAAGATGAACAGCGCATGTTGGCGATTGCCTTGGAGAAGTTGCCGGAAGACAAAAGGGAAGTCTTGTTGCTAAGCAAATACCAGGAGAAGAAGTACAAAGAGATTGGGGAGATTTTAGGATGCACAGAAGGAACCGTAAAAGTTAAAGTGTTTAGGGCGTTGCAAGATTTAAAAGTGATTTATCAGCAGGTGGAGAAGATGATGTGAGGGGCTGGATGCTGGTTACTAGATTCTGGTAACTGGATACTGGCAACTGGACGCTAACTAGAATCCAGAATCAAGTATCGTTGCAAATGTTATAATATTTAAAAGTAGAGATCATGAACAAGAGTAAAATTGAAGAGCTGATTGCGAAGTACAATGAAGGGTTGGCCGATCCTTCGGAGATACTGGAACTAGAGTTGTTGATTGAGTCTGGTGAGGTGGAGCTTACTCGCCTTCAAGAGCTTGCTAAGTTGGATGAAAGCATCGATAAAATTTCAACGGTTGTTCCTTCTAAAACCCTCGATCGGAATTTTTATTCCATGTTAACCAAGGAAAAAGAAAAGTCGAAACGAAGTAATTTTTCTCTATCCTGGATTTCTTTCGATTCATGGGTACCCAAACTTTCTGTCGCAGCCGTATTGGTAGTGCTCGGTTTTATAGGCGGTTCGGTTCTGCAAAAGAATTCAGGTGGTGGGGAAGTCAAGGAGTTAGCCAAAGAAGTAAGTGGACTGAAAGAGATGATCATGATTTCTATGCTGGAAAAAGAGTCTGCAACTGATCGGTTAAAGGCCGTGAGCCTGAGTGAAGAAATTCAAGGGCCAAGTAAAAAGGTAACAGAAGCGCTTTTCAAAACTTTGAACTCCGATCCCAGTGTAAACGTGAGACTCGCTGCCCTGGACGCCTTACAGAATTATGCGAAGTCGCCAACGGTAAGGGAAGGGTTAGTCCGCGCCATAGCACAGCAAGATTCACCGCTTGTGCAGGTAGCGATGGCAGAACTGATGGCCGCGCTGCAAGAAAAATCATCGGTCAAGGCGTTGAAAGAAATCTTAAAGCAGAAATCTACGCCTAAGGAAGTGAAGCAACGGATTGAAGAAAGCATTAAAGTATTGATTTGAAAATGGATCTCATGAATAAACATTTTCGTCATCGCGAGCACCAGCGAGGGGTGTAGGTAAGGGGCGAAGCGATCCCCTGGAATGGAGATTGCTTCGCGCTACCCTCAAAGTCATCGCAATGACGGTTAAATTTTTTTGATGTGTTCTGCAAATGAAAAAACGAAATAAAATGAAAACGAAGTTATTAATCGTAATGTGTTTGCCACTGTTAGTCAACGCACAAACATTCTCGGATAAAATTACCCGCGAATTAAAATTTGAAAAGACGGGTTTATCAAATACCCTTGTGCTGGCTAATATTAATGGTTCAATAAAAGTGCAAGGCTACGATGGCGACAAAATTCTGATTGAAGCTGAGCGGACAATCAAAGCAAAGACTGACGCTCGGCTTGAGCAAGGAAAGAAGGAAATGCAATTGCAGCAAATTGACCGACTCGACACACTTATAGTGTACGTAGGCGGAGGGTGTAACCATTTTGGTTACCGCAACAATCGAAAACACAACAATGGCTGGTCATACCGATGGGATTGCAACAATGGCGACTGCAACTCCCCTTATGATTATACTTTCAACTTCACCGTGAAAGTACCAAGCGGCATCAACATTGAAGTTTCGACTGTCAATGACGGGAACGTGACGGTAGAGAATGTAAAGGGTAGGGTGAAAGCCGAAAATGTGAATGGGGCAATCAAGCTGAGTGCTTTGGCTGGACAAACTTACGCTAGTACCATCAATGGTGATGTGGATGTGGATTATTCAAGAAACCCTAATCAAGACAGCAGATACTATTCGTTGAATGGTGATATCAATGCGCTCTTTGTAAAAGGACTTGCTGCAGATGTCAGCTTCAAATCATTTAACGGAGACCTTTATACCAACGTGCAGCAGATGGAAGGGATGCCTGCGACCATAGTGAAAACGAAAAGTGATCAGGGTACAAATTTGAAGATAGGTCGAAACCGCTATAAAATTGGCAGCGGAGGTGCGGTTCTGGATTTTGAAACCTTTAATGGTGATGTGATTGTAAAAGAAAAAAGTAATTAACAACGATAAAAGAAAAAGTTATGAAAAAGTTATTGGTAATAATGTTGATGTCAGTAAGTGCGATTTTAAGAGCGCAAGATTCAGGCGAATTTACTGTCCCCTTCTCTAATCCATCAGGGGCTTTCAAAGTGATTGTGGATATTAAAACAGGTTCTATCAAAGTAAAAGGCACCGCGCGGAAAGATGTGTATGTAAAATATAACAGCCTAAAAGACAACGGGGATGAACGTGAGGAGCGGGAAGAACGGGATGAAGATGATAAGCATCAGCATTCCAGTAAAGCCGGATTGAAAAAAATAGGAGGCAGCACGATGAACCTGGAGGCCTCGGAATATCAGAACACCATTAAGATCAATTCAGAGAACTGGAATTCGAAAATTGAAGTAACGGTCGAGGTGCCTTCCACCCTCAACCTCAAATTGAAAACCTACAACGATGGCGACTTGGAAGTGAATAACATTACCGGCATCGTTGAGCTTGTCAATTATAATGGTGCAATTACTGCCACGGGCATTTCAGGAACGGTGGTAGCAGAAACGTACAACGGAGATATAAAAATTGCCTACGATAAATTGACTCCCGACACACCGTTGTCGTATGCAAATTACAATGGTGATATCGACCTTACTTTCCCTACCGGCTTTAAGGGAAGTTTTAAGATGAAAACAAAAATGGGAGAAATCTATTCGGGATTTGATGCCCAGGTGCAAAAGGCAAGTCCAGTAACGAAAACGGAGTCGAAGACGGGTGTTTATAAAGTGGTGATTGACGATTGGGTAAAGGCCGAAGTAAATGGAGGCGGCCCAGAGATTACCGTTCAAACTTACAATGGAGATATTTATCTTAGGAAAAAGTAAAAAAATAGGTAATCAGGAAAATTGGCCAGTCCCCACGGACTGGTTTTTTCTTTTGCAGCGAATCGACTTTTAAAAAATCGAAATCCATATTTGGAATTTGAATTTGGAATTTGGAATATTGAATGAATAAAGCGGGAGTAGCTCAGTTGGTAGAGCATCAGCTTCCCAAGCTGAGGGTCGCGAGTTCGAGCCTCGTTTCCCGCTCTGATTGTCAGGTAGTTACACATCTAAATTTTATTTCGCTTACCAATTCGAAAAGCAATTCGAAAAGCACTTGTTTATTGGCTCACAGCTAATTTAATTATTAGAGAACTCTCAATTTATCATCTTTTCCGAGGCTTTCCCCTTTGTTGACTTACTCAGTGTCGAAAGCCCTTCGTGATGAATAAATTCTCTTCCTTTCTAATCTAGTTTTAATCTGGCAAAAAGATGTATTAACAAAAAGTAAACTGAGCGAAATTATCGAAGAGCGTGATATAAATTGCCTTTGATTTATGGCTCTACTATTTATCGCAGCTTTAGTGGCAATTCTCGCAGGAATTTTCTGTTTTCTATGTCGCAAAATTGGTTTGGCCAAAGGAGACCTTCATGAAAAGATGAAGGAGTTGAAAGAAATTGAGGAAAGACATGAAGTGGAAGTGAGTCGACTTAAAAGGAGACATCAAATTGAATTGATCAAAACAGCATTGACTTATCAAGAACGCGAAAGGAAGAAGATGGCGTTAGAAATCCATGATGGCATTGGGTCAATTCTAGCAGCCATCAAGATGAATAATGAGGTAACACTCACTCATTCCTTTTCCGCCACTTCAGATGAAATTGCTGCGGAATCAAATAATTTATTGATTGAGGCCATTGAAGCTACGCGTAGTATATCTCAAAATTTGTTACCAAGTAATATTGAAAAGCTAGGACTTATCGATGCGGTGAGTGAGTTAATTTATAGGTGGAAAAGAATCAACAAGTTAAATGTGATTTTTTCAGCTCACGGATTTTTGCAGAAAGTCACAGGCGATCGAGCTTTGGAAATTTTCAGGTTAATTCAAGAGCTATTAAATAACCATTATAAACACGCTGGCGGAACGGCTCTTTCCTTAGAGATATTGAGCGGACCAGTTTTGATTATTTGCATGGTTGATAATGGAAAGGCTTATAAATTCTTTGAGAAAACATCAAGTTCAGGGTTAGGACTTCTGAGTATTCAGAACCGGTTGGAATTATTAGGAGGCAACTTACGAAGCGAACCTGGCCCTCCAAACAGACTCGAAGTATTTATTCCAATGAAATAAAATGCAACCTATTCAACAAGCCCAGTTTTCAATGTAAAAGAAATAAGCTGTGCCACATTTTTGGTCTCGGTTTTCTTCATTAATCGCTCGCGGTAGGTATGAACCGTCTTAGTCGTCAAATTCAACGTCTCAGCAATCTCTTTGCTTGAATGACCATTCTGTAAAAGTTGAATCAATTTTTTTTCTTGCATGCTCAATTCAAATTTCTTTGAGCCTAGAAACGAATGAACGGAAGTTTTATGCAGTGCTTGCAAGTATTGTCGGCCATTGGTTGCAGCATTTATCGCATCTCTGATCTCTTCAAAAGAGGCATCTTTTGTGATAAAGGAAACGCCCAGGCTAACGAAGTAAGCGGCAACATCGGACTCGTTGTGTCGGGTGAGAATAATTACGGGTTGCCTTGGATCAAGAGAGAGTATTTTTCTGCAGGCATCATACCCATTCATAACGGGCATGCTCACATCAAGGAAAATCAAATCAAATTTTCCATCGTTCATCACACGCAAAGCCTCAAGGCCATTTTCAGCTTCAACGAAATCAAATGGTGGTTCAATAATCAATGATAGAAGCCTAAGAAAGGCTGTCCGAAATACCTTTTGATCATCAACCAACAGAATTTTCTTGGATTTGGCCTCACGGAAGTCGGTTGAATTAGCCATCGGTTTAGGAGAAGGATGTCGGAAAAATACGACTTGAATCCAGATTATCCAATAACTATTATTGGCTCTGGTAATACCAGTGAGGTAAAAAATCAAAACTTAAACAAAATGAAAAAAATTCTCCTTGTTTTTCAGCTAATTTCTTTTGAATTGCTTGCGCAAACTCCAGCACTATACGTACCAAGCGGGTTTACTACATCAGGAATTGGAACCTCAATCAATGGGAATGTTGGAATTGGGGTTGCCTCGCCTCAGTTTCCACTTGAAGTTGTTGGGAATGGACAAAATATACGGAATACCTCTTCGGTTGGGTACACTACATTCCGATTATACAATGATCAAAACAATGCTTTGCACGCCCTTGAAATAGATTATTCGGGGAGTGCATACGCAGGTAGTGTACTTACTGGATCTCCTGCTGGAGAAGGAGCAGCAATAACGACAACAGGTGCATATCCACTTTCCTTTGGAACAAGTAACACTAGCAATGTAACGATCATGCCTTCTGGCAATGTTGGCATTGGTACACAGAGTCCATTGGTGTACAATTGGGTGAGATGAATATGCTGTTGCTCAAGAAGATTGAAGAGCTAACGTTGCACCTTATCGACCTCAAAAACGAGAATGAAAAGCTTAAGAGCCGGGTTGAAAACCTTGAGCATAACAAATAATTTGACATTTCATAGTCGGAAAAATACGACTTGAAAGCGCAAAGACTAATAAGTACTATTGAGAAAAAAAATTAGAGAGAACTCTTTATTTAAATGAATAAAACCCAACCACACTATTCAAAAACCCCAGTCTACGTTTCGCTGGCCATTTCCATTTTAGCTTTCGGGTTTTGTGTATTCCTTTCACTTCGAGGCGAAGCCATCGTATATGTAGACTCCATGAAATTGTTAAGCGAATACAAGGGTACGCTGCAAGCCAAAGCGGCTTATGAGAAAAAGGTTGCCGTGTGGAAAGCCAATGTGGACACCCTCACCACAGAATTGAATGCAAAAATAACACAGTATGAAAAGGAGAAAAAAGGGCTATCGGCTCGGGAGCGGAAATTGACCGAAGAGTTGATCGTATCCAAACAGCAGCAATTGGAGAATTACAAAGCGGCCATTTCTGAAAACGCCACCAAAGAAGACCAGACAATTACTACCCAAGTATTTAAAGAGATCGGCGATTTCGTAAAGCGGTATGGCGAAGATCACGGCTATGCGTATATCCTTGGCGCCACCAACATGGGGAATGTTGTGTATGCCCAGAAAGGGAAGAACATTACCGATGAAGTACTCAAGGAATTGAATGCCCACTTTCAGCCTGGAAAAAAATGAGAGGAGTGATTTATATACTAAGCATTGTGCTGTTGCAGGCGTGCCACCAAAAGCAGCCGCTAGACCAGAACATGCTGGTTCGTTTTATAGAAGATGAAGGCAACGGCCTAAAAAAAACGATCGATGAGGAAGGCTTCAGTGTTTCGATGATGTATAAGCCGGTCGATTTCATAGCCAAACAGCAGATGCAGAAAGGTACCCGAAGAGAATACGACTCATTGATCCGCTATTTTTCAGATTACCTCTACTTTACGTTGGCCATCACCCGCGATGGCAAAGACCTGGAGACTTCCTTCGGACTCGACCCGGGGAGTTTTGCTGATAATATTTCCTACCTCAGTGCCGATTTTGGTCAAGCCATTAAATTGCTCACGAAGAAGGACACCGCTGACATTCTGGACTATGCCTACTCGCGTTCTTACGGCATCGGGTCTTCCAATTTCCTGTTGGTCTTTAAAAAACCGAGAGATGAAAAATTTGAGATAGAAGTAAAAGGCTACCACCTGGGGTTTGGTACAATCAATTTTTCGTTTGACCAAACCGACATAGAAAAAACACCAAAACTAAAATTGAATTTGCTATGAGGATTTTTAAAAAGAGATTCTTGAAAAGAGCGATGGCCATATTTTTCCTGATCATCATCACGGAATCCATTATGCACCCCACCTTGACTTATGCACTAACCACTGGGCCGCATCAGCCGGAATACACTTCTTATGAGCAACCTGGCGCCACGGACATGGTGAATTTGTTGACGGGGGATTTTACTTTTAGCCTGCCTATTTTGGAAGTCCCTGGACCTGAGGGGAGCTTTTCAGTGCCCCTCACTTACAATGCCGGGATAGGACCCGAGCAGGAGGCTTCATGGGTGGGATTAGGGTGGACCTTAAACGTTGGCGCTATAACAAGAGAGATCAACCAGTATCCAGATGATGCGTCAAGTGAAATTCAAAGCATAGCAGTAAAAAATTTAGTTGGAGTAAGGGGATGGACTTCAAAAACCTTAGGCAACGGTCAGATTGGGTGGAATACTGCACAAGGACATTATGGGGCAATCAGCTTATTAAGTCTTATTAATGTTTCTTACAACAATAATGGTTTGACTTCAGGAGGAATATTGGGAGTAAATTTTAGCAATCGGGGTCAGATAAGCTTTGACGGAGCCCAATTCATGGTCGGTGCAATGACAATTGCAACTTGGGGAGCCGCAGGGGCTTTTGCGGGTGACGGATCAACTTTTCTTAATGTTGCTGGGAAGAACTCGTTAGGTATGCTTGAATCAAATGCCTTATTTTCGGCAATTCCTATGCCGTCTTCTCAATCTTCATCTGCCGCCGGATCTTGGGATACTAGCAGAAAGGAAAAACAAGGAATTTTCCATAAGGATTATTGGATATGGCTCGATCAAACAAGGCAAGAAAGAATGTATGGCCTGCTAAATATGCAAAATGCTGACCTCTCTTCCTTAGGATTTTCGGATGGGGTAAGCGATTATGATTTTGTTATTAATGGCACACTTCTCAATCCATCAGGTAACTATTTGTTTTCAATGAGACCAAATAATGTTGGATCGGCAAGCGACATCAATTATTACATACCAACAGGAAGCACTTTTCAAGACTCAAATAGCCCAGCCCTGTTAGCTACCGATAATTTTTCTGTTAAGGCACCAGGTATTAATGGAACAATTCAGCCTTATCGGTTCGAAATAGGATGTGTGTCGATGCCTAGAAAAATGACACTCGCACATTTTAGATTTGCCCCAGTAAAATACCAAAATTATAAAGTTCCTTTCATCTATAGTGGCACCAATTCAAATTCTTACCTTTTTCATACGGGCACCAATTCAACTTCATTTAACTATAATTTATCAAGTAATGTAAGTAGGGCAAATTCATTTGCAAATGCACAGGTAGACATCAGTCTTACTGAATCAACTTTTGACACACAAAGAATGAGAAGTGATATTTCTTTAACCAACCCCGAAATTTCCCAGTCAAACCATATTGAATGGTATTCAAATGATGATATCATTTCTTCGAGAGCCATTAATAATGGCTTCATGGACTATTTTGCAAATACTCCGCAACCTCTGCGAAATCAATTCAGGCAAAATTTCTCCTTTTCCGGAAATCGCACTTTTTATTCCAATTCATTAACATTCGTGAGTGATGGGAATATTCCACTTTTGAATTCAGAACTTATCAACTTTTCAGTTGGTCAGCAAGTTCAATTGATAGCAACAGTCTATAATTCAACAGCAGATATGCAGAACATGGTAAATGGAACTCTTATAAGCCCACAAACAGTAAATATATTATCAGTAAATAATACTAATAATTTGATCAATGTGGGTGTTCCTAGTGTTATGAGTCAGTATGCTGGAAAGTATTTTGACCTACAGATTATTTCGACTTCTGCAGCAAAATCACCTGGATCAATTGGTGGCTTTTCAATCACAAGAGTGGATGGATTAACCTACCATTTTGCTTTGCCTATTTATGATTATAAAAATTTGACATGGATAGGTTCAATTTCCGACGCTAAAAATATTTATTCGCAAATAAAACGCGATGCACCTTTTGCAAATACCTGGTTGTTAACAGGTATTACAGGTCCTGATTTTGTAGATAGAAATGCGAATGGAATTATTGATCTAGCCGATTGGGGATATTGGGTGAAATTTAACTATGGGAACTACAGCGATAATTACCAATGGCAGATTCCTTTTAGTGGTGCAAGCGCACCCACACCAGATCCAATTAACTCATCAATAGGTTCCTACACGCAAGGCATCAAACAATTATACTACTTGAACAGTATTGAGACGCGATCCCATGTCGCCCTTTTTCTTAAGGATTTAAGAAATGATAATTTGGATGCTGGTCAAACAAATGGCAATCTAAAGCTATCCGAGATTTCTTTGCTGACAAGAAAGGATTACAATACAATCATGGCTACGAATGGGATTCTACCAGAGTCTGGAACTGTCAACACTTTTTGGGTTGTGCCAACCTGGGCAGGCTCTAATACTCCATATTCGAGTGCCAATGTTGCCCCATCGCTCGTTACACAAAATGCTTTAAAACGAATTGTATTCGGTCATGATTACAGTTTATGTAAATTAACTCCAAACTCAAAGGATAATACAACTGATTCCAATGGGAATTCTCGTGGCAAACTAACCCTTAACCGTGTTTCAGTTATAGGGAATCTCACAAAAGTTGTGCCTGATTATATTTTCAACTACGGCAATCAGAACCCTACCTATGATCCGAATAAATGGGATGGATGGGGTTTGTACAATTCGAATGGTACAAGTGCAAATGATACCCATGCCGCATCTCCATTGGATGCGAATGGATCGGCCTGGTCACTGAGCCAAATAACAACGCCTCAGGGATCAACGCTAAATATCAATTATGAAAGAGACAGCTATTCATCAGTTTCGGGGATTTCCACAGGACCGACCTATTCTTTTAACGCATCAACTTATAACGAACCTTCCTTTGGAAATACCTCTTTAACTGTTCCTTCTTATAATGGGGGTGCCAATCCTGGTGGCAAAGTGATAATCAATGGAACAATGAATTATTCCTGCAATGGAACACCGGTTTCACCATCATTTAATGGCACTTATTATGTTAGTTCCAGTTCCGCTTCCACGCATTCTATTGTGGTTACTTCTCCGTACGGAATTTCCAATAGCTGTCCCGGAACTGGCCCCATACCCATATCCTATACAGGCACAATACAAATAGTGCAGGATGTAAAGGGCGGAGGAGTAAGAGTATCGTCAATTACTTTGAATGATCTGAACCAAACTTACAAAACACGATATCTGTACATTAATGATGATGGTTCCAGCACAGGCGTTGTCGCTAAGGAAGCCTCATACACAAAAACTTCAACATTTGACTATGATGCAATTCCGGGCTACCCCATGACGCCTGTTATCTATAGTAAAATCTCTGTGCTTACGGGAAGCCTTTCAACTGACTCGGATTATAACACAAATCAGGTTTACGAATTTGAAACGCCAAACATTTCCATGATCATTAATTCAGTAGGAATTATAACGAATTCATTTCCTTTAAGCAGTGACGGAGACAATTATGATCACGTTCTTGCTTATAAAAATGAGATTTCAGATTATACTTCGAAGATCGGCTCGCTCAAATCAATTAAGGTCTATGACAAACAAATCATTAATCCAGTTTCAAGTACAATTCTAAATTATTCATCGTCCATTTTGAATAGTGGTGGTCTTAATAAATCGCAAGGTATTTTCTCACAAGGAACTTTGATGTTTGACCGCGCCTTAGAAACTACTAATGGAACTTTGTATGCATATACTAAACTTAGCCGCAATACCGTACTAAAATATCCTTATGCACTTCAAAGTATTGTTACAACAAAAGATGGTTTCACTTCCGAGGTTGATAATATCGCTTGGGATTTTGTTTCCGGCCAGGTTGTTGAAAAGAACAGCACTAGCCCTTTAGGGATCAAAACAAAAACAGTTACTCAGCCAGCTTATTCGGTAAAGAATAGCTCCGGCGCTTTGGTCTATCCACAAATGGGACCAAAGGCGCTAGACGTTACGAACAACAAAAACATGCTTTCTCAAGCTGCCGCGGAATACGTTTATAAACTGGATGCCAACGGAGCTATCACGGGCCTGATCAGTGGGCAGGCCACTACCTGGAATAACCTTTGGAACAATTACCGGGATTTCAACGGAAGTGCTTATGCTGATGGGCCTGGTTCTCCCGCCTCAAGTGTGTACCGTAAGAACCAAACCTATGTTTATAAAGGAGGCGTGGGTGATAGTCAAAACGATGGTAGTATAAAATTTAATCCTGTTGCTAACGCTTTTGATTTCACTGGTACAGGACCTAACACAAATTGGCAGCAGACCAGTTCGGTAATGCGGTATGACCATTACTCGTTACCAGTGGAGGTTCTCAACCCGATCAGCAACCTTTCCTCCAGCACCAAGCGTGACTTCAATAACCTATTTGTGCTGGCCTCTGCCTCCAATGCCAACTACTTTGAGTTTGCCTACTCGGGTGCGGAAGATTGGACAACCGGAAATCTTTTCTTTGGAGGCGAGGTCGCTCTAAATAGCACTGGAGTAAATCTGGCCACAGTAGTATCCGGTCAGACCCCGGGCATAGGCAGTCATACTGGCCAGGCGGCAGTGCAAGTTCCGGCTGGAGTAAATTCATTTGTGTATAATCCTATATCGTTGACACCAAACCGCACATACCGCGCATCGGTTTGGACCAATTCACTCAACGGACAGATTTACTATAAAATCAATGGCAATGTGAGCACTGTTTCACCACAGGCGATCAACAAGGCTGGCAATTGGTACAAGATATCGGTGGACAATATCCTAATCCCCACCGGACTCACTTCTTTTGAAGTGGGGGTAACTTCCACAAGCGGAACAGTATCCTTCGATGACTTCCGGTTCCAACCTCTTGATGGTGGAATGCAGGCTAATGTTTACGATGCCTCAACCGGCTACCTGACCTATACGCTGGACAACAACAACATGTACACACGCTACGAGTACAACGATGCGGGGATAAAGATCAAGACCTATCAGGAATCGATCCTTTATGGTGGGGAAAAATTGGTGAAAGAGACCCGCTACAACTATCGGAGACTTAATACCAACCAATAAAAGTCAAGGCCATGAAATCGATTTTCATCTACCCTTTCCTTGTTGCAGTACTGATTATCTTCATCAACGGCCAGGCATTTGGCCAGAGTGTGTCACGCATTCAGGGGCAAAATTGCACCTCTGCTACACAAGTTTTTCAACTCCAGGGGTGCTCAAACTGTTCAAATTTTAATTGGTATATCACAGGCACTTATGGATCAGTTACCGGGCAAACGAATTCGGCTGTATCTTTTATATGGACTGTGGCGCAGCAAAATGTAAGCGTTTCTGTATCTTATATTCAGAATGGTTACTCGTATTCACAGTACAGCTCCAATTATACGATTTGCAATAGTTGTTCAGGTGCGGGAGCAGCGTCTATCAGCGGTGTGATATCGCCTTCCTGCAGCGGTCAGGCGATGACCTTGGTTGCGGGTGGGGGAACCAGCCCTGTCTGGTCAACTGGTGCAACAACGAGTTCCATCGGAGTAAGCCCAACGTCCTCGACAACTTATTCGGTTACCGTCACAGAGTCGTCATGCAATACGCGCGTGTCTGCCTATGCGGGCATCAATATCGTTGGTGCTGTTTCAATCACTTCAAGTTATTATGACGTGTGCCAAGGAAGCGTGCTTAACTACACGGCCTCTGCAGCGAACGCCACAAGCTATAATTGGTCGATATCGCCATCTAATGCCGGTTCTTTCAGTGGAGGCCAGCTTACCGTTTCTGCCTCCTATAGCGGCACCGCCACTGTTTCTGTAAATGCCAACGGGTGCACCAGTACATCCACCACCCTTGTTGTTGATAAAAAACCGGGTACACAAACGCTGAATGGTCCTTCAGGGTTATGTTCTGGTCAGACTATAGACATCCACCTTGCCGGCTCTGAAAACGGGTTCCATTACCAGCTTTACAGTAGTGGCTATCCCACAGGTAACACTATTGTAGGGACAGGAAGCCAGCTCGATATGGGCACGGTTGGCCCAGGCTCTTATCAGGTGTACGGAAGCAACAACAACTGCTCCGCAATCCCGGTCTCGCAAATACTGACGATTACATCGATGACAGCCGCACCATTAACCATTGGCATATCAGGTGAGCCCAGCTGGGATGACAACTCACCCTATGTCTGTTCTGGCGATGCGGTTATACTTACCCCACAGAATGGCGATGCCAGCAGCTATTCTTGGAGCTCAAGTCCTTATGACGCTAGCGCCACGGGGTCGGGTTCGATCACCATACATCCGGTAGATGGCCAGTCCTATACTTTATATGGTAACGACAATGTTTGCCATTCCCCCACGCAATCTTCTCCACTGGTATTCCATGTGGCAGGTGCTGTTGGGCAAGTTACCTTGTCGCCTTCGAGCGCTTCTGTGTGCCAGGGCACATCAAGTCCAAGTGTTTTCACGACTGGGTCAACAGCAAACATTGGAAGTTATGGATGGAGCATCAGCCCTTCGAATGCCGGCTCCCTTTCCTCATCCATTTCCAACGGCATTGGAACATTGAACGTGACGTGGGCGCCTTCCTTTTCAGGCACCGTAACAGTGAGCGTGACCGCCTTTGGGGGAACCAGTTGTAGTAAAACCACTGGCGCCTCGGCTACGGTAGCCGTTGTCGCGACACCGCCTTCGCCAACGGTGGCAAACCAAAGTGCCCTTTTCAATTCGAACTATTCCCTATCGGCATCAGGGGCAACCGGTGGTCAAATTTACAAATGGTACAACAGCGCTGACCTGAACAACGCATTAGGTTCCAATGTTGTAGGTCCGCTCAATACGCAAACCAGTTACAATTATGACGTCTCCTTGTCACAAAGCGGTTGCGAAGGCCCCAAAGTCCCTTTCACAGTAAGCCTTTACGTTAATGCGCCACCATCACCAACAGCAACCACCAACACGTGTGGCGCAAAAACGTTGGTGCCCGGAACGGCTCCACCACTAGTGACCTATTACCTTCAGACGAACGCTACTGGACAGGATACAAGCACACCGCTTGGGTCGTCCTACGTCCTAAACAATACCGGACAGTACTGGGTCAATGCAAAAGCAAATACCATTGGACTATGGAGTCCCTCCACGGTGGTCTCAGTACCGGCGAGCACGGTAGAGCCAGTAGATTTGACGGTTTACACTTACGATGCGGCCAACCCGATTGTGCAGGCAACACACAGTATTACGCTAAAGCCTGGTTTTTATGCTCCCTATGGGAACACCCTGGATGCAAAGATCGTCATCACCCCCGAGTGTAACGACTTGGTGAACTGGGTTGAAAATATTGTCTATGACCAGAACGGGAACATCGTCTCCGACTCGCGGACATATGCCGATGGGTTTGGCAACGCAGTGGAGAGTGAGGCGAAAGACCCGGTGACAGGCTCGGTGATCACCAGCCAGACCTTGTTCAACAGCTACAACGTGGCGGCCGGAGCCACACTTCCGGCACCCATACTCGAGAACGATTTTATCTATAAGCCTGCTTTTTCAGTCAATGGTTCCGGCCAGCCCTATTCAGCCAGCGACTTTGACCAACGCGCTAATCTGAATGCACAAGGAGGGGTTTATAACCCCAACCCGCAGGGAACTTCCGCGGGCACGGTAGGTTGGTATTACAGTACGTTAAACGACCTCGAACCGCAAACACCGATCACCCAATTTCCTTATTCGCGAAGTTTTACACCGGAAGGGCCGGATCCCACGTCCACATCTGCTGCAGGCCCCGGCAATCAATTGCACATGGGTACAGGTCACGAAAGCAAGTCAGACCGCTACCTGATTAACTCGGGTGAACTGGATAATTACTACACATTACGTTCTAGTTACAGCGTACTTAGTTCATCTACTACACCGGCAAACCTTGGATACAAGTATGTATCCACCGATGCCAACGGAAAGCAGTCGGCCACCTTTGTGGATGCCGATGGGCGCACGGTAGCCTCCGCCCTGATCGTATCTGGTTCAGGTGGTAATTTTACCTATAGCAACTGGAGCTATTCCTATTACAACGATCTTGGCCAGCTTACGGCATCCGTTGCTCCCAACGGGGTAACGGGCACCACATCGATGCCCAACTTCGTCACTTATTATTATTACGACCAGTTGGGGAGGTTAATCAAAACCACGTCACCAGATGAAGGCACATCACAGTTTGTGTACAGCACCGATGGCAAAATCCGGTTCTCACAAAATCAGGAGCAGGCCACCGCATCCACTCCGCGGTTTTCATACACCCATTATGATAAACTTGGCCGCCCTATTGAGTCAGGAGAATATACCAACGGGGCTTTTATCTTTGAGCCGGCCTCGACAGCGAGCCCTGCGAGCAACAGCGTACTCAACATTGTGGACGTAACCGGTTACTCTGGCGCCACTGGCAACCTTAACGTTTCCGGCACCAGCGATGTGACGCAAATATTTTATGACACCCAGGCTTCCGACCTCCCGACAGGCGACAACGCCCATAGTCAACAGAATTACCTTGTAGGACAGATCAGCAAAACGACCAATGCCAATGCCACCACCTGGTATAATTATGACGAATTTGGCCAGGTGGCGTGGACGAAGCAGAACATCAACGGCTTCGCTGCCAAAACGGTGGACTACACCTACGACTATTTTGGTAACGTGACCCAGGTGGCCTACCAGGCAGGCCAGCCCGATCAGTTCTATCATTATTATACTTATGATGCCAACCAACGGCTCACGAAAGTGACCACGAGTGTTGACGGTAGCACCCAGACACTGCAGGCCAAATACTATTATTACTTGCACGGGCCGCTCAAGCGGGTAGAGCTAGCCGGCAACCTGCAGGGCATCGACTATGTCTATAATATTGACGGCACCCTCAAGTCCATCAACCATGCCGATGCCACCAACGATCCCGGCAACGATGGGAGCAATGGCTTTTCACCCGATGTGTTCGGGCAAACGCTCACCTATTACGATGGCGACTACAGCGGGGCGGGCTACAGTGCCGGTTCCTATTCTTCATCGGGGTTGAGCAACAATTACAATGGGTTGCTCAAATCCACCGCGTGGTTTACCCCTGTGGATGGGACTACGCCAGGAACGAAAATGTACGGTTATACTTATGACAACCTCAACCGGTTCAGCAATGCGCAATGGGGCACGGCCACTGGTGCGGCAGGAAATTATTTAGTCACCTCCCCACAATATAATGCCTACAATGAAGCGATCACCGGCTACGACAACAATGGGAATATCGCTGGGCTCAACCGAACGGGAAAAACCGGTAACAGCATGGCGAGCTACGGTTATGTGTATCCGTCCACGACTAATCAACTCAGTAAGGTCAACAATAATGGGAGCGCGCAAACAACCTATTCTTACAACACCATTGGCCAGATGACCCAACAGGTAGAGGCCAGCACCAACACCACCATGAAGGTAGCCTACAATGCCTATGGCCTTACCAAGCAGGTGACGGACGCCAACGGAAACCTGATGGTGACTTATGCCTATGATGACCGCGGGGACAGAGTGCAGCAGGTAATCTACAATGGTGGAACCCAAGCCAAGACCACTTACTACGTGCGCGATGCCTCCGGCAACGTGCTGGCCGCCTACGTGAAGACCACGGCCGCGCCTGTGCTGGCGGAAGTTCCCATCTACGGAGCCGGACGGATCGGCATGATGAAGCCGAAGGGCGGGCAGCCAAAGTATTTTTATGAGATCAACGACCATTTGGGCAATGTGCGTGCCGTGATCGGGCCACCTACCACCGACCAAGTGGTGGCCACCATGGAGGCGGGCAACGCTACAGTGGAGACAAAAGAATTTGAAAATATCACGCAGACGAGGGTTTCTCCTTATTCCGCGCCCGGCCAGACAGACGGGGGCAACTCGGCAGCGCGCCTCAACAATGGCCAATCCAATGGCGGCTATTACGGGCAGGTAGTAGGGCCGGGTCGCTACATACCCGTATCGCCGGGCGATGTGATCACGGCTACGGTTTACGGCTATTATGAAGGCGGAAGTGGATACAGTACTACCATTCCCGTAGCGACAATGGTGGCCGCCGTTGCGGCAACCTTTACCTCGTTGCTACCCGTTGGCGAATTTGGTACGCTGCAAAGTTCGCTTACCCATACTTTTGGCAGTGGCTTTGCGGGGGCACTGGGCTCGAGCAACGACAATGTACCCGCGGCCTACCTGAACATGATCATGCTGGACGGCAACATGCTCACCGATGCGGCATTGCCCAGTTCAGCCATACCGATCAGCAGTGCGGCCAACGGCCATCTCGAGCAGCTCACCATTGGCCCGATCAACATTACCGAGCCGGGCTATGTGTACATTTATGTGAGCGACAACAGTGACAGCCCCAACTGGGTGTATTTTGATGACCTCACCATCACCCACGCACACTCTCCGTATGTGGCCGGTGGCGATTTTTATCCCTTCGGCCTGCCAATGGAAGACAGGCAAATGCCCTCCGAGCCTTACCGCTACGGCTACCAAGGTCAGTACAGTGAGAAAGACTCCATAACAAATTGGAACGCCTTCGAGCTGCGCATGTACGACCCCGACAAGGGCAGGTGGCTGTCGCCTGATCCGTATGGACAGTTTTCTTCCCCTTATGTTGCAATGGGCAACAACCCCGTAAGCGGTGCTGATCCTGACGGAGGGCTATGTTGTGAAGAACTTGGAGAAGCATTTGCGATGGCAGCCGATGAAGAAATGGGGGTCTCAATAGCCCTTAGCCGCAGTGCGAATGCTTCCTTGACTGCTTCAGTCTTTGATGGTATGGGCGGTGGGTATCAGATCGAGTTTGGAAATTCACTTAGGATGCCCGACCCGGTGGCTAACATGAACCTGTCAATTCCAAGTGCTTCAGACCTAATGGCTACAACAAGCGGTGTGACAGGTTCACCGGTGATGGGCACAATTTCAGCACCCGGTTTTGGAGAGAGCTTGATACCGATCTGGGGTTCAGGTCGTGAAGCAGCCGCAGCATTTTCAGCGGGCAATTATTGGCAAGGAGCCTTCTGGACTGGGATGGCTGTCTCTGATGTGTTCATGGTTAAGGCGCTTGCAACAGTGGCGGTTAAAAGTGTTGCTTCGCTTGCAGCAAGAAGTTCAACCAATCTTTGGAGAGTTGGAGCATACAATGAATTAAGGGGCCTTGAAGCAGGACTTGATGCGCATCATGTTGGTCAGAAAGCTATTATGCAAAAACTTATACCAGGATATAATGCGAGAACAGCGCCTGCCATACTTGTACCTAAGTTGGGGCACACTCTTGGGTCTGGAGGTTTATCTAGAGTAACTTTAGGATTTACTAATGCTCGTCAAGTTTTAGCCCGAGATATATTGGAATTGAGAAGAGTTCATCCAAATATCCCAAACAGTTCATTACAAGAATTGATTCGATTGAATAAATTCAATTATCCTGGCGCTTTTGTAAAATAAATTATGAAGAATCACGAAATCATTGACAAGTTTTACAAAGAGGCCGTGCAGGGTTTGAATGAAACCATCTTGGAGGATGAGTTCTTGTGGTACGGCCATGTTGTGCGTTTGCCGAGCCATCTTCAGGTAGTTTATACTGTGATTGTATTTCATCAACAAGTATTCAATGGTGGACTTCATCAATATTTCTTCAATCCTTATGGTCAGTTTGCTTATATGACTTTTAATAATTTGAAGGCGATTAAGGCGCTCAAAGCAGCAGAGATTTTA
Organism: Cytophagales bacterium; assembly: GCA_027317105.1. Lineage (GTDB taxonomy): Bacteria > Bacteroidota > Bacteroidia > Cytophagales > Cyclobacteriaceae > ELB16-189. Next base: position 40,370 of record DAHVFH010000140.1, read on the forward strand.
AAGAAGGCCATTGATGCAGTAAATGATGAGAAATTAGGCGATGGTGATTTTAGGAGAAAAATTTTTAACAGGCAGATCGAGAGCATCACCAATTTTGATGATAAGCTGGGGGATACTTTAAATGATTTGGACACTGAATATTATTCACTGGACGAAAATTTAGAGGGACTTCTTATGTCTTACTTGCAGCCGTTTCTTGAAATATAAATGTTATGACCTTCCGAACCTTAATAGCGGTTTTAATTTTACTCACTTCCTGTGCTGACAAAAAAAGCGAGACTACAGAAGAGTCAACATCACAGAAGGAAGCGGATAAACCCGCTGCTGCGCTGAGCGAACAGAAAGCAACAGAACCCAAAGCATCATTCAAAACTTTTTCCCTGCTGTCGGGCAAAGTCCAAATAGAAATGCCCGAACAGTTGGAGCCAATGGATGCAGAGATGTTCCGGTTAAAATACCCGGTGGAAAACGCAGAGACCACGAAAGCCTACAGCAATGAAGACGGCACAGTGAGTTTACTGATCAGCCCAAGACAAGAGAAAGCCACGCAAGCGGATTTGCCAAAATACCAACAGATGCTTCGTGAAAGCTTTGGAAAAAACCCGTCTGTGGATTTTAAGAAAAGCGAAATCAAAAAAATCAACGGGCGGGATTTTATCGTGATCGAAATGATCACGCCAGCTGTTGATACCAAAGTCTACAACCAGATGTTTGTAACCTGTGCAAACGGTAGCTTATTAATGGGCACATTCAATTGCACAATTAATCTTGTTAACGAGTGGCAACGGAAGGCCGTGCAAATAATAAGTTCGGTGAAGGTTAAAGATTAAGCTGCGTGAGCTTTGCGGGTCTTGGCATCACGGATATTAGAAATGAAAAATAAAAAAATGAATTTAAAAATAGAACTGCCTTGAAGAAATCATTATTAGTCATTGTTCTACTGTATTGGTCCACTCTATCATTGGCACAGAAAATAGAGGTTGGCATAAAGGGTGGCCTCAACTTGTCCAAGTTCGATCAACTTGGTGATCAATTATTGACGGGTATTAATGCCGGTGCCTATGCCTTGGTAAAAGTGGGCAAAATTAAAATCCAGCCAGAGCTGCTTTACTCGCAGCAGGGAGCAATCGAGGATGTGACGTTCATCTCACCAATCCCACCGGGCAGCCTGGCTGTGAAAACCCACTTCACCACCAATCTTAATTATTTGAATATTCCGGTATTGCTGAAGATGAAACTAGTTGGCGGCCTTCATTTTTTAGTGGGGCCACAAGTCGGCATTATACTGGCAGCCAAAAACCATGCTAGTACAAACGGAACCAATGCCGTGACGGAAGACATTAAAAAAAGTGTTAACACCGATTTTAGCGCAGTGGCTGGTTTTGCTTATCAATTTCCTTTAGGCATCAGCATCGATGCGCGGTATCTTTTTGGCATGACGAGCATTGGTTATTTCAGCGACAAAAACAGGGTGATCAGGTTTCGGTCGGCTATCGGTTGTTTAAATTGGGGATTTAAGTTTTATGCTATGCATCATGGCTACAAACAACGCTAAATAAAATGAACAGGATACTACTTCTTATCACTATTGTTGTCTTCGCCTTATTTCAACATGCCGAAGCCCAAAAGAAAATAAAGCTGACCAACAACCAAACCCAAAAGGTGTTGATATTGGAACAGGGGATGCGGGTTGCCTACTTGCTCCACACCAGCTTTGGTGCCAGAAATGGCGTTATAAAAACCATCGATAAATCGTCTGTGAAGGTTGATGACCGAAGCATTTCGTACCAGGAATTGACGGCCATCGGCAGAAGGCGGAGAGGGAGCGGTGCGTTTCAGATTTTTTGTGGTGCGATAGGCGGAGGCGCTATTGGGAGTTCGCTGGTGCCGGCACCGACCCCACAATGCACAGGCTGTCAGGTTCAGAGCAGTAACGATACCGGTGCCACCGTTGCAGGAGTGCTGGCCGGGGTGGCTATCATTGGGATAGGGGTTAATTCGATAATCAGGAACACCCCCAAGAACGTAGTGACAAATTGGAAGCTGGAAGTGATCGAATGATGAAGAGTAAGGCGCGTAGTACTGAGGCAGAGACTCCGCTAAGAAGCAACGGATTGAAAGCGCAGGGTTAAGAGAGACTCTGCAAAGAAAAAAATAACGATGAATTAAAATTCTACACAAAAATTGAAGTCTGGGTGCATATCCTTTTTATTCCTCTTCCTGGCCTTAGCATCGTTTGGTCAAGGTAAGCAGGGTATTGCCGACTCGATGAAGAACGCCACGCCACTGGCCTCAGCCGACTCGCTTTCAAAAAGAGAACTGCACAAAATAGATTCAGCCACCAAGCGTATCAACCGCACGATCGATAGTCTTACAGCCAAGGGGCTGCCCACTGCCCGGTATCAAAAGAAGATTGACAGCATTAACCTACGTGCGCAAAATTTACTTTCACTAAAAGGGCTTTCCACAAAAGCCAACCAGAAAGTGGCCGCCCTGCGTTCAGAAATCAACGTACCGCAAGACAGCCTCAAGAAAAAAATCAGCCGAAAGGAGGCCGCCCTGAAGCGGAAGGCAAAACGAAAAATGGCGAAGCTGGATTCGCTATCGGCAAAGGTCAAAGACCCGACAGGGCAAATGAAAATTCCGTCCACGCGAAGCATTAATCCCAATGTGCCAAATACAAACCTTCCAGGAGCAACGATGCCAGGTAGCAATTTAAACCTGAACGTGCCGGGCACGAACCTATCGAACGAAACCAGCGAGCTGAGTAAGCTCGAGAAAAACTTGGCCATACCTCAGTCGCAGGAGCTGAAGCAAATTGAAAACGATCTTTCCAAAGTCGGCACCTTGCCGAAGCAAGCACTGAATGAAACTGGTATCTCAAAGGAAACCAATGCCATAAAAAGTGAAACCAGGGAAGCCACTGCGCTAGAAAAACAAGCCGCTGATTACAAAAAAAATATTTCAAAAATAAAGGAAGGCGACAGTGCTACCATGGCAACGTTGGATAAGAATGTGGAGAAGGCGGCAGCGAACACAGCGCAGGGCAAGGCTATGAACACACAACTGGGCATTGTTCAAACTCAAAAGAATTCGTTGGAGCAATACAAAGACATTGTGGCCAATTTGCAGAAAGGCAACTTAAAGGACATTGATAAATTGGCCGCCAAGGAAATCAAGAACCCGTTTATCGGGCAGGAGGCGAAGCTGAAAGCCGGTGTTGCCCAACTCGACAAGCTCAAGAAAAAATACCACACGATCCCCGACAGCCGCTACCTACCCAAGCATGTACCCAACGAGATGAAAGGCAAGCCTTTGAAAGAACGGCTTGTGCCAGGGTTGAGCTTTCAGGTTTATCAGCAGGCTCAGGTGGCGATAGATTTCTCCCCGTACCTTATGTTTCGACTTACCGGTAGGCTTCGGCTGGGTGTTGGCGCGAGTGACCGCACGGTAATCAACCAGAAAACGTGGAACATTGGTTCGGGCCACGTGCAAGCGCTTCGCGCCATGGTGGATTTCCGCACGTTAGCCCGTCTTTACTTTCACATCGAAGAGGAGTGGACCCACTACGGTACCGTTACACAACGAGTTTACCGCATCCCGTCCGATCCGCAGACAAAAGTGTGGAATCAGAAATTGAACATGGGCATTCTGAAAACCTATAAAATCTCAAACAGGCTGGATGGCCAGGCGCAGTTGCTGTATAACACCCTTGACTGGACTAACTTTCCCCAATACAAAAACACCACAGTCCGGTTTGGACTGGAATATAAGTTCGGGGTGAAGAAATCCGGGTTCCAGCGCCAGCGGTAAAACCGGGAAAAACGGTTCTCTTTCTACATGTAAAAAAAGATGAGTATGTCGGAAAAATACGACTTGAAACGAGTCGTGGCAATGGGTACTATTGGGTTGTAAAGACAAGTGCCAATTCAGCTCTTGCGGTACATGTCAAATCTAAATACCAAAACAATGAGAACCATAATCTCACTTTTAATAGCCTGTTGCACCGCTTTTCATGCAGGTCTTGCCCAGCAACAATATTATGATGTCACGGTTGGAAACGGAAATGGTGTAAGATTTTGGCAGAGCGATTCCTATAAAATACACATGGGCGCTGGTGCTGAATATCAATATGGACCTGTTACAGATTACAG
>DAHVFH010000142.1 GCA_027317105.1 Cytophagales bacterium
CTATGCTGAACCTAATTGTCAAGCCGGACAAGTAGCGGGAACGCAGGTGCGGGTTCCGGCATCTCGTTTTATCGTACCATTGGTCGGACTAAACAAAACGTCCAGTTGAGATTCCGGCACAAAGGCCTGAATGACTTGGAGTGTAGGAAATAGACTTGGTGTACATTCCAAAATGGAGTAAAATCGATTCGTATCTGCAGGTCATGCCGGACACGCTGTGCGAGGGAAGTGTGTGTTCCGGCATCTCAACCGAACAGTGTCTATGCTGAACCTAATTGTCAAGCCGGAAAGGTGGTGGGAATGAATGTGCAAGTTCATTATCTCATTCAGTCGTATCACAAGTCCAGACTAAACAAAACGTCCAGTTGAGATTCCGGCATTCGTGCCTCAGCCGGAATGACAAAGGAAGAGAGTTGAAAATTGGCATTCTCGTCTCAGCCGGAATGGCCTAATCCTTAAACTCACTTGTAAAATGAAACTTGATCTCAGGAAAATTGTCTTGCACCATTTGCAACCACGCCTTCGACTCCGCCATGAACACCAACTTGCCATCTTTATCAAGCGCAATATGCCTTTGCTTGCTGGCGATAAACTCCGCCAATTTCTTCTCATCTGTGCTACTGATCCAGCAGGCCTTGTAAATATGCTGCGGAGCGAACTCAACGGTGGCTCCGTACTCATTCAACAAGCGAAACTGGATCACCTCAAATTGCAGTGCACCCACCGTGCCCACCACTTTTTTCTTTCCAAGTTCATAGGTGAACATCTGCGCCACGCCTTCCTCCATCAACTGTAGTAGGCCTTTCTCTAACTGCTTCGTCTTCATCGCATCTTTGTTGATCACTTCCTTGAAAATCTCAGGCGAAAAACTTGGGATACCCGTATAAATCATTTTTTCACCTTCTGTCAGGGTGTCTCCGATTTTTAAATTTCCCGTATCAAACAAACCTACGATGTCACCCGGCCAGGCTTCGTCTACTGTTTCTCTGTCTTGAGCCATGAAAGCAGTAGCATTGGAGAAGCGGATAGATTTATCATTGCGCACATGTAGGTAATTGCTTCCGCGCTCAAACTTTCCCGAACACACACGCAAGAACGCAATTCGGTTTCGGTGCTTCGGATCCATGTTGGCATGGATCTTAAAAATAAATCCCGTAAATTTTTTCTCATCCGGTTTTACCTCACGGGTAGTAGTCTCGCGAACCAATGGGGGAGGAGCAAGCCGTATAAATGTATCGAGCAATTCCTTCACCCCAAAATTATTCACCGCACTGCCGAAGAACACCGGTGCTACTTTTCCACTCAGATAATCATGCACATCCAGTTCAGGATAGACCCCATTTAGTAATTCTACATCCTCGCGTAGCTTGATGGCATAACTTTCGCCTATGTACTGATCCAACTCGGGTGAGTTTATATCCAAAATCTCAATGGCTTCTTCTATCTTGGTTTTACTCGGAGTAAAAAGCTTCAGACTTTTTTCATACAAACTATACACGCCTTTGAACGTCTTTCCCATGCTGATGGGCCAGCTCAACGGATGCACTTTTATTTTCAGCTTCGCTTCAATCTCATCGAGCAGATCAAACGGGTCTTGACCTTCACGGTCGAGTTTGTTGATGAAACACAGTACAGGCGTGTTGCGCATACGGCACACCTCCATCAGTTTTTCCGTTTGCATCTCCACGCCCTTCACACAATCCACCACCATGATCACACTGTCTACTGCGGTGAGTGTGCGGTACGTGTCTTCGGCAAAATCCTGGTGACCGGGTGTATCAAGCAAATTGATTTTAATGTCGTGGTAGTTGAAGCCCATCACTGAGGTGGCCACCGAGATACCCCGTTGCTTTTCAATCTCCATCCAGTCGCTGCGGGCGTGGTCTTTGATTTTCGAGCTTTTCACCGCCCCGGCCTTCTGTATCGCCCCACCAAAGAGCAGCAGCTTCTCCGTAAGCGTAGTTTTGCCCGCATCGGGGTGACTGATGATCCCAAAAGTCCTGCGCTTGGCTATTTCCTGTTCTAATGTCATGTCTTGAAATTTCGAGGCGCAAAAATAGGCAAAGGAATGGGAATGGTAGTTAGTGGTTCGTTATTCTGTTATTCTTGAACGCTGTGGCGACCCCCGATGCGCACAGGCTAGCCCACAGGTTTTCGGGCCCGGGCTATCCGTTACAAGTCCGGCCGCGCGCAAGACCAACACGCTTCGGGCTTTCCGCTGTTATCCCTGGCCGGAGAATCTCGAATTAGTTATATTTAAATATGAGCCAGATATTTTTTGGTTCGATTTCCACCTAGATCGACCTGAGTTTCACTTTGCCACTTCAATATAGATTACATTTCTCACGGGGCGATAATTGGAAGTTACACCCTCCACCACAATACGATACAGTGCTGGCAAATCGGCAGTGTAAAATATTACTTCTCCTTTGCCCGTTTTTTCGTTAGCTGAAACCGTTGGTTGCCATAAAATAGTGGAGCGGAGATCAGGTTTAGTAGAATTTTCTGTTGCACTGTAATTGGGCGATTGGAATTTGCCCTCGGGGGAATAGCCTTTTACTTTGAAAACCTGAAAAGATTCCAAGTTGATATGGTCTGTTGGCTTGTGCTCGGTACCATAATCTCCTTTTTTGGTATGCACGACTAGTACACCGTTGGCTCCGGCCGCTCCATACAATGCGGCACTGCCATATTTATAAACATCAATGCGATCAATTGAGTAGGGGCTCAAATTCGCAATTGCTTCCATTGCGTAGGTATTACCTTTCTCTACAACCCCTAGTCTTACTCCATCAATAATTATTAATAAAGTGGAAGCTCCCCTTGTGAAGGTTGAGACGGCTGTAAATGCAATACTTTGACCTGAGACTTGTAGCCCCGGCACTTGGCTTTGTAAACCGTCAGCGATAGAGTTATACCGTGCAATAATTTCACCGGATACGGAAAAATCTGCACCATCTTTCGGGGCTTCTCTAAACTTGGGAGCCGCTACAACTACTTCTTTCAATAACGAAGTTTTTTCCTTGGATATTAGAGCAAGTTCTGGCCGTTGGGGAGTGCTTTCCGTTTTTGTTTTGAAGGTAAAATCTGATTTCGGATTTGAAGCGGGAGGTATGCTGCGTGGGCTCAAAATGATTTTGCCAACTTTCTTTTTGCTATCCACCACCTTAATGCCAATCTCAGCGGAATCATAAATCTGAAATCCACTGACCCAAAATTTACCTAATTCGTCTGTATCAACCGATGTATAGTCTACCACTTTTTTTTCCTTCGATTGAACAACCATCAATTTTGTTTTCAGTGTCTTTGCTTTTCGGTTGACGTAATTCCCGTTTATACTGATTCCAAATTCAATGGGCTATAAGGAAGAGTCTGCCTTATAGATATTTTTCATTTCATCGAAGGGATAATCCGCCAATATGGTTTCCTCTTTTGGTAGTGGACTTACCTGACCCAAGTCAGTTACCGATACCGAGAGGTCTCCACCGGTTGTTTTTCCGTCAGGGTTTTTAAGTTCAATTTCCAGTTTTACTTCTTCTCGCGGTTCATACGTTGTTTTTGATGGCGTGATGGTGAGTCCTGAATTGAGCGAGCTGATTGTATCGACCTCTGTCACTTCAGGTCGTTCAAATAAATTGAGTACAGGAATACATTTTTCAAAGATGTTGTCATTTCCAAAGTTCAGCATCCAGTTGGTATAAGCGCGAAGAAAATAATTGCCTGGAGGCAGTGACGCTGGTAGACTGAAATTGCCATTGGCAGCCCCATTTTCTATGCGAAGCGTGCTGTACAGTTGGATATCTCCTTTTGCATTTAACAGTTCTACATAAAGCACACGACTCAGTGAATCCTTTAGCATGGGAGTTCGATAATTGACGAAGGCTTTGAACCACAATCTCTCTCCAGGGTAGTAATAGGGTTTATCGGTTTGTACGTAAGTTTTCTCTTCAAGTGGAGCAATATTACTTTGACCCGGCAAATCGAGCTTCGGTTCAGCTTGTTTTATGGATTGGATATCGTCAGGAAACAGGTTTGTGACATCACCATTGGAATCGCCCCTCAAAGGCGTATTCATCCAATACGTAGAAACGCTTAAATCAATTGAGTCAATTTCGTTTTCTCGAAGAGGCATTTCTTTCGCGATGAACGACCCCGTAAACGGCTTAGGATTTTGATCCAAATTTTGTAAGAAAAGTTCGCGGAATTGACTCACTGGCTCATACGCTTCCTCGTTTACTAATTTGCCTTTGTCATCTTTTATGTTTTTAAAATTGAATTGAATTTTTTTGGCCAGTTCGGAAGTTTTTTCTGAAAGGTTAAAATCTTCCTTATTGAAAAACACATGCGCTTCTTTCTCATTAAATTCGGATAACGCTATGTGATCAATTTCAAATGATTTATGCTCAAGTTTGAAGTCATAATTGGTTGGATTTAGTAAGGAAATTTTATCAGGTGGGTGATTGAACGTGACAATAAATGAATTCGCGGCTCGATCAAGCAAAACATCCAGTACTTTAAAGCCTTCATTTTTTGATTTGAAAAAATTATTGAACGAAATGTAGTTTAAATACATCAACGAATCCTTTCTCGCATACTCCACTTGGGTGCTGTACAAAAGTTTTTCTTGGCCAGATTCTTTCAAATAGGTAGCGTAAATTAATTTATGAATTGCATAGTTTCCTTGTTCGATAAAGATTTCACCTTTAGCGAAATGTTCCGCACCGGTGACAAAATAAAAAGAACGGAAAGAAATATGATGGAGGGGAATGTCATTTAAATATACGGGTTTCTCTAATTGGAAAGCGTGATTTTTAATAAAATCTTGATTAAATACATTGACATAGGAATAAGAATTGGTGTTATAATTCCGAATCGCATCATGAATCCTCAGTAGAGAAAGTTCGTTGCCTCCAAAGGAAGAAAGCGTTGCTGTAGGAATAAATTTATTACCGTTTAAATTATTGCCGTCATAGGCCATGGCCGTTATCGAATCCCGCTGAAAATCTTTATTCTGCCGGTATTGATAAAGCTTTATTAAAGTCGATGAGAAATCATTTTCATTAAACCCTTCATCGAAAATACAAACTATTGCTTCATTTAAATTTACATATTCATTTTGTTCCTTTTGGTAATCCCGATAGTAAGCCACGTATGAAAACGGGTCGGTGGGGAAATTTTTAGAAATATTGTGAATAGCATAAGCTACAATTTTATTTGCAGAAAGTTTTCGTTTATGAGCACTCACTACTACCTCCTGTAGTTGCACATTGGTAGGCTTGAGCTTAATTACAATTACCCTATCATTGGATAGTTGGTTCTTAGAAAGTATTTTGGTGGTGTAACCAATGCAGGAGATTTCTATATAATCCATTACCGGAGTATATCGGGAAGAAATTTGAAAGCCGCCATCTCCATTGCTAATAACACCTCCTAATAGCAGCTTGCCTTGCATCACACGGATAGTTGCAAACGGCACCGGATTATTTGTCTTGTCATCAATAAGCTTGGCTTGAATAGCATTCGAACCTTGGGCGTGGATGAAATCTGTTGGTCGAAACGTCAACGCCAATACTACAATGAGGTAGCTTGAAAGTTTCATGCTTCTAAGAATCGAAAGATTTGCGAATAGGGTTGGTCATTTTCTTTATTTGTTAATTGGCGCAGGCTGAAAATCATAGGGAAGGTGGCTGGCCGCCCGCTTTTCAAACATGGCGCCAGAAACTGCCAGATCAGATGAGTTCAGAACAATTCCATTAGAATCAAAAATTAAAAACCCATTTTTAGGAATCAACCAAGAAACTTCTAAATTATAAGCGGATAAAAGTGATTCCTCTGACGAGCGTTTTCGTTTGTAATGCACTTCAGTTTTCATAAGCTGTATATAGTATTGGCTTTCTCCCCATCTGTTAACAGTCATTTTGCTGGGATCAAGGGATACAAGTGCGGTGGTGGGAATACTCTTAGGGTTAAAGACATCTTTTTTTACTTCACTTTCAAAAAACAGATCGAACCCTTCGTCTTTAACACGATGGCTAAGGATTGCCTCGAACAGATGACGATAAGAACCTAAATAGGCTTCCATCCTATTTTTTTTCCACTGTTTGACTATGGACGAATCTTTACTGATTAGTTCCTCAAAACGCTGATCGCCAAGAAAAGAATACCCAGTAATTGAATGGATTCCACCTTCCGAACTAAAGTGCCTTAGATAATAGAATAATCGATAGCCCAGGTATCGATTTTCAATTTCCAAAGGCTGCGATGCATTGGCTGTCAATTGTTTTTTGCCTTTGATCTTCTTATTTTCAAAATCCAATACCCAAGGGTTTACAATCCTGCATTCTTTTGCTTCTTTTCTTTCCCCAAGAAAAACCTGCTTGAATTTTTTCAAGTTCTTCGCCCATTCTTTATCTGTTTTCGCCACTACATTTACCGCTGCAAGTGCTTTGACTTCGCTGTTGAGTTTGATATCCAGATGTAATACCTCGCCTTCTTTTATTTCAATGTTGCTTCGGTAAGAAGTATATCCAATAAATGAACCTACGATTTCATAAGTTCCTACCGGCACATTATGGATGGTGAAAGTGCCAGACTCATCCGCCACTGCACCAATGGTAGTTTTATTCATGAAGATGTTGGCAAAGGCCAAAGGTTTTTGTGTTTTGGCATCGCGAATGGTGCCAGAAATCAGACCCGTTTGCGCTCGCAATTGATTGCCAGCACTAATTTGAATTAAGATCGAAAATAGGATAGTGAGCCTTTTCATAAAGAAATTTCCCCTCGCGCTACCTGTTTGCTTCCACTAATTTTCTGTCATCCTTAAAGTTATGTGTACTAAATGGCAAACAATCTATCAAAATATTTTCTCAAGGGCAACGTATAATTTTTTATAAAGGTCGTACGAGTGAGAATGTATGAGATTGGCGCAGCTTTCAGGTTGATAGATTTTTAATTCAGGGGAATTAAATTTATGGGAAATGCCCATGGCTTTAAAACCCATTCGGGCTGCACCCATGGCGGAGGCGTCTTGGCTCTCTTGAATGGTAAGTGTTTTGCCTAAAACATTACTAAGTAGTTGGAGCCAATTTTCCGATCGCGTAATTCCACCACTGATTAAAATCCGTTTGCGCGACCCAAAACTTTCCTCCACACATTCACTTATCCAGCGAAGCTGAAAACAAATCCCTTCTAAAAGCGCTCGTTGAAAATGCATTTTCGTGTGCGCAATGGAAATCCCAAAGAAAACACCCTTTGCCTCAGGCCGATAGATGGGTGCACGTTCACCTAACAGAAAGGGCAGCATCAATAGTCCGTTGCAACCAGCCGCCACACTCATTGCTTGATCAACAAAATCGCTGATGTCTGTTGAAGCGGAAGTATCCATATTCATTGAATACCAATTTAGCAAAGCCGTACCACAGTTAGTGGCACCACCACACACGAAAGCTTCATCGTCAAGAATGTAATTGAAAATCTTGCCAGCCGGATCTACTTTTCGTTTTTTTGCGCTTACCCGCACAGCACCACTGGTTCCCAAGGTTATCGATAAGTCATCATCGCCCATAGCGTCACTCCCCAATTGCGCTAAACATCCATCGCTAGCGCCTACCATTAAAGGAACATCTTCAAGGCCAAGATCTTTGGCCACTTCATTCTTAACATTAATGATGGAATGAACATTAACCGGAGCAGAAAATCGTTCTTCATTCAGTTCTAGTAACTTTAGTGCGAGTGGCGACCATTTCTTTAAGTCAAGATCAAATAGTCCGGTAGCAGAGGCAATGGAATAGTCAACGATAAACTTTCCGTTCAACCGGAAAAGGATGTATTCCTTTATGGAGATAAATTTAAAACTTGATCTATAAATTTGGGGTTGGTTTTCTTTCATCCATAAAAGTTTGCACAATGGAGACATCGGATGAACCGGTGTTCCGGTAGTCTCGTATAGCGGAACGGCTAATTTATTTTCATGCAAATACCTGGATTGCGCAGTGCTTCGTGTATCCGACCAAATCATTAAAGGCGTCAACGGATTTCCCTTTTCATCTACGGCCATAAGGCTATGCATGGCTGCGCTAAAGCAAATGCCAACAGGTTTCTGATAAGAATCCATCGATTTGAGTAATTGCCAAACCGCGTTGAAAATCAGGTCAGGGTCTTGTTCGGCAATACCGGGGCTCGGAAATTTTGTTTCATAGAATTCTTGATGAGTAGCAATAACGTTCCCATCAGGGGAGACAAGAAGTGCTTTGGCGCTGGTGGTGCCAATGTCTATAGCGAGAATAAGTGATTGATAATATTTTGTTTTCATTTGGTGCTAACGGTCTTGCAATATAGATTTTCATCCTCAAACCTTCCTGCCGCACAGCCAGAAAAAAAGTGTAATTCTGTATTCCATTGGATTGCTGGTACTTATTGTTCCGCTTTCTTTTTGACTGCCTACGGTGACAGGCGCTATTGAGTCCGATTGCATTTGGGCTCAGATTATCTATTCTCACAACGGTGAAGCGGCAATTTGTGAAATGGAATCGGATGAAAATGACTGGAAAATAAAGCGTGTGTTGAGTGCCTGGACTCTAAAGAATGACACGTTGTTTATGTCGGTTTACCATTAAGGGCTATTCATAATAAAATTGTTAAAAAAATTTCATGCTTCTCATCCGTTTTTATCCGTTGTCGATATCAACAAAATCCCTTCTCCTAAAAACTCCACTTGAGTCTTAAGTAGCCAGCCTTTATAAGCGACTCGAAATTTCCATATTGATTGTATCCATAAAAGAACTGGCCAATTAAATCAATATCCAGGTTTTGCATAGCGGAAATAGTAAGTGTTGGATTGATGAAAAAAGCCTCGCTGCCCGGATAGGCAATTACCGACAAGCCGCTATTCAATAAGGGTGACACCCTGTAGGTGGCCTGGATGAATGAAGACCACGTGTAGGGCGACAAGTTTCGCACAGTGCCCGGACGTATCCCCACAATAGTGAATCCCGTATCGGGGTGATAGGATCCTTGTGAGTTGTACATCACCGAACCATTGAAATAAAACTTTGAAATGGAGTAATCCATGGAAATTGCGCCAAGAAACATATCTTGGTATGCGCTGTTGAATATCGTTTGAGTTGCTTTGTGAAAATATGTGAGCTCTCCTTTAAAAGAAGCCGTACCTAAGTTGCCGGCCCACCCACTGCCTAACCCCAAATCGCCTTGAGCAAGACCACCTAAAAACTGAAAATCATAGTTCCACTTATTGATCTTCCACATGCCCGCGCCAACAAAATGATCAATGTCCTTCGCCATCTTTGCGGCAACTTCTACACTTGACAATACGCCCGTATAATGGCTTATACGCAGCGCATCTGAACCCGGTCTTTCTTCGTAATCAAAATCGAAAAAAGAATAGGCATTGAACCAATCATTTGGATTCCAGGCTAAATTCTTTCCCCAATTGATGCGCTGACGACCAGCTTTAATTTCCCAATTATCCTTTGACCATTGTATGTACAATCGGTCAGCCATGGTGTTGAGCAAAACGGATTTGTTGTTGATGGGATTAGCCGATAGATGGAAGTAATCGTTGTTGACATCGATAAAGGCACTGTAGTCGGGAACTCGCTTCACAAAATCTCCGGTAAACAATCGCGTTCTGAATTGCGCCACCACGGTAATTTCTTTATTGGCATACCAGGCAAAATTGAGGCGGTTGTGGATGAGGTTTTGAGAAAGTAAACTATCCCCATAATAATTGAGTGAGGGCATATCTTTGAGGTACCCTTTGAAGGAAAATTTTTTAGAGTCCTCTCCGCCATCTTGGGCGAAGAGCGCCCTTACTGGAAGAAGCACAACGAAAAAAATTCGCAAACGCATCGTTATCGGGTGATATCAGAAATAATAGCGCCATCGCGCAAAGTCACCAGTCGCCTTGCTTTGTCCATCACCCGCTGATCGTGAGTAGAAAAAACAAAAGTGGCTTTCTGTTCGCGATTAATTTCTGCCATCAGATCCAGCAAATTACTGGCGGAAGTAGAATCCAAATTAGCCGTAGGTTCATCGGCTAATATAAATCGAGGATTAGAGGCGAGGGCACGCGCAACCGCTACGCGTTGTTGTTGCCCTCCAGAAAGTTCCCCGGGGCGCTGATTTGCTTTATCTACCATTCCCATTCGTGTCAATAATTCAATCGCGCGGATCTCCCGTTCTTTCTTACTTTTCTTTTGAAGAAGCATGATGAATTCTATATTTTCTTTGGCCGTCAAGACCGGAATAAGATTGTAAGCCTGAAAGACAAAACCAATAGTATGCAACCGAAAATCAATCAGATCGCTGTCTTTCATAGTCGTAATGTCGGTTCCGTCTATTTCCACCTTTCCTTGTGTAGGATGATCCAGGCCGCCAAGAATATTCAGCAAGGTTGTTTTGCCACACCCCGAAGGGCCGACTATGGCTGTAAATTCGCCCTCTTCAATGCGCAAGGTCACTCCGTTTAATGCGTTAACGGGTACTGTTGTTTTATGATAAACTTTTGAAACTTCCGTTGCCTGGATAAGTGTTGCCATTCGACTTCTATTTATTAGTTGAACTTTTCATAAGGAGTGGATTGCCTCTACCGGATCATATTGAATTGCCTTCCATGCCGGATAGATGGATGCCAAAAGGGCGGTGATCAAAACTCCAATTACAATTTGTGAATAATCGGTCAGCCCTAAACTTGGATAGAGAATGTTTTCATATCCGATCGCCTCTAAGCCTTTAGAATAGTTCGAAAGGTCAATCCCCTTTTCGCCTAAATAGGAGACCGTAGCGTATCCTGCCAACAGCCCCAATGGTCCGCCCACCAAGGAAAGAAAAATAGTTTCAATCATGATCATGGTAAATACACGGCTTCGTTTCATGCCTAAGGCCATCAATACGCCCAGTTCGCGGATGCGTTCCAATACGGCCATTAACATCGTGTTGATTATGCCAAAAGCTAGTGCCAACATAATGATGACAATAAGTATTTTAAGAATGGCGCCCATCCATTCCTGCATAAATACCAATGAAGGCGAAAGTTCTTGCCACGATTCTGTTTTTTCATCAGGAAACATTTTTGTTAATTGATTGGACAAAGCAAGGTCATCTGTGCCGACAGTAGTCGTATAAGCAATTTCATGAACCGCATCGGGAATGCCCAGCAATTGATTGATGTCTTCGCGCAATACAAAGGCGGATGATTCATTGATTACCAAAGAAGCGGCATGCAAAATGCCCGCTACCCGAAATCGACCTGCCGTGATGTTTCCATGGACATCTTGAAAGGTCAACACCACTTTTGATTTGGCTTTTACCTTCAATTTTTCCGCCAGCTTCTCCCCGATGAGCACGGGATGCGAAACGTGAGGGAAATATTCCCCGTCTGCCACCAGTGAACCTAATTGCGTCACTTGAGCCTCCTCTTCAGGATCTACACCAACTATTTTTACACCCGTAGCTTGCCGGGATGAGGAGATCATTCCGTTCACGATACTCCGCTCGCAAATCTTTTTTACTGATTTCTGTTGGCTTAAATAGGTAAGGATTTTTTCAGGATTGTGAATGCTATATTTAATGTTCTGGTCTTTATCGAATTCGGGATGATGGATTTGCCCATTCGAAATTTCATGTTGAATGGCTGATTGGATATAGCCCGTCAAAAAACTTTGCATGAAGCCGCCCCCAAAAGCCAGTGCCCAAATGCCCACGATCATGCTTCCGATAACCACTCCGCTTCGGGCTTTGTTGCGCCAAACATTTCGCCAAGCAATTCTTGCTAACATATTATTTTATCATTTAGGATCGCATCGATTCGACCGGGTTCATTTTATAAATCGTCCAAAGCGGATAAGCCGAAAGCACGATGGCCATTATAAAAATGGCGTAGGCTTGGTTGGTAAATATGACAGGGTCCAATGAAAAGGGATACACGGCTTCCACGCCAAAACTTTCTATTGCTTTGGCAGCCTCCTTTCCGTAGTGGATGGGGTGAAAATGAAAATAGGTGAGGATCGGCAGGGAAAGAATTATTCCCGTGAGCACGCCCACAGTCGTCATCATTGAAATCTCCAGAAAGATCACGGCCTGTAGCCGGAGCCGCTGCATCCCCACTGCCATCATCACGCCAAATTCGTATTTCCGCTCTGCCGTCATCATCAAATAAGTACCAAACATTCCGAAGCCAATGACGAGATAAAGTACCCAGAGCATCACCTTGCCGCTGATGTTATCCAATTCAATACTTTGTAACAAGTCGGGCACCAACTCTTTCCATCCCATCACTTCATAGACCTTCGCATCTATTTCACTTTTTAATTGTGCGACCACCCGATCGGTATTGTCGGGTTTATTTATTAGAAGCGATACACTGGTAACCAAGCCGGGAGCGGCATAAAACCATTGCGCCTTAGGCAAGGCCATATAAATCAATTGGTTGTTTTGAAAGGGAAGTGGAAAGCGGGCAATACCCCTTACTGGAAAAAGCCCAGCCGCATTGGCGCCATGATAGCCTTGGCTAATCAAGGTAAGGGTATCACCTACTTGTGCATTTAGATATTCAGCCAAACCTTGTGCCAGCAAAATTCCATCATCATCAGATTTAATAAAGGTGCCTTGCACGATTTTCTCTTTTACACGTGTCAGCTCATTTTCTTTGTCAGGATCAACACCCATAACCAGCGTTCCTTTCGTTTGACTTTGAAACGAAGCTAGGGCGAATGATTCCAGGCGGGGCACATCCAACTTTAGTCCTTGCAAATGGCTTACCTTTTTCTGAAGGAGAGCGTCATATTCAAAGCTATTATCAATGACTTTGTCGTTCCAGTATCCCTGTTTGTGAATTTGAATATATCCTGTATAAAAACGCACGGAATTATCGATCATGCGGGCATACGAACCCAACTGCATGGATCGCATAACACATGCCAGTAACACCGCGAAGGTGATGGAAAGAATAGTGATGAGCGACCTTCTTTTATTCCTCCAGATATTGCGCCAAGCCAGTAGAAAATACATCGTCATTTACCGATTTGCGTGAGTCAATTAATTTTATCGTACTCGCTTCATGCTTTGCATAGAATAAAAATCCTCTTTCAAATTCAGATCGAATTCTAATTCGATATATTCGATCACTGTTCGTTGTCGCGGATTATCGTGAGGAATCATTTCCAGCCGACAAGGCAATACCCGGCCACCAATAGGACGAATGTCGGACATCATCAACGTGTTCACCAAGGCACCATCCTCATCGAAATAACGAACCAACAATTGATTGAATTCTTTTTTTTCAACAAAGGCAATCACTTTACCCCAAACTACTGCGGCATCGGGCTTGGGGATCAATTCAATTTGATAGGCATCCATTCCTGAAATTATTGTATCCTTCTTTAATGTTTGAATATAATCATTGACTATGGAAGACTGTTTTACAAGATCATCATTAGTGAAGTCCGAACCCATCCACGATTGCAACATCATGGAAGGTGGAAGTTTCACTACCCGGTCGATCGTTGGCTGCCAATTCCACATTTCTGTTTTCCTTTTTAAAAATACTTGGCCTTTATCTCGCACAGGGGAGGTAATCAAAATCAAACTAAACTCTCTTCCGAGAACCCATCCTTTCATCGTTACTTCTCTTTTCCAGTCTGGGCGGATGACGGTCATGCGCATGACTGACCGGTTGGAATTTCCTTGCATCTTGTCATCCATTTTTTTGATAATCTCTTTTGCCGTTTGTCCATAAAGCGAAACAGTGCTGATGAAGAGAATAAAGAGCAGAAGTTTTTTCATGAATTATTTTTTCGTTTGCAATATTTATTGATCATCGTTTTTTCCAATTCATTGAGCGGATAATCTTCACGAATCACCATGGCTTGCATGCCAATGCCATCAAATAAGGCTGCTAACAATCGTGCCTCACCCAATGGATCTTCAAAGCCCATTTGCTCCAACAACTTTTGTATCAACATAATATAGCCTTGCATTTTTTCCACCGCCATTGTGTGCACAAACTTATACATATCAATTTTTAAGGTTACTTCGGTAATCAGCCGCCAATGGTCAGGTCGTTCGCGCATTTCCTTAAAAAACCATTTGATCAAGTTTTCCAACATCACCTTAGGATCTTCCGAAAATATAGGGGCAATAATTTGATCACCTTCCGACATCGCATCCTGAACGAGTTTCTCTAATAAGGATTCTTTACTCTCAAAATAATTATAGAGAAGTCCTTTGGAGACCCCAGCTTTTTTTGCGATCTGTGCAATGCTGGTGGATTCGTATCCCTGCCTTGCAATCAATGAAAAAGCTGCTTCCGATATTTTTCTAATCGCTTCCTGCCTAATTTCTTCGTTTTTAGAGTTATTTCGGGGACTCATTTTATGACTGAACGGTTGGTCAATATTAAACAAATATGTTTAGTATGCAAAACCACCAAGAAGAAAATTTAAAATTTAATTTGATCCTAATGGTCGCTGACGAGAACTCCAAAAGAAAAAATCCGTTATAACTTCCCCACCCATCAAACACTTACCAAAGAGGTAATTTCATCCGTCATATTCTTAAATTTGAGTTTCCTAACCACAGTCGTGTTAAAAAAATTTTTTATACTTCCCATCCGCTTTTACCAGTTATCAATTTCACCAATGCTGGGTGCGCACTGTCGCCATACACCAACATGTTCGCAATACACGATTGAAGCGATAATGGAATGGGGGATTTTGAAAGGAACATGGCTGGGCATAAAACGAATAGGCCGCTGTCATCCGTGGGGAACGAGCGGCTATGATCCTGTTCCGAAGAAAAAAAATTGACGCTGGATGCTGGAAGCTTGTAGTTAACCGAACTCGAATGAACGACTCAGAATCCAGCATCGAGAGTGCAGTATCCCGCGTCCTCGCATAATTTCCTTTTTGTTTTATACCTCAATCGGTTACATTTAGCAATCAAAAAAATGTTATGCCTGATTTCCAAATCAAAAAAAATCCTAAAACGTACGATGTTTGCATTGTTGGCTCAGGTGCCGGTGGTGGAATGTCTGCTTATGTACTGGCGAATGCCGGCCTGAAGGTCCTGTTGCTCGAAGCTGGTCCAATGTATGACCCGGCCAAAAATGTAATGCAACTGAAATGGCCGTGGGAATCGCCACGCAGAGGCGCAAGTACAAATTACCGAAATTTTGGAGACTTTGATGCCGCCTATGGTGGATGGGAACTCGAAGGCGAACCCTACACCCACAAAAACGACACCAAGTTCGATTGGTTTCGATCGCGCATGTTGGGGGGGCGCACCAACCACTGGGGAAGGATTTCATTGCGGTTCGGCCCAAAAGATTTTAAACGGAAAAGCATTGACGGCCTAGGCGATGATTGGCCAATTGGCTACGAGGATGTGGCTCCTTATTATGATAAAGTTGACAAATTGATTGGCGTATTCGGCTCAAAAGAGAATTTGCCGAATGATCCTGACAGTATCTTCCTCCCACCTCCGAAACCCCGATTGCATGAACTCTTTATTAAAGAGGCGGGCACGTCATTAAACATTCCCGTGATTCCCTCAAGGTTATCCATTCTTACCAAGCCTATTAATAAGGAGCGTGGTGCCTGTTTTTTCTGTTCGCAATGTAGCCGGGGCTGCACGGTGTATGGCGATTTTTCGTCTTCTTCTGTGTTAGTGAAGCCGGCAATTAATACGGGCAATGTGGACGTGATAGCTAACGCCATGGCGCGTGAAGTCTTGACCGATTCAGGTGGAAAAGCAACGGGAGTATCGTACGTCAACAAAGACGACATGCAGGAATATGAAGTAACGGCCAAAGTAGTGGTACTTGCCGCCAGTGCCTGTGAGTCAGCAAGGTTATTGCTCAACTCAAAATCGGCAACCCATCCGAATGGGCTTGCCAATGCAAGTAATATGGTTGGCAAATATTTACATGACTCCACTGGCTCTGCCATGGGCGGCTTCCTGCCCAAATTAGTTGGCCGAAAGCGCTACAACGAAGATGGGGTTGGTGGCATGCACGTGTACACCCCTTGGTGGCTTGACAATAAAAAATTAGATTTTGCAAGAGGCTACCACATCGAATATTGGGGTGGCATGGGTATGCCTGGATATGGTTTCGGATTTGGCATGCAAGGCACGAACGGAAAATATCCGGGGCGTGATGGCAAACCGAAAGAGGCCGGTGGATATGGTGCGAGTTTAAAAGATGATTATCGCTATTTCTATGGTGCCTCGTTTGGGATGGCAGGCCGCGGTGAGGCCATCGCCAGGGAAGACAACTACTGTGAGATCGATCCGAAGACAGTGGATAAATTCGGAATCCCAGTTCTACGATTTAATTACACGTGGAGTGAGCATGAAGTAAATCAGGCCAAACACATGCAAGAAACGTTTGAAGAAGTCATTCACAAAATGGGTGGCGTGGTAACCTGGGGCAAGAGTGGTAAAGAGAATGATTACGGTTTGGAGGCGCCTGGCAGGATCATCCATGAAGTGGGCACAACCCGCATGGGCAATGACCCGACAAAATCAGCAGTTAACAAATTCAATCAGGCTCATGATTGTAAAAATTTATTTGTAGTGGATGGAGGCCCCTTCGTATCGCAAGCGGATAAAAACCCGACATGGACAATTCTAGCACTGGCCATGCGCGCTTCAGAATATATGATTGATGAATTGAAAAAACAAAATATATAGACATAAGATTTAAGTATAAAGACTTAAGACGGTCTAGATACTTTTGTCTTGCTACTTACTACTTACTACTATTATGGACAGAAGAAAATACTTAAAAACATTCGCAGTCGGAACGGTGGGAACACTCTCAGCGGCTTCCCTTATTGACGCGTGTAAGCCTGAAGATAAAGGCAAAGAAGCTGTAGCAACCCCTACCATAGACCGCACTCCAGATGAGCTAGCCCACGATAACAAGCTCATGGCCGAAAAATTCTTTACGGATCATGAGATGAAAACAATTTCTGTTTTATCCGATATTATCATTCCAAAGGATGATAGCTCAGGAAGCGCTACAGACGCGAAAGTCCCTGATTTCATTGAGTTTATTGTGAAAGATATGCCGCACCATCAAACGCCAATGCGCGGTGGATTAAGGTGGCTTGATCTTCAATGCGCAAAGAAATTCAACCATTCATTTGTGGACTGCAGTGCCTCCCAACAAATCGAGATGGTTGACGAAATTGCGTTCCCAGAAAAAGCGAAACCGGAAATGCAGCAAGGTGTAGCTTTCTTCAACCTCATGCGCGACCTTACTGCCACCGGATTTTTTACTAGTAAGATAGGCATAGAAGATTTAGGCTACATGGGAAACAAACCCAACCAATGGGATGGTGTGCCGCAAGATGTACTTGACCAATATGGTGTGAAATATGATGAGCGAACATTAGCAGAGAGTGTGAAATTTGATACTTGATTTTACACCTACACACAAGACGCTGGTTACTGGTGCTAGCGGCTCGCTTGTTAACCAGAGACCAGAATCCAGCAGCTAGAATCCAGAATCCAAAATGAACCTTTAAAAATTTAACAATCATGATTTCAAGAAGAAAATTTATCGGGCAAGCCACCACGGCAGCGGCTGTCTTTACCATTGTTCCTCGTTTTGTACTAGGCAAGGGATACACGGCACCAAGTGATAAGCTTTATGTTGCCGGAATTGGGGCGGGAGGAAAAGGGGAAAGCGACATTGCCCATTTCGCAAAAAGTGGCAAAGCAGAAATTGCCTACCTCTGTGATGTGGATGAACGAAGAGCAGCCAAAACGGTGAAGAATTTTCCCACCGCAAAATTCTTTAAAGATTACCGCGTATTGCTCGACAAAGAGCACAAACATATTGATGCCGTTTCAGTGTCTACGCCTGATCACAACCATGCAGTGCAAGCCATGGCTGCCATGCAATTAGGAAAACATGTGTATGTGCAAAAGCCATTGACACACGATATTTTCGAGGCGCGCACACTGACCGAAGCAGCAAAAAAATATAAGGTAGTTACCCAAATGGGCAATCAGGGCGCTTCCAATGATGGTGTACGGCAATTGACCGAATGGTACAACGATGATCAAGTGGGAGATGTCCACACGGTCTATTGCTGGACCAACCGACCTGTATGGCCACAAGGAATTCCTTGGCCTACTCAAAAAGCAGAAATTCCAAAGGAACTCGATTGGGATTTATGGCTGGGCACTGCCCCCACTAAAGATTATGTGGAAAAATTAGTACCCTTCAACTGGCGCGGTTGGTGGGATTATGGAACGGGTGCCTTAGGCGACATGGCCTGTCATATTATTGAGCCTCCTTTTAAAGTATTAGGCCTTGGCTATCCTACCGAAGTAGAATGCAGTGTGGGAAGTGTTTATGTGGATGAATTCAAGCGTGGTTATTTTCCTGAGAGTTGTCCTCCTTCTTCGCACATTATCTTGACCTTCCCTGAGCGAAATGGTAAATCCAAAGTAAAAATGCATTGGATGGACGGAGGGATCCAACCGGAACGTCCTGAAGAACTTGGCCCTAATGAAAAAATGGGTGACGGAGGCAACGGTGTAATCTTCATTGGCACAAAAGGAAAAATGATGTGTGGCACGTATAGCTCACTTCCATCTTTGCTGCCTACTTCACGCAATCAAGAAGTAAAAACACCAAAGACTATCAAACGGATAGTGGGAGGCGCGGAAGGTCACTACGGCCAATGGGTAGAGGCTTGCCTTGCAGGTTATGGAAAAATGGAAGTGAGTTCTGACTTCGCCATTGCCGGCCCCCTGACGGAATCCATCCTGATGGGAAATCTTGCGATCAGAAGTTATGACATTCGCAAGCCTAGAGAAAATAATGCAACGCAGTTTGATTATCCTGGGCGCGGAATTAAATTATTGTGGGATGGCCCCAATATGAAGATCACCAATTTTGATGAAGCCAATCAATTTGTAAAACGCGAGTACCGACAGGGATGGGGATTTTGAGATTTGAGAATAAGGTGGAAGGTTGATGTAAACACTTAAGCACATCAACACGTACACACATAAAAAATGAGTTCACGCTGAAGATTTCTCGGGCAGGCTACAACAACCTATGGATGCCGCCTTCCGTATTTTACCGATTGATTTTCCAACGGAAGTAGAGTGCAGTGCCACAACTGCCTGGGAAGTTTTTTTCAAAGTGGCCAACTAGCGGACGCTTGCCCTTCCTCTTCAATCATTCACATGAAGTTTCCTCGCAAAGATGGAAAAGGAGATATCAAGTTCTCATGGAAGGATGGTGGGCTATTACCAGAAAGACTTGAAGAACTCTTACCTGACGAACCTCTTGGCGACTCAGCCGGAGGGTATATTTTCTATGGAACCAAAGGAAAACTAATGGGCAACTACGATCTGCCACCTCATTACTTTGGGATGCAACGAACATGAAGTTTACCAATTTTGACGAAGCCAATGCATTTGTGAAACGCGAGTACAGAGAAGGGTGGAATCTTTAGGTCATGGAAATTAAAGTGTCAGGACTGACAGGAATAAAATTAGGCCAAATAAACACTTCCACGAAACCACTTACAGAATTCTTGCAGGCCATTATTTCTAAGTTTAAAGATGGTAATGATAACCTATTTTTCTCATCCAATTTGATTAAACCCAGATTACGCATTAGAAAAAGTGGGATTAATAGGAGGTCTAATTTCTAATGCGTAGCATTAGGCAAACATTACCATGGAATTTGATATAAGCTATACCAGTAAAGAGATTACAC
>DAHVFH010000145.1 GCA_027317105.1 Cytophagales bacterium
TTCATTTCTGTCCTTCGCAAAAAAGCGGAACAAAAGGAAATTTCCATTCACCGAAAAAAGAACTTCGACAATCTTTCTGCCCCCATTAGGGATCGGCTAATCCCCTGGTTTAAGAATCCTGAGAAGATTGCGTTTATAAAGCACGAAGAGTTGATCATCGCTTTGCCCAAAAACTATATTTTCGAAATTGAATTTCTGGCCAAATTTCTAAGGGTAATCCAAAAAGGAACAGCCATTGCAACGATCAAGCACGACAAACTTATTCCCGAACATGCCTTTGCCCTCGCTACCGAAATGAACGCTGATCATTTCCCTTCCTTAGCGCTCACAATAGAACAAGCGATTGCCTATCTAAGAAAAGATGTACTAAATCTTCCCACTGATCATCGAGGATTTGCGTTAATAAACCATCGAAATCTACCGTTAGGCTGGGGCAACCTGCTGGGCAACCGAATGAACAATCTCTATCCTTCAGGTTGGCGCATCCGAAATGAATTTGACCCAACCGCTCAAGGTTAAAACATTTTTTTACTTTTGAGTAATTATGAAAATTCTTGGTATCATCCCTTCCCGCTATGCCTCTTCCCGTTTTCCGGGCAAACCGTTAGTTGATATGCTCGGCCAAACGATGATCCAACGGGTCTATGGCCAGGTGAAAAAATCAAACCATGTTTCAAAAGTAGTGGTGGCCACCGATGACCAACGAATTTACGACCATGTGCTGTCCTTTGGCGGTTTAGCTTGCCTGACTGCCGAAAGCCACCCAAGTGGAACAGACCGATGCTATGAAGTGCTAAAAAGGGAAAAGGAAAATTTTGATTTCGCCATCAACATTCAGGGTGATGAACCTTTTATTAATCCGGATCAAATTGATTTGCTTTGTTCGTCATTAAATACAGAAACCGAGTTGGCAACTTTAATCCAAAAAATTTCATCATTGGAACAATTGCTTTCACCGGGTGAAGCAAAAGTAGTAATCAACCATCAACGCGAAGCCATTTATTTCAGTCGCTCTTCTATTCCATACGTGTTAAAATCAGAACAGAAAGACTGGTTAGGAAAAACCACCTTTTACCGACATGTTGGGTTGTACGCTTATCGCTCAGACGTATTAGCAAAGATTACTGCACTCCAACCTTCCCTTCTTGAAAAAGCCGAATCGCTTGAACAATTGCGTTGGATTGAGAACGGTTTTAAAATAAAAACAGTTGAGACCGAAATGGAAGAAAGTATATGCATTGATACACCCGAGGATTTGGAGAGAGCGCTATTGATTCTAAAATCCAACAAGGCTTAACCATTGGCTCACCTCAAATCAGCTCTCCACACCCTTTGCCTTGCTTACATTGAGCAACGGATTACAACGGCAACTCAGGCCATCCGATCTGCGCAGTCGTCTGCTAACGAAGAAACAAAAAGTAGTGCTGGCGATAAATATGAAACCGGAAGGGCGATGGCACAGTTAGAAATTGAAAAGAACAGCACACAACTTTCGGAGGCAAATAAACTCAAACAAATCCTCTCGCAAATCAACCCGGATAAGATAACAGAAACAGCTCAGTCAGGGAGTTTAGTTTCAACCACTAACGAGAACTATTACATTGCCATTGCCGCTGGGCAATTTACTTTAGAGGGAAAAATCTATTTTGCGATTTCCCCTTCATCCCCCATCGCCCATAAGTTATTAGGGCTAAAGACCGGTGATCAATTTACTTTTAATAATAAAATTTTTGTGATTGCAAAAGTAATTTAAGCATAATTCCAAACCTTAACCTTCATTCCCAATCACAATTAGTCATCTCTGAGGCTCTCGGTGCCCTCTGTGGTGAACTTTCAAAAGTTAAACCACAGGGTACACAGAGACCGCAGAGAAATACACAGAGAAGGAGGTTAATTCTTGTTACAACTTTACTCCTTTACCATTCAGCATTATCTCCAACGGTTCGCCCGATTCAAGAATTACTTCCGTTTTTTCTTTGGCCACTTTTACTTTAAGCACGCGTCCATTAAACTCAATTCGGAAGGAATACGATTTCCATTGCTCCGGTATGTAGGGTGTGAAAAATAATTTCCCTTCCCTAACATTCATCCCACCAAAACCTTTCACCACACTCATCCAGGTGCCGGCCATGCTGGTGATGTGGCACCCATCTTCCGTGTCGTTGTTGTAGTCGTCAAGGTCGAGACGTGAAGTACGCAAGTACATCTCATAGGCTTTTTCCTTGTATCCAAGTTTAGACGCAAGGATCACATGCACACAAGGGGAGAGCGAAGATTCGTGAACTGTCATCGGCTCATAAAAGTCAAAGTTACGTTTGATCTGGTCTAGCGTAAAATCATCTTCAAATAAAAACATACACTGCAACACATCGGCTTGTTTTATAAAACACGAGCGTAAAATCCTGTCCCACGACCACTTCTGGTTGAGGGGCCGGTCTTCGGCAGGCAAATCAGAAACTTTGATCAGTTCTTTATCTAAAAATCCATCCTGTTGCAAAAAGATGCCCCGCGTTTTATCTTCGGCATAATACATTTTGTCAACAATGTCTTTCCATTTTTTTGTTTCCTCTTCTTCGTGGAAATTAAGTTTTCCGGAAAGGGATTTATATTTCGATCCGTCTGAATTTTTTACATACTCCAGTGCTTCTTGTGTAAAGCGAAGCGTCCAAGCGGCCAGGTAATTGGTGTACCAATTGTTGTTTACGTTGTTCTCATATTCATTAGGTCCGGTCACTCCAAGAATCACGTATTTATTTTTGTCTGCACTCCAATTTACGCGCTGCACCCAAAATCGAGAAATACCAATCAGTACTTCCAAACCAAATTCAGTAAAATAGTCTTTGTCTCCTGTATAGTTTACATAGTCGCGCATGGCATAGGCCATGGCGCTTGTGCGGTGAATTTCTTCAAAGGTAATTTCCCATTCGTTATGGCATTCTTCACCATTCATTGTAACAAATGGATAAAATGCAGCGCCATCTTTAAAGCCTAACTTCTTCGCGTTCTCAATGGCTTTTGGCAAATGTTTGTAGCGATAAACCAGCAATTGTCTAGCTACACTTGGATCCGATGTGCTAAGGTAAAAAGGCAAACAGTACGCTTCCGTATCCCAGTAGGTACTGCCACCATATTTTTCTCCCGTAAATCCTTTTGGCCCTATGTTGAGCCGTTCGTCTTTGCCCGTATAGGTTTGCATCAATTGAAAAATATTAAAGCGAATACCTTGTTGTGCGGCAATGTCACCTTCAATGGTGATGTCGCATTCACTCCACGTATGCGCCCATACTGCTGCATGTTTGGCTAGAAGTTGTTGGAACCCAATTTTACTGGTCTCGTCAATTTTGGCATGGCACTTTTTTACCAATTCCTCTTTATCATGATTTTCAGAAGTTAAAACGGCTGCATATTTATAGATAGTCAGTTCAGTGCCTTCCGTCAATTCAACCTCTACGATATTATCGGCATATTTGTCTCTAATGTTTGTAAACACCTTTCCCCCAATTCGTTGGCCGTTCATCTCCAAATCATATTCAATGCCGGTGCAAACCTGAAAAAAAGTCTTTTTCGTTTGTGCGCTTACAATTACCCAACCCATCTGTGATTCTTCGTACACCCGGTCCCAAAATTTTTCATCGTAGTTTGAATCTTTATTGACCACATCTGCATCAATGCCGAGGGTAATCTTTGCTGTTGAAGAAAAATTCAACGGCTTAATGGAGTATTTGATCGCCCCCACTTCGCCATCCGCCATGCTACAAAAGCGCTGGGCATTCACTTCTACTTTTTTGCCATCCGGGAAAGTTGCGGTGAAAGAGCGACTGAGTAATCCTAGCCTCATATCCAGTACTCTGCGAAAATTCTCTACCTTACATTTAGCCAAATCCAGTTCTTGATTTTCAATATTAATTCCAATGCTTGTCCAACTCGGTGCATTTAGCACTTTGGCAAAGTATTCGGGGTAACCATTTTTCCACCAGCCCACACGTGTTTTATCTGGATAATAAACTCCGGCTATGTAGGTGCCTTGATGAGTATCACCGGAATAGTTTTCTTCGAAATTGGCCCGTTGGCCCATTTGGCCATTACCTAAACTGAAAATGCTCTCGGATACCCTATTCAGATGTGGATCAAAACCTTCTTCAACAATTTGCCATTCGTGATTTTTCAAATACTGCTTCATAGAAATTAATTCAAGATTTAAGGTTCAATATTTGGAGTTGTTCCATTTTAAAATCGCCCGTCTTTTCGATCACGAGATCAGCTTTTCCTAGCTGGTCGGTCGAGCCCACGCCTACACACTTCATCCGTGCGGCAATAGCAGCTTCTACACCCGCTTCGGCATCTTCAAAAACCAAACAATCAGCAGGGGGAATATTTACTTTCTTTGCCGCCAATAAAAATATTTCCGGATCGGGTTTGGAATGTTTAATCATCGTGCCATCTACAATCGCATCAAAGTAATCTTTAATTCCTAAAAGATTCAAAACCGTATCCGCATTCTTACTACTGGAAGCCAAGGCCACCTTTATTCCATTCGATCGGATTTCCTGAATCAGCCCCTTGACTCCGGGAAAAATCTCATCAGGTTTCATGGCGTTGATGTATTCAACAAACCATTTATTCTTTTTGGTAGCAAGTCTTTCCATTTCCTCATGGCTTAGGCGAAGATTTCCGAGGTCTAGTATGATCTCCAACGAGCGCATGCGACTTACCCCTTTTAGTTGTTCATTTTCTTTTTCCGTAAAATCAATTCCCAATTCTTTCGCCAATCTTTTCCAGGCGATAAAATGGTAATGTGCGGTGTCAACAATTACACCATCAAGGTCAAAGATTGCAGCTTGGATCATTGTTTGGGGGAAATTTTATAATGAACTTTTAAAGTTGGGAGTAGACAGTCACCATTTGGCAATAAAATCATGTGTGGGTGGGTATCCTGTCAACCGCATTCTGCTTACTGCCTACTTTTTTTAAATGTGTCCTCTTTTAATGATTGCATCTGTTTCAGTTAGCGGCTTGAATACTTCAAACGTTTTTCCTTGTGTCCGTAATGCACCCAAGGCATTACCATATTTGGCAGCCCCAATATAATCGGTTGGCTTTTGCAAAAGTCCATAACCTAAGCCACCTGCAAACGAATCGCCACAACCAGTAGTATCGATCACCTGGCCAACTTTAATGGGGGGCACCATTTCCTCAACAGTCTTGCCCCGTTGGCGATAATAAACCAAACAGCCTCTTGAATCCATCGTAATATAAACGGCCTTAACGCCCATATCCAGACAATGATCACCGAATTGGCGGAGCATGGCGCGATCTGGCTCTTCTGTTTTTACAAAATCGGAGGTCTCATATTCTTTTTTGAACCACGAGGCCTGAGCCTCCTCGAGGTTCATTTTCAACACATCAATGTATGGAAGCCATAAATCACGATCGATCCAGAATTTACGGTGTCGTTCTCCATTGACCATGCAGGCGGTGGTAGGCCCATGTGCATCAAAAACAATAAGCCCCTTACTTTTCTTTTTTAAAAACTGAAGTGTTTCCAAAGCAATCTCATAATCGCTGATGGGTATGAAAACAAAAACTTTACAATCGATGAGTTTTTTAAAATCCTCGGGAACAAGGGGATCCATAAAACCAGTTTGTCGCTCAAGCCGGTTGTTCATGTCCAAAAACCTCAAACTAATTATGTCGCCTTGGTCATTCTTTACGGTAAGATGATTTTGATCAAGGCCATGATATCCTTTAAAGACTTCCTTCACATTATCGAGATCGACTTTTCGCAAATGTGACACGGGAACGATCTCAATTTTTTTTCCGGCCATTACGGACAACGCGATAACTGGGTGGGTGACACAACCCCACTTCTGGATAAGTTCCCCATTGTGCGTAACGATGTGATCTCTGGGGATCGGGCCTACAATTGCTATTCGTTTCATCCGATTACATTATTTATGTTGAACGTTTTTTTAAGGAAAAAACTGTGTTATTTCACTTTAAAAATTATCGCTTCCCACGGCCTTAACTGATTTGTTAACCCCTGATCTTCATAGTTACTCAAAACTTTGGTCTGCCAATTGATAGGCAGGGGTAAGTTAATGGCTCTTTCTGAAAAATTAAGGGCAATCAACATTTTTTCTTCCTCATTTTCACGAAAAAAAAGGAAAAGTTCTTTGGCCGGAGTATCGATCGGCTTGTAATCACCATTATACAGCGCTAGAAAAGATTTCCGAACCTTAACCATTTTCTTAAAAAAAGCCAAAATTGAGTTTGTAGCGCTTTCTTGAGCCGCCACATTGATGGATTGGTGATTTGGGTTGACGGTCATCCAAGGCGAACCCAAAGAAAATCCAGCATTTCTATTTTCATTCCACTGCATAGG
>DAHVFH010000152.1 GCA_027317105.1 Cytophagales bacterium
GCATAGGGGTGCGCGCATTATCACGTCCCGCATAGTTTACTTTCTTCAAAAACTCACTTTCTGGTTCGCCTCGTTTCTTTGCTTCTCGCCAGCCATTGATCGTTTCAATATCTTTGGACTCATTGATATTATGCAATGTTAAATTAGTCATGCCAATTTCATCTCCTTGAAAAATAAAAGGCGTGCCCGGCATGGAAAGTAACAAAGTAATCAAAAGTTTTGATGACTCTTCCCGGTATTCTTTATCATTTCCCCACCGAGAAACCGTTCGCGAAAAATCATGATTGCCAAGAAAGACACTCCCCCACCCGCTTTGAGCAAAAGTGCTGTTCCACACATTAAATACTTTTTTAAAATCCTCCAGCGTCCAAGCTTTTGGGTCAAACCTTCCTCCCGGCCCCTGATCCATAAACATGTGGCCAAAATGAAAAATCATCGAAAGTCCATCTTTCTCATCCAAATAGGTCAGCGCATTTTCAGGAGTGATGCCGGGCCCTTCGCCTACTGTAATCGCAGGGTAATGGTCTAGAACATCGTGACGAATTTCAGCTATAAATTCTTTCAGGCGCGGCCCGTTAGTATAATACCTTCGGATTGTTTCGTTAAAGTCATTCGTATCCGTGTCCGGGAAGTCGGTTCGTTTACTAATAGCAGTAATCACATCCAACCGAAGTCCGTCCACGCCTTTATCCAACCAAAACCTCATCAATTTTTTTAGTTCTTCACGCAAGGCCGGGGATTCCCAATTCAAATCCGGTTGCTTAGGCGAAAATAAATGCAAATAATATTCTTTGGTATTTTCATCGTATTGCCACGCGCTTCCTCCAAAAAAAGACGGCCAATTGTTTGGCGGCCCTCCATTCTTACCGGGCTTCCAAAAGTAAAACTCGCGATAAGGATTATCAGTAGATTTTTTAGATTGCTGAAACCAAACATGCTCATCCGAAGAGTGGTTGAGCACCAAATCCATAATCAATTTTAAGCCCCGTTGATGAAGTTCGGAAATCAGCTCGTCAAAATCTTCCATCGTGCCAAACTCCGGCTGAATGGAATAATAGTCGCTGATGTCATAACCACCATCATCATTAGGCGACTTGAAAATGGGGTTGAGCCAAACCGCATCAATACCAAGCTGTTGGATATAATCTAACTTCTCAATGACTCCCCGTAAATCGCCTATTCCATCACCATTGCTGTCGTTGAAACTTCGCGGGTAAACTTGATACACAATGGCTTCTTTATACCAGGTTGAAGGCATGAATATTCAATAATCAGGTTAACGATTTTTCGGGCTGAATTCGAGATGTGAAAAATGCAGCAACCACCAGTAAAACTCCAGCAAACAAGATCGCATTACCGGGATCAATACCTAAGAAAGTTTTATAGATATACCCAAAAGAAATCGTCTGCAAAATCATAGGCACCACAATCATCATGTTAATGATGCCCATATAGACACCGTAGCGTTCTTTTGGGATACTGCCAACTACCATGATGTAAGGCACACCCATCATACTTGCCCAGGCAATACCAAATCCGATCATGGGAGCAAAAAGAAAAAATTTATTTTCAATGGACGGGATAATAAATAGCGAGATGGCCGCAAGCCCAAGGCATATCATGTGAACGTTTCTGGCCGTAATTTTTTTAACAAACCACACCAATCCAAAAGCCGAAAGGAAGGTGATAATATTGTAAAAGCCATTGACCAGACCGTCCACCCAACCGCTTTTTCGTAGAGTGCTTGATCGCGAAACGTAGCATGCCATACCGATTTGGCTATGCTGTGTGAGATGAATTGCCAATAACAAAACATCGCGTACCACTGAAATAAATAAATCAAAGCGAGCTTCCACAAGCTTTTCGGCATGTCTTTTATAGCTGAAAAGATTTCAGCAAATGGAGTAAGTAGGTTCGATTTTTCCGCTTGAAGTTTTTTGAGTTCCTCATCCGTGGGTGGAATTTCTGGTGTAGTATAAACGGACCAACCTACCGAAGTAATCGAACATATTGCGCCTACAAAGAAGGAACCAAATACCCAATACGGTATTCCCGATTGTCCATCATTGGTATGTGTTGTTCCCGTGATCAATTGCTGAAAAAAGTAAAGCGAAAGATTTGCCAAGGTTATACCAAAGCCGGTAAAAAAACTTTGAGTAAGAAACCCAGTCGCACGTTGCTTTTCTGGAAGTTTATCCGCTATAAAAGCCCGATAGGGCTCCATCGCTGTGTTATTGGCAGCATCCAAAATCCAGAGCAGTCCTACGGCCATCCACAACGCACGGCTGAACGGGAAAAGAAACAAGCTAACACTGCAGAATATCGCGCCAACTAAAAAATAGGGCTTCCTTCGCCCCCAACGAGGATGCCATGTTTTATCACTAAGGGCACCAATGATCGGCTGTATCAAAAGACCAGTCATTGGGCCCGCTAGATTGAGTAGAGGAAGATCTTCAGGTTTAGCATGAAGAAAGGTGTACAGTGGATTTACCGCAGATTGCTGTAAACCAAAACTATATTGAATGCCAAAAAACCCAACATTCATGTTGATGATTTGCCAAAAAGAAAGGGAAGGCTTCAGCTCCTGCATGCGTCAAATTACCGGGGAGGAAATATAGATAATTATTGAATAGCGTAAAGCAAGAAAATAATTACTGAAACTATCACATTGTCAAATAAAAAAGAGCCAATAATTGGCTCCTTTTTAAAAAATTGGAGGTAATTAATTCTGAATTGGTGGACTATATGTCACAATTTTATTCCGAATAAATTCCCCAACCTCTTTTCCTTCGGTCTTTCCTATCATACATGCCGGCATGTAATGAATCCCTCCATAAGCTCTACTAATGGCCGCTTCTTCCGAAGCCTGAATAAAGGACGTGAAACTTCGTGGCGCCATCCCAAACTCCACTTCGGTGGAATCGGTAAACGCAAAATTGTCACCAAATAATTTTGTTAAGGCAGTCGCGGCTGAGGCCGATATCACACTATGGGCACTTGGGTATTCCGGGAATGGGGGGGTCTGCAATAGAGGCACCCAGTTTTCATCAATGTACTGATTGATGTAGGTTTCAGGCCGGATCAATTTTGAGCGATACTTCTCGTCCCAGGCGCTAATGAAAGCATCGGCCAGAGAAAGTGAAACGCGAACATAAGCTTCTGCCGATTTTACCATATCAGCATTTGTCGTGGTGCAAGCCAATCGGGTAATATTGATCCAATGCCCTCCTGGAGAAATTTTTTTGGTAGCAAACATTACGTGGCCCTTCACATTCATCATAAAAGGATTGCAATCCCAAAAGAATGCAATCGCGGTTTGCTCTGTGGTTAGCCCCTTTCCAATATCATACACTTGTTTCGCCTGATTAAAAAATGGGCTATCCTTTTCTTTTGAAAAAGCAATTCCTGGAATAGGTTTGAATTGCTGTGCTGAATCCATTACAAATGTTCTGATCTTATTCCAATGGGGCTCAACTGCATCCATATAAGCCGGTGGTGTCGGTTGCCAGGTAGCAGGATTATTTTCAATTGAATATTTGGGGAACGTACGTGACTCTTTGTAATTATCCGAGTTAGACCAAGCCAATACATCTTTGGCAATACTATCGCCAAAGGCGACCGATCGGTCAAAAACATCATCCGGAATACCAGTGTCCTTGAATTCAGTTATCTCTTTTTCGTAAAACTTGTCGAGTTCATCTTCCGAAAAGACCAATGCCCTGCCGACTTTAAGCATTGCTTCCGTGGCGGCTAAAGGATAGCAATAGACAAGGGAAGAATCAGGCTGTGAAATTTTTTTGAACCCATTTACCTGGCCGACCAAACTCCGATAGTTTTTATCCAGGTGAATAATGGCCTCGTAACCCGCCACGGTGCAATACGCATAAATTCGGCTTGCAACGGGAGGCGAAAATATATCATGCACAATCCGGTCAGTAATCGCCTTCATCGACCCATGGAAATGCTCCGGGTTTTGCGCTTTGGTCTTGTAAGATTCGTTATCGTTTTTACAGGTAGCAAAAAGAAAAACCAGTGTAAGGAAAAGAAAAATTCTCATCAGTATTGAATTTAATATTGTACAAAATTACATACAAATGTAATTTCAGGGAAATGATTTTTATAACCTATGTCGGTTATTGCTTAAGTGTTAAATTTAATTTCACCGAAAGCACTAATTGATATAGGGGGAACAAGGTCAAGTGTTGGAAAAGAGTCTACGTTAAATAGCATTTAAGCAATCATTTAATGGCATAAAGTATCTCGTCATTGGTTGACTTAGGGAAATCATAGAGCAAGTCTATGGTAAAGATCACCTCCTCGTTTCTGCCCCAAGAAATATTTCCATTTTTAACTTTAAATTTTTTAAAATTATTGAAGGCTAGATATTTCAGATAACTGCCTTTTACAT
Source organism: Cytophagales bacterium (assembly GCA_027317105.1). GTDB lineage: Bacteria > Bacteroidota > Bacteroidia > Cytophagales > Cyclobacteriaceae > ELB16-189. The sequence goes on from DAHVFH010000152.1 coordinate 4,409, forward strand.
ATTGATGGAAGATAGGAAGAAAATCAATGATTTTATTTTTTCCTGTATTGAAACGTAACTCAATAAAGAAATCACCAATATAATTTGCGGAAATAATTTCAACTATTTCCTGACTATCCTTTTTCTTATCACTTCGCATCCTACTCGCTGGTGATGAATAAACACCTGTTGCCATTTTAAAACAATTTTATTTTGGTATGTCTTTAAGAAAATCGAAACTTCACGGGCTTGGCTTATAGTCAACGGTCTCTTCCTTTCACTTTCTTAAACAGTAAAGTTAGTTCATTCCCATCAAACAGAAAATCAACTTTGCATTCTTGTTCTTTACCGAATTGAACATGAACGTGAATTGGTAAATGATCATTAGAATAAAACCTTACTACGTAGTTCAGATATTGAAAAATTTTAGGCATTTCATTTTACCATAAATTCAGATTTGGTTGTCCTAACGCCTATAAGTTTTAATGACTTCCATTTTTTTGGCAAGCTCCTTTTATTTTGGATAATGCCGTTGTCGGTGATTTGTAGTCCGCCAAAACCAAAAATTACGGCTTGCAAAAAGCCTCCGGCACCAGTGGCGAAATAGGGATTGGTTCCCCCCGCAGTTTCAGCTAATACTCCAAAAGGAGGGACTTGATTGGGCTTATAACTTTTGTTAAACAATTCATAAGCCTTGTCACTCTTTCCTAAATTGGAATAAATCACTGAGAGTGCAGAGTTTCCCATAGCCGGGCCATTCGGAGACATTCGCGGTTCGTAATATCTTAAATCCTTTTCAATTTGTGCCGGGTCGATGATGAACTCCAAAGGGTAAGCCAACAGATTTACATCAGCTTGTTTGATTTCAACACCATTATAAGTTGCATTTTCCTTAGTTGTTCCATCCGGGAATTTTAAAATTGGAATATTATTTGCAACCGTCTCCCAATCAGGATCAGAAGCTACCGATAGTTCTTTGGCAGCTTGAGTGGCATATCGAAGAACGGTGATGACCATCCCATTGGTGAAGGCGTTGTTATCAATATTTTCTTGCCATTCGTTCGCACCAATCACATTGTTGATTTCATATTTTCCAGGTCCTTTCCGCTCGACACGACTGGCCCAAAAATCGGCCACTTCTTTTAGAATCGGATAACCTCTTTCCTTTAGCCAGATTTTGTCTTTCGTCACCTGGTAATATTTCCAAAAAGCCCAACCCACACATCCTGTGATGTGCTGTTGAAATGGTCCGGTGAGCGCCCAAACAGGGGTATCTTCGGTTCCTTCCGCAGACGATTCCCAAGGAAACATTGCTCCTTTGTAACCATGAGAGAAAGCATTTTTCTTCGCAGCCTCCAATCGTTGGAACCGATATTCCAAAAGCGACTTCGCGATTTCCGGATGCATCACCAAAAGCGGTGGATACATCCACAGTTCCGTATCCCAAAACACATGCCCGTTATAGCCCAATCCTGAAAGGCCCATGGGCGAAAGGCTGTAGGCAGTACCTTCGCGCGCAAATGAATACAAATGGTAGAGGGCAAAGCGGACGTCTTTTTGTGTTTGCAAATCGCCATCAATTACTATGTCACTTTTCCAAAGGTCATTCCACGCTTCAAGATGCCTATCCAGCAACCGTTGTGTGCCTTCTAATTTTGCAAAAATAGTAAGGCGTTCTGCCTCGTTCATCGGATCATCGTATTGTGAGGAACACGTGGCAGAGGAAACCACCGCAAACTTGTACGTCTCGCCCGCCTTCAATTGCTTCGTGAACTTCAAAAGGTGCATGTTATAATCCCAGTCTTCATGGATAAGTCTCGGCTCCAAGCCATGCGGTTCATCAAAAATAAAACTGTTGCTAACTGCTACTGTTAATTTCCCAGAAGGACTTTTTCCAATCGAAGTAAGAAGTGGTATAGTTACATGCGGCCGATCGATTTCGCTGTACAAGTTATGCACATCAGTGAGGTGATCAGGCGCTTCGATGACGCTCATCGGTGTAATCTTCACATCCTTCTTTGCTTTTATTTCAACCATTGTCAGCGCGGTGTAAGGAAGATGGCGAAGCGCCATTAAGGTATGGGATACCGTGATCTTATCTTGAACATCAAATGAAGTGGTAAGAGAAGCCTTATTCATATCCAGCGTTTGTTGGTAATTAGAAATATTTCCTCTTGTGATGCGCTGGCCATCTACCTCTAGGTTCATGTTTACATGATTGAATGTTTTCAGGATATTCGAAACCCTGCCGCGCTGGTAATAGTCATAGGCCCCATTAAGGATAACATCTTTTACCTTCATTGGCTCGGTGGAGGAGACCAATCCAATCATACCGTTTGCCACCGTTACGCCAAAATAATTTTTAGGATCAATGTTCTTGGCTTCGATCTGCCAGGATTGATCGGATTGAGCCCCTGCTTCTGAAAGCAAAGCAAAAAGAAACGGAAAAAAAATTAGGATTTTCATAGTTTAAATAGTTGCTGAATCAATTGTTTTGTTCTGAACCTTATTTCTTGGTCTTAGAAATAAAAAAAGAGTATTATAGGCAAATCTTAGAAAACAATAGGTTAGTTTGGAGGTTAATTTTAAATAGAAAATAAGCACTGATTTTAAATTTTATGCACATTCCGTCTAAAAAAATAACCATTTCCATTTTTGTTGGCGTTTCCCTTTTGGTATCGCTGGCGCTTATCCTTCCGCTTCAGTCCAATGTAAAGGAAACTATTCGGCTTTCCGCTAACAATGATGCTTTATTTCGTCAATTAATGCAAGACTCTACCTGGGAAAAATGGTGGCCAGGCAAAACAGTTGAAGTCAATTCAAAAGCAATACTCGTTCAGGACGATATCGAGTTTAGCGTGCACCGCATTTTATACAATACTATTGAGTTTAAGACCAATAGTAATTCTTACGAATTCAATTCCATTCTTGAGATTATGGCTGAACCCTCGAATGAGTTGACCCTTACATTAGCCACAAGCGTTCCAATTCCTCACGATCCTATAAATCGGATAAAGGCGTTGGTTTTTGCATCCAAACTAAAAAGAGCCTTTCACACGATATTAGCCAACTTGACCGAACACTATAAGAATCCGAAGAATTTATACGATCTTGAGATTAAAGAAGTGAGTGTTCCTTTTGAATATGTAGCTACCGTATCTCAAAATTGTACGCATAAACCAACATTATCCGAAATTTATGCGCTGATCAGTCAAGTAAAAAAATATATTAAAAGTAATGGCGGCATCGAAAAAGGTTATCCGATGTTAAATTCGACCAGGCTGAACGCCAACGATTTCTTTTTACAAGTAGCTATTCCTATCGACAAGAGATTACCCGAATCAAAAAACATTAAATCAAAATGGATGCTGAAAGGGGGAAATATTATATCCGCTCAAGTTACCGGCAATCGAAAAGCGATCGAAAACGTGAAGAAAAAAATCGAGTTGTATATTCAAGATAACCATAAAAACACAGTGGCCATCCCTTATGAATATTTAATCACCAATCGCCTTGAGCAACCCGATAGCAATAAGTGGGTGACCCAAATATACTTTCCTGTTATTTAACAGTGATCACCCGGAGGCTATCGTTATTCATAGCCAATAAATAGGCCTTTTTGCCTCCAATGATTATATTTTCAACATGCCGCACCTGCCCTTTTATAACTATTCCGCCTAAGGAAAGTGTTGAGAAATTATCGTTACCGTGATTAATAAGTACCGATCCAAAATCAGCATCATTTCGCCCAAGTTGAATGTTGTTTTGGTAAAAATTTCCAAACATCAGTATCTCTGGATTGGCACCGGCATTTATGTTTATATCCAAGGCACATTTTAGCGGACTGAATTGATTTTCTGTGGGCAATTCACGAAGCGAAAATTTTCCTTTTCCGTCATTAAACAGAACCGCATTGGCAAAATAATCAACTGACAGAAGCTGGGAATTATCAAGTTTATCTGGCAAAAAAATCTCTCGCAACGGAGCTTTCGCATAATCTGCCGCATACAAAAACTTCTTCTTTATCGCAGGCATAAGTCTTTGCAAATCGCCTTTACCCATAAATGGAATTTCCTTACCGCTCAGGTAATACGTAATGACCTGCTCCTTCTTACCATTGTCATCAAAATCATTATAGTATAGGCGCACAGGTTCATCCAATGTCGGCTTCAATCTACTGTTTAACCCTTGATTGCCTACTACAATATCAATATCACCATCACTATCCAAGTCGACAGGAAGAATAAAATTCCACCACCCTTTTCGATCAGTTAATCTGCTTAGTTTAAAACTTCCGGAATTATTGATGTAAACATTTACGCCTCCCCAGTCCTCACAGGTCAACAAATCCTTGTCTCCGTCATGATCGATATCCACCCAAACGGCATCCGTAATCATTCCTGCTTTCGTAAGATCGAAGGCCACTTTGTTTGTAACATTCTCAAATTTTCCTTGTCCATTATTTTCCAATAAGTAAGAGGATGGGCTAACCCCATATTGCCAGGGAACCGAACGGCCCCCGATAAATAAATCCATATCCCCATCCTGATCAAAATCGTATGGGCGAATGCTTGAGGCGTTTACGAACAAATTTGCAAATGCATCAAGCTTCTTAATTAGATTGCCCGTCCCATCGTTTAAATAGACACAAGGGGTTAGGTGTCTATCTTTGCCATAATATTCATTTCCCCCATTTGCAACTGCAAGATCAGGAAAACTGTCACCATTGAGATCAACAAAGCAAGCATCCACCTCTTCGTTTGACTTGTCATTCTCTAAATCTTTCTGCTGCCGTTGCATGAAACCCTTTTCTTGCTGAAGCATAACTACAGCCGATGAGGTTTTTGAAGATCCCAAGAAAAAATCCATTTTTCCATCTTGATTAATGTCAGCTACAGCTAACGCAGGACCTTCGGAAGAAAGCATTCGTGGAATTAATGGCTCCCGAGTAAACTCCGGAAAATAGTTCTCTTCATGTTTTATTTTTAACCCTACATCGTGAGTAACATCTTTAAATTGTTTGGCTAAATTTTTATTCTTATTTGAAATGAGTCCAAAGTTAAAAACAGGGTTTCCTGATTGATAAGAAAAAATTAAGGTGGTATCTCGAAAGGCTGGCTTTGCAACTTGATAAGAATTATCTGGCCATACGATAATGATCGAATCCGCAGAATTATTTCCCAAGCCAATGTGAATTGGAATTTGCATACTTGATTGAAATCCCCTAGCAGAGAAATTTTCAATGATTTGGATCTTGCCATTTATCAAAGTGAATACCTTTGCGCCAACTGCAAAAGGATTTGTAGGTTCTCCTTTCAATACCAACGAAAGATAATGGTTACTTACATTGCCTGTTTGAGAAAGATTTTCATATACAAGCGCTAGATCATCAATATTACTGGAGACAATGTCCAAATCACCATCGTTATCCAAATCCGCTAAAATGGCTCCATTGGAAAAGGAAGGCGCATTACCCTGAACAGCTTCAGAAATATCCTTAAACTTTAATTTTTTGTCATTCAGAAAAAACCGGTTCGGCAACTTTATCTCTGGAAATTTTTCCACTAAGGCCATGTCCTTTTCTTCAATTTTATTTGCTTTTAACTTTCCTTGAATTTCCGAATTGGAAAGAAAATTGACATAATCAATATCATTCATTCGCTTTGGGATTCCATTCGAAACAAATAGATCTTTCCATCCATCATTATCAAAATCAACCCAGAGTGCACTCCAACTCCAATCCGTTGAATAAATCCCTGAATACGTACCAATTTCACTAAACATCCCATTACCTCGATTCAATTGAAGGTTGTTGCGTGTATACTGGTAACTATAACCTGTTTTTATCTTATAATTATAAATATCATAGTCATCTTCACCCAACGACCTTCTGATCATGTAAGGATCGGAAGGAAGCATATCCATCGAAACTAAATCAATGTATCCGTCATTATTAAAATCCCCTGCATCAACACCCATCGTATACATGCTCGTATGCATCATTTTATCAGAAGATTCATCCAAAAATGTTCCGTCTTTTTGATTGATATACAAATAGTCATTTTCATGAAAGTCGTTACCCACATATAGGTCTGGCCAGCCATCCATATTGATGTCGGTGATTACTACGCCTAATCCAAAACTTATTGCAGAGCTATTAATTCTTGAAGGACGAGTTACATCAGTAAACTTACCAGCATCGTTTCTGTACATTCGATCTCCAGACTTTTCGTGATAAGTTCCTAGAAATTTATCACGAGGGGCAAATGTTCCATTTTGATTTACTGAATGATTTAATAAGAACATGTCAAGGTCGCCATCTCTATCGTAGTCTAAAAAAGCAGCCTGCGTACTGAAACCTGAAAAATCGAGACCATACTTAGCTGCTTCATTTTCAAATTGAGGAATCCCCTCTTTCAAACCTTTATTTACCCACAACTCATTTGCCCCTGCAAACGTTTCGATTCCACTAACCTGACAAACATATATATCAAGCCATCCATCGTTATTTATATCGACAACTGAAACCCCTGTTGACCATCCCTTACTTGGCTTGATTCCACAAGAACCTGTAATATTTTGAAAATGTAAATTACCCTCGTTTAAATATAAACTATTGGTCGATTGATTCGCTGAAAAAAAAAGATCTATTCTTCCGTCATTATTGAAATCACCGGCACCTACACCGGCACCATTGTAAAAATACATGTATTTAAACATGTTAAACGTAGGGGAAGGATGCAATCGATTCTCAAAAGTAAGGCCTGATTTTTCAGCTGAAACGACTTTGAAAAAAGGCGTCACCCGATCCTTCTCTTTACAGGATACCAAGAAGAAAAACAAAAATAAAAAACCCGAATATTTAATTAAAATCATTGTTTGATTGTGTGCAAGGAAAATGTCTGCGATTAATTGTTTACTTTAATGGCGAAGGACTATTTCTGTACAAAACAGGACTTTCATTATTTCTAAGAAAAAGGATGGATTTTTTGTTTCCATTAGAAATTGCTTTAATGTCGCGGACTTGGCCAGTTAATTGAACACCTGATTCCTTTGTACTTAAAAGGTCAAACTTTCGATTACCCTTATTAACCATAACACTTCCATAGTTTGCATCTAACCTTCCAAATTGGGGCGTGAAGTCAAAGAGATTTCCTCCTGCAACAATTTCAGGCTTGCCATCTCCAGTAAGATCCACACAAGACAACGC
>DAHVFH010000172.1 GCA_027317105.1 Cytophagales bacterium
AGAAAACGAAATAGAAAACAAAGACTAAAACCAGGCTGTGTTTAACCGAAAACTCGATACATTTTTTTCTCCATTTTGCCAGTTAACTTTTGGTGGTCACTTTGCAGCGGAAAAGAGTGGTCACTTTGTGCGGAATTTCCACCAATTGATACTTCCTATGAAGATATAGAAATGGCAGAAGCGGTAGGATATTTAAATCAACTTGGATTGGAGCACCTTATTACAGCTTTGTTCCCGCCTGAGAGTCCCATCGCTGGTTAGCTGCATTAACGGCTATTTCCTTTCGTTGACCAGCAGTTAATTTTTTTGCCCTATCCTTACCTCCTTTAAGTCCTCCCAATCTCCCTAGTTCAACAGTCGTTCACCTGTGGCAAGCTCTGCGCTGCAAAGTCTGCGCCGGCAGTAACGCGACATTTCTACGATCGATTGTTCCAATATTGGAACAATGTGTGAATTTAGTCAAATTCAGCACTATTTCATTAATTTCGAATATTGTTCCAAAGTTGGAACAAGGTGGTATAAAAAACTCGCGTAACTGCCGGCGCAATGTAAGCATCCGATGAAGTACCTATTTCTCTGAAATGACCGGTGAGGTAGTTTTGAAAAAACTATCCTATGAATCCTGAGAATTTTGCTACCCGCCAATCGAAGATGTTTTCCCTGATCGAATCCTGGAAGACGAGCGGTCAAAGCCAACACATTTTTTGCAAAGAGCACGCGATCGTCTACAGTAATTTTCATTACTGGTATAAAAAGTATAGAGAACAGCAACAAGGTGATCCCGGCAAAGCCTTCCTTCCGATAAAGATCAAGAAATTGGTCGGTTCTTCGTCGGAACTCGGTGTGATGGAATTACTCTTGGCCAATGGCCATCGGTTGATTTTTTATCAACTCGTAGATGTTTCCTACTTACGTTCCCTGGTAGGCTGATCATGCTTACCCTCTCATCCGTCCATCATTATTTTCTGTACCGGGAAAAAACGGATATGCGAAAGGGTGTTGATGGACTCTGTGGCCTGGTGCGGGATGGCTTGAAGCGAGATCCTTTGAGCGGAGATATTTTTATTTTCTTTAACGCTCGCCGCAATCAAGTCAAACTTTTACTCTGGGAGCGGGATGGATTTTCCATTTATTACAAACGTCTGGAGCGTGGCACCTATGAGCTTCCTCTCATCGATGAGAAAACTTTGTCTGTAGAACTTAGCAGTGAAGAGTTGATGTTGATTCTTCAAGGGATCTGTTTGAGTTCGGTGCGGCGAAGAAAAAGATTTCATTTTTCAGAAAATAATTTTGTTAAAACGCAGCCTGTTTCTGTGTGATTACAAGACAGCGTTTTATCTTTGCCTCCGCGTGATCGCTGAAGCAATAAATAAACCCACTTACGAAGAATTAGTTATTCAAATCATCCAACTCAAGGATGAGTTGAACCAGCTCAAGCGATTAGTTTTTGGTTCCAAAAATGAGCGGTTTATCCCCTCAGTATCTGTTGATCAATTAGCCCTAGATATCGCGGTACCACAAAAAGAACAGATGATTGTCTCCACTACCCAGACCATTCAATACGAGCGCAAGAAGACCAGTAAACCGGAGAGTGAAAAAGTACAGACCGGTCGGATGCCTTTGCCGGCTAGTCTTCCCCGTGAGCAAGTAATCATTGAACCTTCCAGGGATGTTACTGGGTGGAAAAAAATTGGAGAAGAGAAAACAGAAGAGCTTGAACGCATTCCGGGAAAATTATTTGTTCGTCAATACATCCGTGCCAAGTATGTCGATCCAACAGGAGAGCAAATCGTGATTGGGGATTTACCCGTACGTCCGATCGATAAAGGTATTGCAGGCCCAGGCCTATTGGCACAAATCGTAATAGACAAATACGTTGATCACTTGCCCATCTATCGCCAAGTTCAACGTTTTGAAAGAGAAGGCATCAAGCTGCCCATCTCGACGCTGGCTGATTGGATCAGTGGAAGTTGCACGTTACTGCAACCGCTTTATGAAACGCATCGCAGACTGGTATTAAAACAGATTTATCTGCAAGCCGACGAGAGCCCCATCAAGGTATTAGATAAAGCCAAAAAGGGAACCACACATCGGGGATACCACTGGGTCTATCACGCACCCTTGGCGCGGTTAGTTTTGTTTGACTACCGGGAAGGCCGAGGCAGGGAGGGCCCCAGTGAATGTCTCCAGGATTTTAGCGGCTATCTTCAAACCGATGGCTATGCTGTCTATGAGGATTTTGACAAACGAGCTAACATCACTTTATTAAATTGTATGGCACATGCCCGTCGCATGTTTGACAAAGCGTTGGAAAACGACAAGTCACGGGCGGAATACGTGCTCATAGAAATGCAAAAACTGTATGCTCTTGAACAAGTAGGAAGAGATCAACCATTATCAGAACAGGAACTGTTGGCTCTCCGTCAACAGCAGGCTGTTCCGGTATTAGAAAACCTTAAGGCCTGGATGATCGAACATTATTCAAAGGTACTTCCGCAGAGTGCGATCGGAAAAGCAATCAGTTACTCCTTGCAGCGCTGGGACAAACTTTGCCTCTACACCACTGATGCCCGTTTGCAAATCGACAATAATTTGGTAGAGAACTCAATAAGACCCTTGGCTATCGGAAGAAAGAACTACTTGTTTGCCGGTTCCCATGATGGCGCACGAAGAGCAGCCATGTTATATTCTTTCCTTGGCACTTGCAAAATCAACAACGTCAATCCCTTTGAATGGCTGCGCGATATTCTCTCTCGTATTCCCTCGCATCCTGTTAACCAGCTCGATAAACTTCTTCCCAGTAACTGGATATCATCAGCAAAGTAAAACCTCAATAAGAAATTATTCGGTTAACAAACCATTGTACTTCATCGGATGCTTACGGCGCAATAAAAAGGACAACAATTGGAATTGAGATTAAGATCCGCAGAAATCTATTTGTCTTCATCAACAACTAAAACGCAAATATTCCTTTTTGAAACTATTGCTGTGTTTTACCGTAAATGTATTTACTTTGCATTACAAAGTACTTTTTATGAATGAAAATATTAAGACATCACTAGAAACGTTATCAGAAATAAAGCATCTGATGGAACGTTCGTCCAGATTTATCTCTTTGAGCGGATTGTCTGGAGTATTTGCCGGCATTTATGCTTTGTTAGGAGCCTATGCCGCCAACTTATACCTAAATTCGTCAGGACTCCAACCCAATGACGAATTATATGAAGCTGGATCCTATGCGGAATATTCATTCTTTGTGATCGATGCTGTCGTCGTTCTTGTCCTGGCAATTGGAACCGGGATCGTCCTGACTACCCGGAAGGCTAGGAGGGATGGCAACTCCATTTTTGATCCTACTGCAAAGAAGCTCCTAATAAATCTTTGCATTCCATTGGCTGCCGGCGGTCTTTTTTGCCTCGCCTTAATATACCATGGCACCTTAGTCTACATTGCACCAGTGATGCTCATCTTTTATGGATTGTCGCTTATCAATGCCAGTAAATATACGTTCAGTGATGTCCGTGTTTTGGGAATAATAGAAGTTACGCTCGGAATTGTTTCTGCTTTTATCGTGGGGTACGGCCTTCTCTTTTGGGCCATGGGTTTTGGCATCTGCCATATCGCCTACGGAACCTACATGTATTTTAAGTACGAGAAGTGAAGAATCTGCTTACCCACTTTAATAAGGCTTTCGAAAGCAAGGTGAGGCTTGGTATCATGTCCGTTCTCATGGTCAATGACGCTGCTAATTTCAATTATCTCAAGGAGTTGCTTCAACTATCTGACGGAAATTTGGCAAGCCATATCAAGGCGCTAGAGGAACTCAATTATATCATTATTGAAAAACAATTCATTGGCAAAAAACCAAATACGACTTATAGTGCCTCCAAGGAGGGCAAGAAGGCTTTCAATTTGCACTTAAAGTCACTCGAAGACCTACTAAAGAAGCAATCCTAAAAAAATTTACCTTTTTACTTTGCATTACAAAGTACTTTTTAACAATAAATAAAACCATATGGAATCTCAAACTGACCAAACTATTAAAACTCATGACGAGCCGAAATGGCTTTACCCAGCTGGCTATTTACTTTTGGCGCTTTCGTTTATCTTATTTTTACTCGTTGACTTCTTCGAAATGCGGAGAGAAGGAGAGGACTTCACCTTCTTCTTCTTGCATTATTTCCTGGCCATCGGCTACGCTATCGCACTACTCTCAAATAATTCTCTCGGCGTAAGAAAGTCGTGGCGAAAAGAAAATATCAACAAAACCATCCTCTTGTTGAACATGTTTTTAATCAGCGCTTATGGATTAAACAGGGTACTGCCGGTTTTCGAAGATTCAACAAATTGGTTCTGCCTATTTATTATTCTGACATCCGCAGTAATACTTAGCTACCGGTATTTTGATTCTTTACCCAAATGGATCAATATAGTTCAGCATGTGCTGATTGGTTGCGCAATAATGCTGTATACCTATTACTCCATTTATGTGGCCAATTTCTATATCCTCGGATCGCTGGGCATACTTGCTTTTGGCATAGGGGCCCACATCTTTGTTCCAATATTTCTTCTGATTGGCTCGATAGTTTTGATCAGGCACACTGGAAATTCCGCGGAGCCGGATCAGTTTTTTTCGTGTTAAGCTGACCACTTTTATTAGCTCGCAATCAGTTGATTATGATTATTGCAAGGCTGCGAAAAAAAGTGGTCACCCTCCACGGAATCTCCAGTAACGCGACATTTCTGCGATCGATTGTTCCAATATTGGAACAATCTGTGAATTTAGTCAAAATCAGCACTATTTCAATAATTTCGAATAATGTTCCAAAGTTGGAACAAGGTGGTATAAAAAACTCGCAGAATTGCCGGCTGAACCTTTCGTGACTTGCCGAGCCATTTCAATCTTTCAGTAATTCAGCATAGATTATTTTCATTGGCTGGACACTTCATTTTTCGACATCCAATAATCAAATTGGTGTCCGAGTTTCCAATTAGAACACCGACCCAATCGACTTAACTCAATAAAGGTGATAATGGGTCTCTCAATTTTTTTTATGATTATTCAAGTAAAACCGCTATATATGCGTCACAATAATCGAGTGAAAAAATTAATATCCATAGTGCTGGTCATCATATTCCTGTTTAGTGTGGTAGGATATTATGGTATTTATATGGCGATGCTTAGACAAGCGAACATTGCCATTGCTCACCAAATTGATAATGATGACTATGGAGTTGATCAAACATTTACCATCAAGATTCCATTAACTCTTCCGTACCCTATCCAGCAAGACGAGTTCCAAAACTTGCAAGGTGATTTCGAGCATCGTGGAGAATTTTATAAACTAGTGAAACAAAAATATTTAAATGATACCTTGTATGTTGTTTGCTTAAGAAATATTGATAAAAAAAAGGCATTCAAAGTATTCTCTGATTTTGTCAAATTATCCACGGATCAAACTTCGAGCTCAAATAATCAGTCGACAAAGACAATCTTAAACTTCATTAAAGATTTCAATTCCTTGACTTCACGTATTGAATACTCTGATCGGGTTGGTATTGACCTGAAACTTCCTTTCCCACTTCTAAAACCAAGAATTCTTTCTTGGTATAAAGTGATCAACTCACCACCACCAGAGGTCAACTGCTGATCTTGTACCATAAACTGAAGGAAAATCACCGACCTATTCTGGGTGTGGACTAATTCACATCCTTGATCTTACTTTAGATGGAAAACCCACCTTTTCAACGATAAGGATTGTCATTGAAATTTATGGACAAGTAATTCCTTTTTCGGGCTCCTACCCGGACAAAAGATTACGAGAGTAATCGGTTATGTCTTAATCTATTACAAATTTTCTACTATGAAAAAAATAATACTTGGAATATTCATTGCGGTGGTGTCCTGTTTCGGATTGACCGCACAAACGCCAATGATCACTGATGGAATGATGATGCCCAAAAAAGTACTGGGCAACGGAATCTTTTACGGTGTTGACAGTTGGAAAAACTATTGGGAGGGGACACTCAAACGTGACAACCAAAACATTGGAACGCTTACGACCCGAAGTGTAACCTGGATGGGTACATACGGTGTAACTGATAAGCTTACTCTGATAACACTGCTCCCTTACGTTTGGACAAAGGCCAGCAGTGGCACTTTGCATGGTATGGCGGGCATTCAAGATTTTACATTGACGCTAAAGTATAGATTCCTGACGAAAAAGATTGGCCAAAGCGACCTGCATTTTTTTTCACTTGGTTCCATTACCTTGCCAGCTAGCAACTATACACCTGATTTTCTTCCATTGTCAATCGGGTTGGGCAGTAAAAACCTTTCGTATCGATTCACCTCTACCTATTCATTAAAGGGAGCCTGGCGGTTTACAGCCTCCGGTGCTTATACCTGGCGGAGCAACATCTTTTTGGATCGTCCCTCATATTATGCCAATGGCCAACTCTACAATACCAATGAGGTGCAAATGTTTGGCCTTTTTGATTTTATTGTTCGCGCTGGATATCATGGACCCAACTGGCATGCGGAACTATTCTATACACAACAAAATACGTTGGGCGGCAGCGACATCCGTAGGCAAGACATGCCTTTTGCATCGAACAAAATGAACTTTTCTAAAGTAGGTCTTTCCACTTTGTGGTCAGTTCCCTATGTAAAAAACCTGGCAGCCAGGATTTGGGGAAGCTACACAGTGGCAGGCCGGAATGTTGGCCAAAGCACTACCGCAATGGCTGGCTTAATGTACATGATACCATTTTCAAAAACACAACCTTAATAACAATGAAAACATTTCACCATTTTATAACCGCCTTGTTTATCTCTTTTTTCAGCCTTGTCACCAGTTGCAACAATGAGGTTAATACTACAGGAGGTCTTGCTCCTTTGCAACCGACAAATTTGGACGAGAACGCTGGCACATGGGCTCCGGTCTATGTCTCTTCTTATACAAAGTATGCAGGCGTTGTGCCTGCCCCCACAGACACTTCTTCGATAGCTTATAAGACGGAGTTGGCCAGCATCAAGAACCTACAGAGCACGATTACTCAAGGACAAAAGGATGCCATCAATTATTGGAGTGACGGGGGGGTACTGCGCTGGAACGAGATCTTTCGTGAACTAGTGGCGCGATACAACTTAGCCCCGGCTCCGCTATCGAACAATACCTATCCAGGTCCTGATCCGAACAATCCATTTGGGGATCCGCAGTTTCCATTTGCCAATCCGCCTTATGCCGCACGTGCGTTTAGTTATGTAAGTGTTGCAATCTATGATGCTTTGAAAGCTGCCTGGTATTATAAATATAAATACAATCGCCCTTCGCCATATTTGGTAAACAAGGGAATTAAGTCCTTGATGCCTCAAATTAACATTCCTTCATATCCCTCAGAAGAGGCGGTCATGTCAGGAGCTGCCCAAACTATCTTGCAAGCAATGTTCCCTGGTGCTGGCGATGAGATACTTACTAAAGCAGGTCAGCAAAGAGCGGCAGCATTACAGTCAGGAAGAGCATCTTCCAGCGACATCTCAGTTGGTTTGGCATTAGGCAAGGCCGTGGCACAAGATTTTTTGACCAGGGCTGGTGCCGACGGTATGAGTACAGCCGTAGGAACTCCAACCCAGTGGCAAGCATTGGGCGATTCAGCAAAATTGCATTGGTCACATTTACTAAATCCAGTACCGGCAATTGATGTGATCCCTTGGGTAAGCCTTGATCTTCCATCGCGGCCTCCAATGCTTCCGTTTTTCGGAGCCAAGACTTCTCCAGGTCTTGGGGTAATGGGGTGGATGATGTCTACTTCCGATTTTATCAATGTGCGTCCTGGTCCACCGCCTGTTGCTACAAGCGATTCCATGAAATCACAACTGGCTGAAACAAAATACTATTCAGAACACTTGACCAACTCCCGTGAAGAAACCGTTCTCAAATGGGCCGATGGCCTTGGAACTTTCACACCGCCAGGACATTGGAACCAAATTGCAGAAGGCTATATACGGGATGCGCATTTTAGCGAGGTCAGGGCCGCACGGGCTTTTGCCCTATTAAACATGGCATTGCACGATGCAGGGATCGGATGCTGGGAGTGCAAATATTATTATTACAATCCGAGGCCAACCCAATTGGATCCGTCCGTAAAAACGGGCACGGGCATACCGAATTTTCCTTCCTACGCATCAGGTCATTCAACATTTTCGGCAGCCGCAGCCACAGTACTATCCTATCTTTTTCCTAGCAATGCTGATTATTTTAATGGACAAGCTCAAGAGGCCGCACTCTCCAGACTCTATGCCGGCATACACTACCGCATTGATTGTGAGGTCGGCTTAGTCCATGGCCAAAAGATTGGTGGCTACACAACAAACTTCGCCAAAAATGATGGAGCAAATTAGACTTACCGTTTCAATTCATTTGAAAGTTAAGGCACGACATACAAAAGACGATTTGAAAAATGGCTGACCTAAAAAAGGTAAGTATAGTATGATGAAATATTCCCTACATAACTCAAACGGTATGCTTCAAAAATTAATAGACTTCTCGCAGGAATTTGTATACAGAAAGATTGATTACAGCAAAAAGAAAATAATCCATGATTTATGGAAGCTTCTATAAAAAGCATTAAGGAACAGAAAGCAGTGTACCATATTTTAAGGTTGGGAGTAGCGATGTGCTTTATCGGCCATGGTGCTTTTGGCATTATTACAAAACCTGTTTGGTGCAATTACTTTGGTGTTTTTGGAATAGGTCACGACCTGGCTTATCAATTAATGCCAGTCATTGGAAGTGTAGATATACTATTGGGTTTTGTCATGCTGATTTATCCTATTCGGGCTGTCCCTGCTTGGTTGGTCTTTTGGGGTCTACTAACTGCTTCACTTCGTCCATTTTCGGGGGAGCCTTTTGTAGAGTTCATCGAGCGGGCCGGAAATTTTGGAGCACCCTTTATGTTGTTGTCTATCGTAGGGTTTGACTGGAGGAATGCCAAGAATTGGTTTACACGAATCTCCCCAGATATTGAATGCGATCAGAGAACGTGGCAACAGTTATCGACAAAACTCCAAATCGTGGCGTTCCTTCTATTAGTCGGCCACGGTTGTTTATTTATCATCCACAAAAAAGGATTGATAGACCAGTTATATGGTTTTCACTTTCAGTCTACTACGTCCATGGCATTCATTTTGGGTTGGTTTGAGATAGGAATAGCCTTTTTGATTTTAGTAAAGCCAATTCGCCCGTTCATACTTGCCATTTTCATTTGGAAAATGGCAAGTGAACTTTTTTATCCGCATTATGAATTATTTGAATGGATAGAGCGTGGAGGAAGTTACACTGTGCTTTTGGCTTTGTGGCTGATCATGAAGACTTCGTTCAAACTGGTATTCTCCAGAGAAAAGGAGTTTGTAAAGTTAACACAATGAAAGGTTCCATTTGTTGGAAATTCCGCATCATAGTGTAAAAATATCGTGGAACTGCCGGCGCAGAACTGCCGCGCGAGCGTTTAATGAATCAAATTAAGGTGGATGTCAGAACTCAGAATTGATTCCTATCTCATTTCATCGCGATGACCTCTCAACAGAGAGAAATAATTTTTTTGATTTGCTCTAAACGAAACTGCAGAGGGGAGTCGCCAGAATCTATCAGTCAGTCGAATAAGTAGCGGTTCGCGTCCTCCATACTCCTAATTAAATTGTCCGTTTCCTCAATGAACACATCCACATGTATACTCCTTTCTTCGTCTGTCTCGTATTCTTGCATAAGACTGACAACTTGCTGTACATATTCATTGACAGAGGCTGACAATCTCGATAATTTTTTATTGAGATCCGGGTTAATAAATTCACAGGGAATGATTCCTAGCGAAGCGTCTGTCCTGTTGTTTCGTTTACTATTGGTGCTTCCGGATACAGGTCTTAAGTTTTCGATGGTGTGGAAATACTTGGTTGCACCAACATTTGTAAATCTGTAGAGAACGTCTTCTCCGTATTGATCCAGTACTATCGGATCATCTACATAATCAACGCCCTTTTTTAGTTTACCATCTTCTAGAGGCAGTCTTGAAACACAAGCCCAGACAGTACCGTCAGCTTTTTCTCCCCGAAATTCATACAACAGCCTCTCTTGGATCTTATTCCATGGAATTATATGATCAACCTGAGCAGTCTTTAGTGAAAGGAGGGATCCATCATGGCCAATGACCATTGGACCAGATCTACTTGTATAGTCTGAGTTAAAGTGGTTTTGAAATAGATAATTCCTAACTCTCTCCGCATTTGGAAGCCAACCAGGGCGACCGCCTTTATATGGTTTCGGCTTCACCTTGCTAAGATACTCGTTTAGAAAAAGAGGAAGAGTTCCGTACGAAGTGCGTACTGGGTCTACATTATTGTAATTACTCTCATAAAAGTCATCTATTTCCATCATTTATTTAGTAAGTGTACAGATATCGTTTTCAAAGCTTCTACAAATCGCTATGGTATTCTTTATCGAATTTTTCATTCACTTTTTCTGGAGCGTATTTGATTATCGAATTCAATTAATTGATGTTCAAATCTTCGTTTCTTGAAAACCGTTGCTAAAAAGAACAACGATAACGGTGTAAGCCCGCACATCATAATTACCTGTAATTCAAAAAAAAGCTTAAATGAACCTTCCAATAAAACAGATGTCATTGTGGCGTATCCGAACGGTGAACTACATATTTTCTGAGGCATAAGGTGAAGGTAGTTTTGTGTCAAACTCTACCGTATGACTTCAGCACTTGAACCGACACAGCAATTGATGTTTTCTTTGATAAAAATCTGGGAGGCCAGCGGCCA
>DAHVFH010000199.1 GCA_027317105.1 Cytophagales bacterium
GGGGAAGATTTTGATACTGCAAAACTCAAAGCGAGAGAAAAGGCCAAAGAATTAAATGCACGCTTTGTAGAAGATAGTTTAGATATTGAAACGCTCGAAGGGGCGGCCACGATCGGACTGGAACTTCTGAAAGTTCCACAAAAGATTGATACGATTCTTATTCCTGTGGGGAATGGTGCCCTCTTCAACGGCATCGCCAGGATATTTAAAATTTTAAAACCAGAAACGAAATTGATTGCCATTCAGGCAAAAGGTGCTCCGGCTATGATCGAATCGTGGCGAGCTTCCCATTTCATCTCACATGATTCCGTCAACACGATCGCTGATGGAATTGCGGTGAGGATGCCCGTACCCCAAGCGCTGGAGGACATGAAGGGTTTAGTAGTCGATGCCTTATTGGTTGACGACCGCTCGATTATTCAAGCAATGAAACTCATTCATCAACACTCAGGATTGGTTGTAGAACCCTCCGGTGCAGTGGGTATAGCAGCCATCCTTGAAAATCCAAAAATGTTTCAAAACCAAACCGTTGTCACTATCTTTTGTGGCGGCAACTTGACTGAAGAGCAGCGGAAGAATTGGCTGGGCTAAATTATTTAACGCACATCAAAAAATTTGTAGCATAATAACTACCCCAAATTATTTCAACTCATTTTATCTTTTCAGGATGATAAACCCTCTTCGCCTCCTTATAAACCAATTCCCTATTTAAGGTCATTGGCTTTGTTTTTTGTTGAACAAATAATTCCATCTGGTCGGCATAGTGTTCACTCTTCGGTCGGTTGGAAGCGCCATAACAATTGATAGTCTCTATCTCCGGGCCATTAGGTGTGAACTTGACCAACTCAATGTACGACTCTCCCTGCTCCCCTTTCACTCTACCGTTTTCATAAACCCCTGACCGCATGGCCGAAATCACATCCGGAATCCCTTGAAGGGGAATACTTTTTTTACCTCGTACTAGTTTTTGATACGCTCCTAAGGTGACTTCGGTACTACCAAAATCCTTCACCAAATAGCCTTTTGCAAAATTCAATAGTTCAAGACATTTCTTTTTCGACAGGGAACGATACGATGCTCCCTCTGTTTGCTCTTTTACCACTTGATAGTAGATGATGGCAAAAAGCGCTGCGCCCTTACTATCAAAAGTGGCCTTTCTATCCCAAGTCGTAATCGTGTTTATCATTCCCTGAAGACTCGGATCATCTTTTGGTGAAAGAAGAAACAAGGTATCGGCATTGGTGCGATAAGCCAACTTTGCCGGCAATTGCAAATCGTACTTTATCGTTTTGAAATTTTCGTAGGTCAGCTTCGGATACCGGGCGATCAATTCCATAAAGCGTAAGCTTCTGTTGTTATCCTGCGTCTCATAGCCCATGGTCGGGTCGAAGTTTTTTGATTGAAGATTATCCAAAGGCGAAGTGGCATTGAAAGGCGAGTTATTGGAGTTGAACAAATAACCCGAAGGAGGATTGAGTACTTGAGGCAAATCCTTAATAGAATGAAAAGTTGACCAGAGGGTTTGAGAAGTATTTCCTGGCAAGGAAGTCATCCAGTTAAAGGAAGGATTTCGAACCGGCAGTTTCCCGTTGCTCAAGTAATAAATCGTGTCATAGCGGTCGCCATACACGATGTTATAACCGGGTATTGCACTCATACCCAATGCCTTTTTAAACTGCGAAAAGTTTTTTGCTTTATTCATGCAGTACCATTGCTCAAGCGCACGAATTTCCATCAACGCGCCCGTGCGCAGGGCAAATGCACCTTTGGCAGTAACCATGGTGGGGCCAAATTTGCTTTCATAGATTTTGCGTTTCACAGAAATGGGGATTCCCAAAAACTTTATTTTTAATCTCACCTCACTTACAATTAGGTTCTCCCATTGGCCGTCCAGTTTGTATTGATTTTTATTAACTGGATTTAGCTCGAGTTGATAAACGTCTAGTTTGTCTGGATTGTTTACCGTGTGTGCCCAACCTAAATATTCATTGCATCCATGAAGGATTATGGGCGAGCCAGGGAACAACGCGCCAAGTATATTCCAACCCTCATCGCTCATCAAGTGCGCCTCATACCAAGCGACAGGGCCTTCTAATGGCTGGTGCGAGTTGATTGCCAGGTAAACATTTCCATCCGCTGTGATTTTGGAATTGAAGGCATACGCATTAGAACCTCCCGGAGCTTCCGGTAGGACCAAGGGCGTAGTTCCTTCTAAAATTTCTTTTAATGCTTTGTCCACCCCACATGAAATAGCGAGTTGTAAAACCGAATAGGTAAGCATGTCCTTCGGGCCAACCGGAAAAAGTTTTTTTACCAACACTTCGTGTGGATGCGCTTTCGCATAGGCATTAATCCCTTCCGCATATTCTTCTAAAACCTTCTTGTATTGTGGTGATATATCGCTTTCATACCGCTCGTTTACCAGCTTGCGGCAGCCTAGGAATTGAACTATATAATCCAGGGTTGCACCCGGCTTTCCAGAATATAATCCAAGCATGGCCTTGCCTGCCAGAAACCCTTGTTGGATCGTATTAAAATCATCTTCCGAATGCGCCCAGGCCAAGCCATAAGCAACGCCCGCATCGGTTTTCGAATAAATATGAGGCACGCCCCATTTATCACGGATAATATCGACAGCCTTTGGATCGATACTTTGCCCCTGAACATGGAATGCAAGGAGAAGAACCAAGATTAACAATTTTGACTTCATGTTGTTATTTTTTGAGAGATAGTAATTTGATGTATCGCCTATTCAAATTTTGTACCCTTGTTAAGGGCGAAAGCTATCAAGGCTTTCTTTCTTAATTTTAATAAATGTAGTTTGCATCAATCAGTTTTCGATTTTATTTAAGAAAATTTTATGAACGTAAGCCAGTAATTAAATTGGCCACGTTTGCTGATCTCTTTTGCGATTGGTGTTGCCTTGGCTACGAACGTGAATGTCGGAGCAAAGCTGCAGGCCAGCGAATTATAATTTGCCTTGCCGCCAAGTTGGACAACCAAACTCAAATCACACACCCAGATCGCCCCCATCCGAGATTTCGACTAACAACACTTTCACTTCATTGGCCTTCGCATGCTCGCCCATTTTCTCAAAACTCATCACCAGGTTTCGCAGCGCCCTGCGAATGATATCCAGGCTACTGCACGCTTCGAAAAAAGACGGCTGAGGAACAAGATGTAGCTCATTAATATAATTCTCAATATCCTGTTTAGAAAAAATGAGCCCACGGTTGAAAGCATTGATATAAAACTGGTGGTTGTCGTCTTTGTAAGAGAGGATAAATAGGTTGGGCAGGTTCACCCCATGAACAGGCAATTTTAGTTTTTGTGCTACCAACAGATAAATAACACACAACGTAATTGGATTCCCTTTACGCGATTCCAACACTACATTAATCATGGAATTTCCGGGTGAATGAAAATTCTTTGTGTTGGCTCCGAATTTCAGTTTACCAAACAAGACACTATTAACCACCTTGATTTGATCAAATGCGTACAAGTCGGGGCGAAACTCCAACCAAGTTTCATAATATATTTGTTCCAGCTCTTGTTTTAATTTTTCAAGTTCAAGGTCGGGATATTGAAAGGTGGCAAGTATCCACATCCCAGTTAGCAGATCATGCTCTTCCCTTTTATACCAGTTTTTCAATCGCTCGCGCAGCAAGTCATATTGCAAGGTGTGGATAAGTTCTTCAATTCGGCTTTGTACAGAAGGGCTGAGGTTGCTCTCCCACTCGTGCTCCAAAAACGGAATCACCTCTTTGCCAATAGAAAGAATCTTCTCCTCGACATGGGAAATAATTTGCTGATCCTCATCATCAAGCAAAGAAACTAATGCTTTGAGTTCTTTTTCTTCCACAAGCAATTTCAAAATTCAAAACTCAATATTCGGCATTCATCAATCATCTTCCAACAACTCATTAACTTTTAGGCTAGGTTTGAATTACGCCCACATTAAACTTTTCAACCGGAGCATGGTTTGCCGCTTCAATCCCCATCGATATAATCGTGCGCGTCTCCAACGGGTTTACCACGCCATCCACCCACAGTCTGGCGGCAGCATAATAGGGACTGAGTTGCTCATTGTATTGATCCGTGATTTCTTTAAGAAGGCTATTTTCTTCCTCTTCTGAAATCGTTTTGCCTTGCCGTTTCAATGAGCTCACTTTGATTTGAAGTAACGTTTTTGCAGCAGAACTTCCGCTCATTACGGCCATCTGTGCGGTGGGCCACGAATAAATTAACCGTGGATCGTAGGCTTTACCACACATGGCATAGTTGCCTGCCCCATACGAATTGCCAATAATAAAAGTGAATTTGGGCACGGTGGAATTCGCCATCGCATTCACCATCTTTGCTCCGTCTTTGATAATCCCGCCCTGTTCGGCTTTACTTCCTACCATAAAGCCCGTTACATCTTGTAAAAAAACCAAGGGCACTTTTCGTTGGTTGCAATTCATAATAAATCGAGCCGCCTTATCGGCAGAATCCGAATAGATTACTCCGCCCATGCGCATCTCCCCTTGTTTTGTCTTTACGGTCTTGCGCTGGTTGGCAATGATACCTACCGCCCAGCCATCGATGCGGGCAAAACCACAAAGTATTGTCTTTCCATAAAGGGCTTTGTACTCATTAAATTCAGAGTCATCTACTATGCGTTTGATGACTTCCAGCATATCATAAGGTTTCACCCTATCGGCAGGAACGATTCCATATATTTCTTCCGGATTTGCTTTTGGAACTTTTGAAATCATCCGATCAAATCCCGCATTCGCAGAAGCGCCAAGTTTATCAAACAAATTACGGATGTAATCGAGGCATGCCTGATCGTTGGGGAATTTATTATCGGTAACGCCTGATATTTCACAATGGGTGGTCGCTCCACCTAACGCCTCATTGTCAATCGTTTCACCAATAGCAGCTTTTACTAAATACGAGCCAGCCAAAAATATTGATCCGGTTTTATCAACAATCATGGCCTCATCACTCATGATGGGGAGATAAGCCCCTCCGGCTACACAACTGCCCATGATAGCCGCAATTTGCACTATCCCCATGGATGACATCTTTGCATTATTCCTAAACTGTCGTCCGAAATGTTCTTTGTCAGGAAAAATTTCATCTTGCATGGGGAGAAAAACACCAGCACTGTCGACCAGATAAACAATCGGCAAATGATTTTCCATGGCGATTTCCTGAGCCCGCAAATTTTTCTTGGCGGTGATCGGAAACCAGGCACCTGCCTTTACCGTTGCGTCATTGGCCACGATCACGCATTGGCGACCCTTGATATATCCGATTCCGGTAACCACACCACCAGAAGGGCAACCGCCCTGATCTTGGTACATGCCATCGCCAGCAAACAGGCCTACTTCTAAAAAATTCGAATCTTTATCGGTTAGGTATTCGATGCGTTCACGAGCGGTAAGTTTTCCTTTTTCGTGCTGTGCCTTGATTTTTTTTTCTCCTCCCCCTTGCTTAACTTTCTCTTCCTTCGATTGGAGTTGAAAACAGAGTTGTTTTAATTGATCTTCGTTGATGTTAAATTCCAAATCCATTTAGGTTATTTTTTTTTCGCTGCCTCCTTTTTCTTTTCTTCTTCTTCCTTACGCCTGGCCTTTTCAATTTTCTTTTTGCTCTTTCCCAAGGGCGCCAAGAATTGATTTGGATTATTATCAAGGTGGGTAATGAGCGTATTCAGGTTCAAAAGCAATTTGTTCATATTTACATAAAGGGAATCCTCTGTCAATAGTTTGCCCATCGTATTATCCCCTTTCTTAAATCTTGCCAATGTTTCGTTTACGTGCCCAAGGGTTTGCTGCACCTTCATCAGCGTTTGGTTTAGCTGCAACTTTTTCAGGGAATCGGAAAGGGTTTTGAAATTGTCCAGCGTTGGCTTTAATTCTTCAATTACCGAATTGATTTTATCAGCATCTCTTTTAAAACTTACAGCAAGCCCTTCGATATTGCTGTTAGCCGTAATCAAGGTTTTGTTAAGCAGGTTAGGCGTACTTTGAAACCGGGTTAAAATCACATCAAGCTTCTGAAAATTTGCGTTGAAATTATCAATCATGGTGTTAAACTTCCGCATGGTGGTTTGCAAATCGGTGGCCACGGGTGTGGCCGTTTCAGAGAATACATCAAACATCCCTTTGGCCACCTCCGTGAGAAGGGTATCCCTGGCATTAAGTATCTTTTTTGAAGTAGCCATCTTCAAAAAAACGGATTTGCCTCCCAATAATTCGCTGTTGAGAATCGCCTTGGTGGAGTCAGTTATCACAATATTCGCATCAATCTCCAACTCAACCAGCACATTATTATTTCTGTTTTGTAAAATATCTATATTACTCACACGCCCCACGGCATAGCCATTCACGAGCACAGGGTTTGAAACTTCCAATTGATCAATGTTTTCATAAACCGCATAATAGTATCTCTTCTTTTTAAGGAAGTCAATGCCTTTAAGGAAATTAAACCCGAGATAGAACAAGACCAAAGCAATAGCGCTGAACAGACCAACTTTTAATTCTTTGTGTTTCATGCTTTAAATATTTTTTGGGAGACGTACCTGTCCTAACCTAAACACGCTGTCAGAGTTGGTGTTACGCATCAGCATTTCGTAATTAATTTATCGATTCCATTTCCTTCTTATACTCCTTAAAGGCTTGAAAGATACCTTCGGCAATCATATCCTGCCCCTTATTGCTTGCCAAATAATTTTCTTCCCTTTCATTGGACAAAAAACCGGTCTCAATAAGCACACTGGGCATAGATGTTTTCCAAAGCACCCAAAAGCCAGCTTGTTTCACCCCACGACTATGTCGGCCCACTTTATTTTTGAATTGATCTTCAACTTTTTGGGCGAATCGCAAGCTGCTTTCCTGATAAGCACTTTGGCTCAGGGTAAATAATATGTATGACTCAGGGCTTTCTGGATCAAATCCCTCATAGCGCCCTTTATAATTTTCGTCAAGAAGCATTACAGAATTCTCGCGTTTTGCCACTTCAAAATTACCCTCATCTTTGTGCAAGCCCATTACATAGGTTTCGGTGCCATAAGCGGGCGCACCCGGCAATGCATTGGCATGAATACAAACAAAAAGATCAGCTTTGGCGCGATTAGCCACTTCAGGTCTTTCTTCCAAAGCCATGTAGCGATCATCTTTGCGGGTATAAATCACTTTTACGTCAGGCATATTTTTTTCAATATAGGCACCAAATTTTAAGGAAATCTTTAACGCTACATCCTTTTCCTTGAAATTTTTGCCCGAAGTGCCCGGATCGCGGCCACCGTGCCCAGGGTCAATGACAACGGTCGCCACCTTGATTCCTGTTGTAAAAAAGGATGCTGAAGAGTTTAGCAAGGTTATTGCTAATAAGAGAACTTTTAGCCGAAAATTGCTCACAAATGTTTCACTTGGTGGCCGAATTGAATTAAATCTACGTAAAGTTGTGAATTTTCCCCAACATGCTAAACATTCCTTAACCTTAACGTTGCGCAAAGGTACTGTGATTCGATTCTTAATTATTTTTATAACTTATATCTACGTTTTTCAGTCCACCGCAATCGCGCAAGTTGAAAAACCGGTAAAAGTTCCTTCAGAAGTGCTGCCGGTAAAAAATGACACCGTTCTTACAAAAAAAAGGTTGCTTTTGCTCGACACCGCAAAGGCAAAAGGCGACACCACAAAAATAAAGAAAGACTCCGCCAAGGTAGCTCAGAAAGGGGATATAGAAACTACTATAGTTTATTCTGCCGAGGACTCTATTGTATCTGAATTGGGAAGAAAAATCGTTAAGCTTTATGGAAATGCTAAGGTGACCTACGGCACCATTAGCATGGATGCGGAGGAGATCGTGATTGATTACGAAAAATCTACGGTTACTGCCAGCGGAAAAATAGATTCGACAGGTCGAATGATTGGGTTCCCTATTTTCAAGGACGGTGGCAGTGAATACGAGACCAAGGGAATGGTCTATAATTTTAAAAACAAAAAAGCCAAGATCACTGAAGTCGTCACTAAACAAGATCAAGGCTTTATGCATGGTGAAACCGTCTTTAAAAATTCAAAAAATGAGCTTTTCACCATTGGCAATGCCTACACCACATGCGATCTTGCCGACCCTCACTTTCGAATTATCTCCCGAAAAGCCAAGGCAATCCCGGGTGATAAAATCGTGACGGGTCCTTTTTACTTGGAATTCAATCATGTGCCCACGCCCCTCGGGTTTGCGTTTGGCATGTTCCCCTCCCAGCGCAAAAGCTCGTCCGGCATCATTGTGCCGGCCTATGGTGAAGAATCTGTTCGGGGATTCTTTTTGAGAAGAGGAGGTTATTACTTCGATATTAATGAGTACGTAAAATTAAGCCTTACGGCAGACCTTTATTCGAAAGGTTCTTCAGGTTTATACATCAATACCACATACTTAAGCAGGTACAAATATTCGGGCTCTTTCAATTTCTCCTACAACAAAAACAACACCAGTACGAAGATTGAAAGCCCCACCATAGCAAAAGACTTTAGCTTAACCTGGAGCCACGCACCCAAAACAAAAGGAACTACCCGTTTTGCAGCTTCAGTTAATTTGGCCACCAGCACCAACAGTACTAATAATTATTTGGGAGCAGGACAAACCAATATAGCATCAGTTCAAAACAGTAATGTGCAACAAAAAGCCACCTCTAATATTTCCATTTCCAAATCGTTTCCCGGAACACCTTTTGCTTTAGCAATGAACTTGCGCCACAACCAAGATTTTAAAACTCGACTTGTTAATCTTTCTTTACCTGATATCAGTTTTAACGTGAACAACGTATATCCTTTTAAGTCCTCCCCCTATAAAATATTACAAAATCTTCAGTTTAAATACACCATGAATGCCGTAAACCAGATCTCTAACGATTTGGGAAATATTGCAAAAAATACTGACGGAACACTAAAGGATAGCGTGGCCGCCTTTAACACTCAGAACCTTCCTGTCTTTTTCAGAAATGCCAGTAAAGGCATACGTAGTGTAATCCCCATTAGCACTTCTTTTAAAGTATTTAAATTCTTTACTATAACAGCGAGCGGCACGTATACCAACCTTGCCTATTTTGATAAATTGGTTTGGGGAAGTGCTTCATCCGGGCCGCTTAGCCTTGGTACACAGGCTGTAAAAAAAGATACCCTCCATCAGTTTAATACGGAAGGTTACTATAATTTGTCAATGAGTGTCACCACGCGGATTTACGGAATGCACCTGGCCAAAAGCAAGACCAGCCGAATACGGGCCATCCGACACCTGATCACGCCCAATGTTGGCCTTAGTTACAGCCCTGACTTTTCAGCAGCCAAATATGGATACTATCAGCATGTAGGACTAACTGACGCCACTGGAAAACCTACCGTGTCCCTTCAATCGGTTCATGCTGGATTCATTTACGGACAAGCCCCAATTGGAAGGAGTGGTTCATTAAGTTTTGGACTCGGCAATACACTAGAAATGAAAGTAAGAAACCCAAAAGACACAGTAGACAAAAAGATTTCACTGCTCAACAACATGTCACTTAGTTCAAGTTATAATTTTTTAGCAGATTCGTTCAAGCTTGCCCCTATCAGCATAAGTGCCAACTCCAATATTCTTGACAATAAAATCAATATGAATGTAAGCAGCACCTTGGACCCTTACCAATATTGGAATGTGAAAAATGGCATTAACACGGTTACGGATCAGCAGCAGTACACCGTATTGAGGGTGAGCCGTTATGCATGGAATCAAGGAAATATAGGAAGGATCACTTCTGCCTCATTGGCCTTAAGTACTAATCTAAATCCAAAAGGCCAGAAAAAAGACAGCGATACCCGGGAGCAAATAGGAAAGGCCAATGCCTCGCAAGCGGATAAAGATTACTTATTAAAAAACCCTGGCAGCTACGTGGATTTTAAAATCCCCTGGAATTTACGACTGATGTACAACATCTCATACTCGCGCACAACAGGTGCTGCCATCATTACGCAAGCCGCACGCTTTTCTGGCGATGTGAGCCTTAGCGAAAAATGGAAAATCACCTACAGTTCCGGATATGATTTTGCCAATCATGCTTTCACCCAAACTACTTTAGGTCTTACTCGCGATTTGCATTGCTGGCAGATGACGCTTAATTGGGTTCCATTTGGGAGGTTTCAATCTTACACGTTCAATATTGGAATCAAGTCTTCTCTATTGAAGGATTTGAAATTGAACCGCGTTCGAAGTTTCCAAGATTCACAAGCTGGCTTTTAAAAAGTCTTTCTAGAATAATCATTTGATCCATCCTTCAATTTCCTGCAGTGTTGGATTTTGCACCGCTTCCAATTTTAATTTTTTACGCATACCCGGTATATCGTTAAAAAGTTTGGAAGGCTTCATTTCCTTTAATTGTTCAGCCGACCGAATATTCAATTTTTCGAGGATGGGAAATAATTCAGACCGGATTCCAAGCGCTTCGAATTCTTTGTTAAAATCAACTTCCAATTTCTTCTCTGGTTTCATTTGCGGAAAGAAGATCACGTCCTGAATAGAAGGCGAGTTCGTCATGATCATACTTAACCGATCAATACCAATTCCCAAGCCTGCGGTAGGTGGCATTCCGTATTCCAAAGCGCGCAGATAGTCTTCATCTAAGGTCATAGCTTCTTCATCTCCACGTTTCCCCAATTCAAGTTGCTCTTCAAAGCGATGACGCTGATCAATAGGGTCATTTAATTCCGAAAACGCATTGCAAATTTCTTTTCGGTTACAAATCGCTTCAAAACGTTCGACCAATCCAGGTTTACTTCTATGCTTCTTGGCCAGAGGCGACATCTCCAAAGGATAATCGGTAATGTAGGTTGGCTGGATCAAATTCGGTTCGCATTTCTCTCCAAAAATCTGGTCAATCAATTTGCCTTTGCCCATGGTTTCATCCATTGGCACATGAAGCTTTTTGCAGGTTTCGCGTAACTGCTGCTCATCGAAGTTTGAAATATCAATACCCGTAAAATGCTGAATCGCTTCATACATTGTAAACCGTTTCCATGGCCGTTTGAAATCGATGATATTCTCCCCTACTTTCACCTGAGTTGTCCCATGGAGATCGATCGCTACTTTTTCGATCATAGCCTCCACCAAATCCATCATCCACAAATAATCTTTGTAAGCAACATAAAGCTCCACTTGCGTAAATTCGGGATTATGAAATCGGGACATCCCTTCGTTACGAAAATCCTTACTGAATTCATAAACTCCGCTGAAGCCTCCAACAATGAGTCGTTTTAAATACAGCTCGTTGGCAATCCGCAAATACAATGTCATGTCGAGGGTATTGTGATGCGTTTTAAAAGGCTTGGCTGCGGCTCCTCCGTAAAGCGGTTGCAAGATGGGGGACTCCACTTCCAGGTAGCCTTGCTTATTCAAATATTCACGCATGGAGTTCACCAGCTTTGTTCGCTTCACAAAAGCTTCACGTACTTGAGGGTTTACAACCAAATCAACATATCGCATGCGGTAACGCTGCTCCGGATCGGTGAAGGCATCATGCAAATGAATATTGCCCTGCTCATCTTTCGTTTCTTTTACTATGGGCAACGGTCGCAAGGATTTTGACAAAATTGTAAAGCTCTTTGCATGTATAGAACGCTCACCTGTTTGGGTGGTAAAGGTAAAACCTTTCACACCAAGGATGTCTCCTATGTCGAGAAGTTTTTTAAAAACCGTGTTGTAAAGTGTCTTGTCATCACTCGGGCAAAGGTCATCTCTGCGAAAATAAATTTGCACGCGATCGGTTTCGTCTTGAAGCTCAATGAACGCAGCATTACCCATTATCCTTCGCGACATCATGCGACCCGCAATGGATAAATCCTTCCCTTCAAGGGAGGAATAGTTGGCATGGAAATCCGTTGAAGTAATGTTTACTTCAAATAATTCGGCCGGATAAGGATTGATCCCGAGTTTGTTCAACTCCTCTAAACCTTGTCTACGGATGGATTCTTGTTCAGTTAATTGCATAAATTAATTATCAGAAAGTTATTGGTTAATAGTTAACAGTCAACGATTAACAATTAACGGTTATTAAATTTTAAATTTTTTGTTTGCCGATTCAAGAATGACTTTCAGGTTGATCCTATCCTTGTCAGACAAAAATGGCATCATTCAAGATTAATCCCCTCACCTTGGCTCGGATAAATTTTTCTCTACACAGATCAACTGGCAATTGAAATTTTGATTCGAGTGTATTTCGAATTTTATTTTTCTTTTCAAATAAATCCTTTTTACCGGACTCAAACTCTATAATCACGTCAATGTCATTTGGGTTTTCCCCACGGGCAGCAGAACCGAATAATCCCAGTTTGGTGATACCGTACTTACTCGAAAAAAGATGCTTTTGTCCGGATAAAATTGATATAATCTCTTGTTTGTTCATCACCGCAAAGGTAGAAATTCAGTTTTAAAATACGAATCACCTGCCATTCTTTCGCCTTTGAAGCTCCTTGCGTATCAAAGACAATTCACGACTGCTTTGGCCTGCCACCGAAGTATTTTCGGCTGCTCTACGAAGAAGATAGGGCATAACCAATTCGACAGGGCCATAAGGAACATACTTTACCACATTGTAGCCCACCTTAGCCATATTGAAAGAAATATTGTCGCTCATACCCAAAAGTTGGGCAAACCAAACATGGGTATCGTTGTGCTTCAGCGCGTGTTGCTCAATCAAAGAGGCAAGGTATTGATTGCTATATTCATTGTGCGAACCACAGACCAATGAAATCCTTTTACTGTGCTCAATACAAAAAGCAAGGCCTTGGTTAAACGCTTCATCCGTAGCTTGCTTACTAGGATGAATTGGATTAGGATAACCAAGTTTTGCAGCTCGATCTGTCTCTTTCTCCATGTATGCGCCACGCACCAACTTCGCCCCAAGAAAATAATTTAGTTGAGCAGCCTTATCAAAAGCATTCTTAAGATTACTCAACATATCGGCACGGTACATTTGGTAGGTATTGAACACAATGGCCTTTTCAATATTATATTTCGCCATCATGCTGTAGGCCATGCTATCAATCGGGTCTTGTATCCAACTGTCTTCGGCATCAATCAAAACAGGGACGTTGCAATCAGATGCTTTTTTACAAATGCGATCTACGCGTTGCTGCACATGATTCCAAGCCTCCGAATCTTCGGTCGTCAGGTTTTCTTTCGCGTGAACCTTTTCAAGCAAACCAAAGGAAGCAAGGCCTGTAGTTTTAAATACTGAAAAAGGAATAGAGGGATTATTCTTTGCTTTTTCGATCGTGGCCATGATCTCTTGGGCTGTCCGTTCGAAACCAACCTCATCCTTTGCGCCTTCAACGGAATAATCCAAAATAGTACGCACCCCAAATTTAGCAAGACTCTGGATGGTCTTATCACTTTGATCAATAGTTTCACCTCCGCAAAAATGCCGGAATACCGTAGCCCGGATTATACTTTTTATGGGCAAGTGAAGCACCAAACTTATTTTGGCTAAACCCGTAGCAAAGGAGGAAATCAATGGATTATTGACCAATGAAAAAATTAAATTTGCTCGCTTTAACTCAGCGCTGCTTTTGTAAGAAAAGGCTATTTCGGTATCGTCAAAATGAATGGGGAAGCCTTTCATGTATATGGGATTTTTCGGCTACAAATATAAGAACCAAAGCTTTTCCTTTCCGCAAATAAATTTTGTCTTACTTTGCTTTCTTGACAATTCGACCATGGATCACGGATCAATCATTTTCAGCGGTATTCTTAAAAATCAGGAAATTCTATCCTTAAAAGACAACTATTCTCAGATTGGTGTTTTAGCTGATTCCAATACAAAAACGCACTGCTATTCGGCTATAAAAAACGCGTTGCCAATCCACCATCTGCTTGAAGTACCACCCGGTGAAGACCACAAAAATCTGGATACCTGTAAACTCGTTTGGCAACTGCTCACTGATATGAATTTCGACCGACATGCCCTCTTGATTATTTTAGGTGGTGGTGTCTTGGGTGATCTGGGTGGATTTTGTGCCGCTACATATAAACGCGGCATCGATTTCATGATCGTGCCTACCACATTGCTCGCTCAAGTGGACGCCAGCATTGGCGGCAAGCTAGGTATCGATTTCCAGCATTATAAAAACCAGATCGGTGTTTTCTGCCAACCCAAGGCTACAATTATTGATCCTTCATTCTTAAATACGCTACCCGAAAGGGAGCTTCGGAGTGGATTTGCTGAGGTCATTAAACATTGCCTCATTTCAGATTCAGCTCAATGGCAAGCCATCCGAACGAAGAACTTAAAGGAACAAGACTGGACTACGCTCGTTCACCACTCCGTTGAATTCAAAAAATCGGTAACCGAAAAAGATCCGCATGAAAAAGGCCTGCGGAAGATCCTGAACTTTGGCCACACTATAGGTCATGCCTTGGAAAGTTATTTTTTGGCAGAAGGAAATCGCATTTTTCACGGGGAGGCTATTGCCATGGGGATGGTTATGGAGAGCTTCATTGCTTTTCATAAAGAAATGATCACCGAAACAGAACTCAATGAAATCACCTCCTACCTGATCCAAATCTTCGAAAAGCAAGAAATGCCCTGGGGCGATTCCGCCCTTATTCAATTAACAAGGCAGGATAAAAAAAATAGAGACAATAAAATTTTGATGGCTTTACCTGAGGGAATTGGCAAAGCCCAGTGGGATGTCACTGTTAGTGAAGAGGAGTTGGAGAAGTCATTCGACTATTACCGATCAATCTAAACATAATGAACATCATCGCTTTCTGCATGCGCTCTGTTGACAAAAGCCTTTTTAAGGTCAGTGGCTTTCTTTGCCACAAACTCTTTCGTTTTCTTTTTCCGATCCCCCGTCAGCAGCCAAGCGGTGAGCAAAGCACCCCCCGCTACTCCGAGACCAATTGCTATTTTTCGTGTTGTATTCATACTACCTTAAACTTTATTTCAAAATAAATAGTTTCCATTCTCCCATAAAAACATTTGTAAAAAATTATTTTATAACTTAATAAACGACCCAAATTTTGAATTCGTCTCTTCTTTTAAAAAACAATCCAAAAGTAAAAGGAACTGTGAGCGAACTACCCTCCTCCAAAAGTATGAGCAACCGGGCGTTGATCTTAAACGCACTCACAGGCAACCGATCAACCGTTAGCAATCTCTCGTCAGCTCGCGACACCAAGCTAATGATGTCGTTGATAAACAGCACGACCCCCACAATTGACGTGATGGATGCCGGCACGACTATGCGCTTTCTCACTGCTTATTTCGCGTTGACCAATCAAAAAAAAATAATGACTGGCACAGAGAGAATGAACCAACGCCCTATAAAACTATTGGTAGACGCGCTCCGGCAGATTGGTGCTGAGATCCAATACCGAGGGGAAGAAGGTTTTCCGCCTCATGAAACGCTAGGTTTCTTCTCCCAGAAATCTTCTTCACTGTCTATCCCGGGTAACGTAAGCAGTCAATATATTTCTGCTTTGATGATGCTTGCACCCACATTGCCAAAAGGGTTATCCATCAATTTGACTAGCGAAACGGGAAGTGTACCTTACATTACGATGACGGCTTCGCTCATGCGCGAGTTTGGCGCTGAGGTGGATTTGGATTTCGAAAACAGAATAATCGATGTAAAACCAGGAAAATACAAACCTGCTTCAGTAATCATTGAAGCCGATTGGTCTGCGGCAAGCTATTGGTTTGGCTTTACCGCCTTGGCGGGTGAAGCAGACATACTCCTACCAAATATTGATGAAAAGTCTCTCCAAGGCGATCGTGTAGTGGTAGAGGTGATGGAAAAACTTGGCGTGAATTCGTTTTTTAAAGACCGTTCGCTAGAGTTAACAAAAAAAGATTTCGTCAACCACCTAGTCTGGGATTTTAAAGACTGCCCCGATTTGGCCCAGACGGTGCTACCCGTTTGTGCTGCAAAAGGTGTAACCGGTGAATTTACGGGGCTTGAAAGCTTGCGAATCAAAGAGACTGACCGTATTGCTGCCTTGCAAAACGAACTAAAGAAAATTGGTGCCGAACTTATAGAACAGGATGCGAAAAATTGGAGACTTGTCCCCGGACAGATTTCCACCTTGTCTACTGAGATCCAAACCTATCATGACCACCGGATGGCTATGGGCTTTGCCCCGTGGGCAACACTTTGCGATATTATCATTGAGACCCCAGAGGTAGTCAACAAATCGTATCCCGGCTTTTGGGAAGATGTTCAGGCAGTGGGCATTACGATTCAGAGATCAAGTGAAGAAAAGTAATCCGGAGCTTTAAGTAAACGACTTCCGTACCAGGAAAACATCTCACCGTCTACCAAAATTATTTTTGCCTCATGGAAAATCAGTTGCAGCTCGTTCACATGGTCGGGCTTAAAAGGATAAGGTTCAGACGAAAGTAGAATTACTTCAGGGCAAAGTTCCCTTAAATCGTGAAGGGCAAGTTCGGGGTATCGTTCTTTTTCAACGCAATTGATAAGTCCAATTTTCAAAAGAAGGGAATCAATGAATGTATTTTTGCCTACAGCCATCCATGGATTTTGCCAAATTAGGTAAAGTGTTTTTTGATTTGAAAATTGCTTGACGTTAATAAATTTGTCATTGATTGCGTTTGCTAACGAGTTAGCTTTCGCCTCCTCTCCTACCAAATCACCAACTGAACGTATCATTTTTAGCGCGCTGTCCCAATCGGTGATGTCACTCAACCAAACTGGAT
>DAHVFH010000202.1 GCA_027317105.1 Cytophagales bacterium
ACATAACCTGCATTGTGCTTAGAGAGCTTGTAAACAAATCCGCGCAGATATGCTGGACTTCCGGCCTATGTTCACTCATCACCTCTGATAAGTGAATCCCTAATGGGCTGACTTCTGAAACCCCAAACTCTTTATTTAATCCAATAGTCTCATCAAAACTGATTTTAAAATAAAAACAGGCTTTTATGAGAAAATCCAATGGAGCCATTCTACTCCCATTGACATAGTTAAGCAATGAGCTGCGATCAATCCCAAGAATTGTAGCTAAGTGTCCTCTCTTCAATCCAGATCCATCCACCGCCACCTTCAGGGTCGATGCAACCTTTGCAAGAGCTTCGGTCAATTTCTCTCTTTCCATAGATGTCGACAAACGTAGGCAATGGCCGATTTAAATGTCATAATTGTTGACAATTGTAGGTAATTGTAAACTAATTTCAAATTTTGCAACGATTTTATTTGCTTTTGTCACAATAAACTCAAGAAATTTAACCCAGTGAGCTCAAAATCTACTGAAGAAGTAAAGGCTAGATTCCGTTTTTCGATTTACTAGAAGGCATTTTAACCAGAACCATTTTCTTAAACTATATAGAAAACTATTTTTTGAACTACCAAGGCCAAGTTCAAATTAGGGGTGAAACGCTGTTATACTATGGGTTCAATTTGGATGCCCTTCGAGTCGATTATTGGAAATTAAATTCAGAACGATTCTTAAGAGTGACGTGAGTATCTAATGAACACGTAGAAAACTTCACCAGATGGCTTGCGCAGTTAAAAAAGGATTACAAACTATGAAGGGATATTTCATAATCTATCAAAATCGGGCTCTTATAAGATATGATGCCCTTTTCTATTTTGGGCTTAACCTCGATACAGTTCACGAAATACTCAAAACAAAAGATGAATCGTGCTGGGACTTTGTATACCAAGCATATGACAATGTACAACATCGATACATATTTATTGACACAATCCCGGTTAACGTCAGGGAAAAATTCCAAATCCCGGAACCAGAAGAAATTCTTAGAAATGAAAATAGAAAGGAAATTGATTTAGATGATTGTAAAAATCAACAAGTCGCTTCACTTAAACTTTTCATCGCGCATGAATATAAAATGTACATGCTTGAAGAAGACGAAGGCAACAGTACATATTTTGTTGGCTACATTGAAAAGGGATTTAGTCAAGAGCAATCAAAAATTCTAAGCAGGACCCGTGGCATTCTGTTAATATGCCTAAGGTTAAAAAAAGATTACTCGATTGAATTAATCTATGAAGCACTTTTACAACTCAAGGATGAGAACAAGGACAATACGAAATATTTCATAGCCTATGATCTCAAATCATTACGAACATTCTACGATCACTTAAGCGGAAATTCTAACGATGATATTGACAGCATTATAATACATGGCTTGACTGGAAAACCTGGTAATAGAAAATCAATTTGTGATGAGACTGAAAAATTAGTTGTTCAGCTTTTACAACATTTCAATCAACTCTCTGATAAGGTCGTGACGAATTATGCCAATACCATAATAAAGGCCCACCCTGATAAGTACAACCACGGCAAGATAATTTCGCGGCAAAAGGTCAATCAGATCAAAAATGGCAATCATAAGAATTTAATTAAAGCGGCGATTCATGGGAATCAATGGATCAGGGACAATTTCATTCCAGATGTCCACAGGGAATCGACAAAATTTGCTCTTGACAGGGTTGAGATCGATTTTACAAAGGTTCATGCCGCAATGGTGGATGATCACGAAAAAAAAGTAAAAAAATTTATTTGCAGAATTAAGGACGATTATTCTAAAGCAATTTTAGGTGAATCCTCAGGCCGAAGTGAAAGCTTTGATTTGTTTCAAATAGCGTTCAGAAAGATGCTCAGTAAGACCGGAAATCGGCTGCCTGCAGAATTGGTTTATGATAAATCACCAGCTTTCGAGTCGGCGGAATTTCAAAGGATAAAAGAGTTCCTAAATAGTTTAAAGGTTGAGACAACACTGACTAGAAATTGTCAAGCGAAGGGAGGGATAGAATCTCATTTTAAAACGTTGTTGGAAGTTTACATGCCCCAATACGTTGGTTCATTAGGTGGTAACATTGCATCTACAAAGAAGCATCGGCCTAGACACGAAATTCTTGTCCTATTTGAAAAAAAAGACTACATGGAAGAGGAATTTGAGTGGGAAAAAATCTTGGAGAAGATGAACAATGTATACAACGCTACCCAATCATCCAGCAAAGAATTATCACCAATCCTCAAGTACCACCATTCCGAGAAACCTCACTCAATTCAGATCGAAGAAAAATATGTCGCTTATCTCTCGTGGCATCATGCACATCGGAAATTTTCACAAGCTGAATTTCTAGTCCCGTTTGATGGGATGGACTATTTCTTCGGATGGACTCCTAATGAAATTACTGGTTCCAATGAAAAACAAAAGTTTGTGACTGAAAGGGTAGGGGATACCTTTGATCTCTACATGAACCCAGTCCGGCCCAATTCCATTCACGTATTTGAATTAGGGACACTCCGATATGTGATGCAATTTCCTTTGAAAGAACGACTCTATGGCAACAGGATAGATCAAAAAATAGACCCTTCTAGAAGGGTAAAACTGTTAGAATTCCTAAGACAGAGAAGCTTGATGGAAAAGAATCTTAAAAAATTGATTAGCGAAATATCAAGAGATGTTGAAAAGACTTTAGGCGCTGATTTATCAACGGTGATCAAAGAAATTCAAAAAGAAAAGAATTCAAGCGGCAAAAAAGGTGAAGTCCTTGATAAAATTCTTGAAATCATCCAGAATCGTGACGTCACTAAGATTGATCCGTTTAAGTCCACCTCTCTGCAGAGGCCTATGAAAAAAGCAGGGCCAAGGACAGTTTTCAAACCATTTAAAATAAGGCACAACGGTAATGGAAAACGACCTTTATAACGAGGATTATTTTGATTTCAAACGACTGGCAATCGATGAGAGGTTCATTAAAACAACTACAGCAAATTGCACCTATGCATACGATACCTGTTTGAGTGCCGCTTCGACACTGAAGTGCATAGGGTTAATTAATGAAACCGGATATGGCGTACGCACGGGAATTGAAGATTTTATTAAACGCACGAGATACAAATATTATTACGGAATCCGCACCAAAACAAAGCGGCTAAAAAAAATCTTGACTGAGTTTCTGTATGTAGACATTCCTATTTTTATAAAACTACACTCTACGCATGAGGATTACTTGGTAAACGCAATAGGGCATCTGTTCAGGAATGAAACCAAAAGAAAAAGGCTAATAATCATTTACAACGCCGAGAATCTTTCTTTACGTGAATATGGAGTAGTTTGCAGACTTGTAGAGGAAATTAAACGGCATGCAGGTGTAGTACTATCAATTAATGCTTCAAAATTTAGGAAGCTGCAGATTTGGTCAACGAAACATTCAGAGATTAGTAATTTTCTCGCTTGCTTTATTTGGGAAGAACTGCCACCGCCAGACGCACGAGAATTGGGGCAGCATTGCCTTTCAAGGGGCATTCTCGGAAAAAAAATTATTGATCGGCTGATTAATCGAGCAAGTGATTTCAGGATTCTGAATATGGAGATAAATAAATTACGAGGCCTGTTAGTGGATAAAGGCTATCTAACATTGGACCAGTCGACAAAATGAAATTGTTGAATTTCAATTTGATAAAATCAGAGATATCGATGATGATCAATGAGACCCGAGAATTCTTCATTGTTTGCAGTTATAGCACCGAAATTACCAGCGTTGAGGTATTTGAATTCATAAGACTTATAGAGCGCGGCGTTAAGATTAAATTGGTCTTAGGAAAGGAACTTCCTGATAAAGTTTTACACAAACTTGAAAACTTGTACAATATTGGCGTGTATCATCTTCCTGGGCTGCATGCAAAGGTCTATTTGAACGAGACGTCTGCAATAATTACATCATGTAATTTTGGGCGGTTAACATTGCAAAAATTAATAGAGTCCGGCGTTTTTTATCAACGAAAGGACTACAGAAAGGAATACACATTGCTAGAATCACAAGTGATGGAATTAGTTGGACAATCGAAGACCATATTACCAATTCTTCCTTTTAAACCAGATAAGTCGATTGATCTAAAAGATTATTTGATAACAGATGATTAACAAAGAACCTCAAACCTTTCTGTGGCAGATTTGTAAGAAATATATACCCGATGAAATATGAACGAAGTCAAACTTTATATTGATCAATTAAAAACTCGCGGACTTGCGAAAGAGTCAATAAGACAATATAGTCTTGTTCTTTCATCATTTCAGAATTTTCTAAGCGAAAGAAAAGTAACTTTTGCTGAAGCCACATTTCAGGATATTTGTGGCTACCAGAAACTACTTATAAAAAGGACCTCAGCAAGAACTACTAACAAAGAAATGGGCATTATAAACATTTTCTACTGTTGGATGCTCAGCAAAGGATATGTGTTGCGTTGTCCATCTTCAAAGCTTCTAAGACTTAGGGAGAAGAAAATTCAGAGAGTGACTTTGTTACATGAAGAGTTATTTCTTTTTTATAAGTTGGTTAAAAATGATAAATCTGTAAAAATCGAAGATTTGACAATGCTGAATGTTCTCATTGGAACTGGTCTTAAGGGTGGTGAATTGTGCAACCTGAAGGTGTCCGACTTTATTGAACAAGGTGAAGTTGGTTTCTTCAGGTTACGAGGCTCCGATCGTATTAATGATCGTATAGTGAGCATGCCTGAATACACTAAGGAATCCGTCAGGCATTTTATAAAAGCAATGCAATTAGGTTGTAAGAATGAAAATTGGATTTTCACAAATTCGCGCGGAAGGCAACTTAATAACCCAGTCGTATACAATAGGATAAGTAAAATGACATATGGTGCGATGGGCCTAAAAATTGGCCCTCGAATGTTGCGTGTCACTTTTGCAACTCACGCGATGAATGAGCAAAGAGTACCTTTAAAAGCTTTACAAATTCAAATGGGTTACAAGGAATTAGCCTCAACTACTTTTTGCGCCGAAAGGGTTACGCTAGATGTCATCAAAAAAAACTTTGATAAATGTCATCCGAGAGCCTAAATCCAACTAAACGTTACGTGGAAACAATAGGCCAAAGATCATGGCATCGGGACAAAAATATTTCTCCACGATCTTGGAATCCATTATTTTTCGGCGCCAGAGGACAAGTCCAATGAATTGCCCGAGTGTGTCTCCGATAAAATAGATCAAAAAGCGGCAAAATAGTTCATAGAAGTTATTTGGTATTGGATTCTATGCGTTTTGATATGAAAACGTGTAAATAGGTATGTAAATCATTATTAATCAATGTATTGCATATTCTATCATGGCAATTCTGCTGATTTAATTTAGCAGTTCCAGTGCGTCAGGAACTTAGCGAGGAAAGAGTTATATAATTTATATTATGTTAAATAATTGATTATCCCAGATAGGATTTAAGAGCGGTAAGTCTTGGTGTATTGCGCAACTTCCGTGTCGCCTTATCTTTGATCTGCCTTACGCGTTCTGTACTCAAATCAAATTTCTCACTGATGTCGTGCAAAGAAAGAGCATGACCACCTGAAAGACCATAAAACAAAGACAAAACGCTTGCTTCACGCTCAGATAATCGAGATAGAGAAAATTGAATTTCCTTTTTTAAGGATACATTTTCCAAGTCTGAATCCGGCTGCATAGCACTTTGATCTGCCATAACATCCATTAATGTACCACCATCTCCATCATGCCCCAAGGGTGCATCCATGGAAACCTTATGGCCACGATGGCTGGCAATCTTTTGTATTTCTTCAGCAGTAGTTTCCATCACGTCAGCTAATTCCTCATCGGTTGGCTCGCGCTGAAATTTCTGCTCAAGATCTGAAAATGTTTTGTTCAATTTCCCAAGTGTACCAATTCGGTTCACTGGTAATCGCACAATACGGGATTGCTCTGATAAGGCTTGCAAAATTGATTGGCGTATCCACCAGACGGCATAAGAGATGAATTTAAAGCCCCGTTTTTCATCAAAACGAGAGGCTGCTTTTATTAAACCTAAATTACCTTCATTGATCAGATCACTCAAGGTAATTCCACCTTGCTGGTATTGTTTAGCTACGGATACCACAAAACGCAGATTGGCGTTCACTAACTTCTTTAATGCCACCTCATCTCCTTCCCTAATGCGCTTTGCTAGATTCGCC
>DAHVFH010000208.1 GCA_027317105.1 Cytophagales bacterium
TTCCAGCTTGGGCGTACGGTGAGTATTTGAAGTTTAGTTTATTAATTTTGTTGCGGCCTCGTTTTGCAGTTTCGGTGTAGTCGCGTTTGTCATTCGTTCCTCATTTAACAAACGCTCCCATGCCCAAGCCGTAATAAACACAGGGCGTTGTGGGCAAATGGGCCACGGCTTCGGGGACAAGAACTTCAAGCATTATTAAGACTCGGCTGACGAGATTTGTTGTACCGCGAACACACAATTATTAACCGCATAGGACAATGACAGAAGAGGAAAAATTAGAAAATGAAATACTGTTCTATCTTAACGACAGGGTTGAGGAATACAATATTACAGACAATCAACTCCGTGGACAATTCAATCGCACACCAACGGACAAGTATGAAAAAATAATTGCTTCGCTTGTAGATAAAAAATATATATCTCACAAAGACAAAAATGAAAAGGGCTGGACTATAACAACAGAAGGACAGAAGGAACTAAATAATAATACAATATTAACTACCACCAAGAAGACCTTGGACTTGGTAAAATTTATTGGTGGAGTTGCCTCCATTGCCGTAATTGCACAATCGGTTTTGTTGTTTCAACAGAATAAAACTTTATCAAAACAGACAGAATTAATGTATCGACAATTGCTTGTAGACAGTTTGTCCAAGTCTAGATATCAGTTAGTACATGATACTATTTACATTCATGTTCGTGACACCACAACAATTAAGAAATAACTGTGAGACAGAACGAATCTGAAACGGGGGCAGGTTGTTTATTAGTAGTGATTACCTTCATTATTGCTTATATAGCAACTCCATTATCATTTTTGCAACTAATAGTATTCATTCCCATAATCTATGGAGCTGTATTTTTAATTTATCAACTATACTGTAATCTATACTTCAACAGTAGCAAGTTTAAAATCATAAAAGATAGTATTCAAGAATATACAAAAAATTCGAATGAGCTAAATCATCATATTCAAGAATTAAAATGTTCATACGTGAACGTAAAATCTTATGATTATGGAGAAAGCCATCTACATGATTATAGCAACTACAATTTTAAAAGGAAAGAATGGAGTAAGGACATTAAAAGCAACCGAGTGTACAATTGTTCCGCGACTGTATGTAAAAATGCGAGCAATCAACCTTTTAAATATCTCTGTAAATACTTCGACATTAAAATAAGTGAAGAAACGTTATCGAACTTTGAAAGCGTATTAAATGACTTTGCCGCAGCTGAACAAGGAAAAAAATTATTGCAAAGAGAGCGAGACGCGATAATGAATAATATTAAAAGCTCTATTCCGCCCTTAATATATTCTTTTAGTAAAAACAGATTGATTAAAGAATTAGGTTTTGAAGTTATTGATTTGAGCGATCTATACTTCCCTGTATATACATTTCAATATGTATCAGCTGGCGGAAATAGTTCTTCTAAATGCGACATAAAACTAAACGTAGAGAATCTAGAAAAATTGATTTACTATCTCAATGACTTAGTAAAATTTAGAAATAGCGTTGAGGGGCAAAGAGCATTAATGACGGCAAGCCTACGTGAAAGAATTAAAACCAGAGATAATTACACCTGTCGACAGTGTAAATTATCAACTAATGATGAGAAAAATCTATTATTAGAAATTGACCATGTTATTCCTCTTTCTAAAGGCGGAATTACATCAGAAGACAACTTACAAACATTATGTTGGAAGTGTAATCGCTCAAAGGGTGCAAAAATTCTCGCGGATAGTTTTGCACCCCTTGGATAGATTGGCTTACAAGGATAATTTGATGCCGACAACTTTGACTTTCGACAAAGACCGGGACATCGACCACTTGAAGACAGTAAGATTTACAAAAGAAAATGGAGAAGGCCCATCAGCCCACAACAAAGTGCATAATCAATGGCGGGGTTCAATGTAAATTTGTAGTTTAGTTTTTCAAAATACGTTTGGTGTCGTGGGACAGTGAAGCGCTTCGAACACCCGCCACTGCTTATGCACAAACGTTGTGGGTAATTTGGTCCAGACATATGGGACAATAATGATTAACGAAACGGAAATGGGAGTTACTGAGAGGTTAATAAAATATCCAGTAGCTGGAATTTTAAGTTTTATTTTCGGATACATAATTACAAACCTGTGGACATTCAATATTCATAATGGAGAAGGACTCATTTGGGCGTTAATAATGTTGGGACTATGGATTATTCTTCCTACCTATATGTTCATCAAATCAGTTAGGTTGATTGTGGACAGCCAGAAAATTGAAAAACGTAAAATTAGAACCTACTCAATAATATTAACTACAGCGCTTGGACTACTTATCACTTCAATGCTAGTTTTCTCACTTGGGACAAAGCACTAATCGATGGAAGAAGACCAAACTACCCACAACATCATGTTTATTACATGCTGGGGTGAGTAGTAGATTCAATATTTTGTTTTTTTTTAATTTTGTTTTGTGCCGGGGACATGAACGCTTTTCAAAATCCCAGCACGCAATAAACACAGGGCGTTGGCAGCAATTATTTCGGACAATGAAGAAAATTATAATCGTAGGACTCTTAATTATAGTAACCGGAAAATGTTTTTCCCAACAAGATTCAGTGACAGTTGACAAAAAGAAAACTGATTTACTAATTCGAGAACTCAATGAGAAATTGAAATCAAAGAAATACTATCTCAAGGACAAAGACTTCAACGTGAAGGACATTTCGTTTTCTTATCCGAAGAAAGTATTTAAGAACGATAGATTTAACATAGACGTGAAGTTAAAGGGACAAGACATTTTTTTATTTGAGGTTGACTCAAGAGAATACCGATTGACAGGCAACAATATTGATTTGAGATAGAAATAAAAGCTGCCAACATCGTGTTTATTACATGCTGGGTCGGGTGATTGATTCAAAGTTTTCTTTTCTTAATTTCGCTTTGTGCCGGGGACAAGAAAGCTTTTCAAAATCCCAGCACGCAATAAACACTGGGCGTTGGGTGCCATGCCCGGTTTCAGCCGACAAATTTGACAAAATTTGAAACTTTTTCGACTTGGATGGAGTTTCCTAATTAGCTAACTTTGCCCCGTGGACAAAGACTTTATCAGGAACATATTTTACTACAAGAGGTATTACCTCGACTTCTTTGAAACCTTGAAACCAGAAGTAAAGGCTAAGTTCAACTGGACTTTGGGGTTAATTTCTACCATTGACAGAGTTCCTGAAAAGTACTTTAAACACATGGAGGACTCTGACGGAATTTTTGAAGTTCGTGTCGAAGTTGGAAGTGATATTTATCGAGTTTTTAGTTTCTTCGATAAAGGACAACTAATAATCTTGGTTAACGGTTTTCAAAAGAAAACCCAGAAGACTCCTAAGAAAGAAATTGAACTGGCTGAGAGATTAAAAAAACAGTACTTCGATGAAAAAAAAGGTAAATAAAAACTTAACCTCATTTGCTGACCACCTTGACAAACAGTATGGAAAGAAAGGGACTGCAAAGAGAGACGCGTACGAACAAGGTTTTGAAGCGTTCAAACTTGGTGTACTCATTCAAGAAATGAGAGAGCAACAAAATTTGACACAAGAGCAATTGGCTACAAAATGTGGGACAACTAAGTCTTACATTTCACGAATTGAGAACAACGCAAGTGACATTAGACTGTCGACCTTGATGAGAATTATTCAAAAGGGACTCGGTGGACACTTAAATCTATCGGTGACATATTAACGTAAGGCAAGGGCACAGGCACCCAATCGAGTAGCCCGCCCCACTAGCGGATGCTAGCTGGGAGAGGCTCTCACACCACGTAGCGTACGGGTCGCGTAC
Organism: Cytophagales bacterium; assembly: GCA_027317105.1. Taxonomy (GTDB): domain Bacteria; phylum Bacteroidota; class Bacteroidia; order Cytophagales; family Cyclobacteriaceae; genus ELB16-189. The sequence goes on from DAHVFH010000208.1 coordinate 3,818, forward strand.
TACGCGGTTCGTTAAGCATACTGTGATCGCTCTTTACACCAATCACAGCTTTGATCTACATTTAACGCAAGGCTAGTAAACTCGAAGTTTAAACCTCCTTG